>CAYMWA010000259.1:0-3870 GCA_964393795.1 uncultured Roseivirgaceae bacterium
TCGATTCGCTGATGCGGCTCAGTATCGGAGTAGAGGATGCAGACGACCTGATTGCCGACCTCGATCAGGCCCTGCAAAAAGCGGGCTGATCCCATCCTATCCAGAAACCTATCGCGGGGTTTTAGTGATTGTCGCAGTGCGCTACAGGCAGGAAATGCCCGGAAATTCCTGAACTTAGGTGAGCAATTGTGCCGGAAAGTCGCGTCGATTCTTAACTTTGTTAAGCGGCCTTGCATGTCGGCTGTCTTTTCGTCAATGACGGAAACCTCTAAATCACCAAAATAAACCCCATGAAAAGAGTTCTACTCCTGGCCGGCGCGCTCGTTGCTCTCTGTCCGTGCCTCCTGTTTTCGCAAAATCAATCGCTTGGCGTTGGCGTTGATACGCCAAATCCCAATGCTGTGCTGCACGTCGAATCGCCTACCGGCAATCAGGGTTTCATTATGCCGCGGCTGACTACAGCACAACGCACGGCCTCCGGCTTCACAGGTATTCTAACACAAGCCGACAACGGCCTGATGGTATACGACACCAATCTGAAAGCGATCTTCATTTGGAACGGAACCTCCTGGTTCAACACACTGGGCAGTGGCACCCTCCAACTGCAATATCCCTATAAGGACAGTGTGACCTCGATGGCCGACAGCTCGATGGTTTTCAAGATCAAATACGATGGGAGTTCGTTTACGACTGTCGATGTCGCAGAATTCGAGAACACAAACATGCAAAACAGTGGCGACGTACTTACCGTGTCCACAAACGGAACGGGCAGGGCAGCAACGTTCTCCGTAAAAAATGAAGCGTCGTATGCATCCACGGTCTCCCTGCTCAACTATGGGAATGGGGATGCCATGTATGTCAATCACCTGGGCGCCTCCGGCAACCTCGCGAATTTCGGAAGCGATGGCGCTGCAGTGGCCCGCATCGACAAATCAGGAAAGGGCTTTTTTAATGGAGGAACACAAGCCAGCGGTGCCGATGTTGCAGAGCTTTTTGATGTCGAGGGGACCCGCGCGGCCTACGCGCCGGGCGATGTCCTGGTCATTTCTGAAAATAGTGATCGCACGGTTGAAAAAAGTAAGGTTGCTAATTCGACCCGCGTCGCGGGCGTCTATGCCACCCAGCCCGGCGTAGTCTTAACCGAAAAGAGCATCACGGAAAACACTGACGGCATGGTGCCCATGGGCGTGGTCGGCGTCATTCCCACAAAAGTGTGCACGGAAAACGGACCGATCCGGAGAGGCGACTTGCTGGTGACTTCATCCCGCGAAGGGCATGCCATGAAGGCCGTCCCGGTAGTCGTGAATGGCATCCACATCTATCCTGCCGGCGCCATCATCGGGAAGGCACTGGAAAACTTTGACGCGGAAGCAGGACTCATCAAAGTGCTGGTAAACGTTAAATAGCCGCACATGAAGTACCTGATACTGTCAATCTTCATGTCAGCATCCCTGACGGTCGGAGCCCAATTCATTACGAATACCGGTGTACAACTGTGGAACTCCACACGCCTCACCACCAATGGCGCATGGACCAACGCGGAAGGAACACACATTCTCAACCACGGCTTTATTCGCACTTCAAATGACTTCGTAAATCTCGGACAACTGGACAAACAAAGTACAGGCAGCTTTCGGCTGCAATACACCACCGATCACGACTTTCAGCCAGGTGGCACGGCTATCCGGGCGCTTACCAAGGTGGGCGCCGGCGATGCAAGACTCACCGGAACCATTCATATCAAAGACAGCCTCCTGCTGATCAGCGGATTGCTGAAAGTACTGAATTCTGGCGATACGGTAGTGCTGGCTGCACAGGCGGCGTTAACGTCAGATACGGGTTCGTACGTAAGTGGCGGCCTGGTCGCCCGCGCAGGTGTCGGTGACTTTGTTTTCCCGTTGGGAAAAGACGGACATTATTTGCCTGTGACACTCCACCAGGTTGACGCAAAGCGGATTACCGCATCGGTTGAGAATGCTCCTGCAGGACATTCCGCCGGCCCCGGCGTCGCGTCATTGATCGACTTTCCCTATGCCTGGCGCGTTATTGGAAGCAACGCGGCCGACACCGCCGGATATGTCGAAATCAGTTATCCCGCTAGTTTGCCCTTCGACCCGAACCTAATCGTCGCACGTCAGATCCCGGGAGCCCGCTACGCAGGTATGGGTGCGCGGCACATCGAAACATCGCCACACCGCGTCGACGTGGTGAGCTATTCGCGTAGATTGAATGGCCTCTTCACCGTGGCGCAGGGAACGCCCGGAAATCTGGAAGCCGACTCCCTGGCATTGGTTGCCGTGTATCAGTCAACCGGAGGCGAATCATGGACAAGCCGCGGCAACTGGCTCAGCACACCACTAGGTTCCTGGCACGGCATAACCGTAAACGGGCAAAGTATTACTGCTGTGGACCTTTCAAACAATCAACTTGCCGGGCCGATACCTGACGCCATGGCGGATATACTCAGCCTTGAGGAGATCGATCTTTCGGGCAACCGGATCACGGCACTTCCTGACTTCAGCGCCAACACACGAATTACGTTGCTGGACGTCTCTGATAACCATCTTAACTTCGACGACCTCGAGCCCAATGCATCGGTAGCCGGCTTCAGCTACCTGACGCAAGCCGAAATTGGAACCGCAGTGGATACGACGATCTCTGTCGGCTCTTCCTATATCTTCTCTGCTTTCGCAGGAGGTGTGAACAGCGTTTACAACTGGACGCGCAATGGCGCTCCACTCGCCGGGTCAACAGGTGATACCTACTATCTGCCATCTATCAACCGGGAAAATATGGGCGACTACCAGGTGGAGGTGGTTAATACGGCGCTTCCCGGGCTTGTCCTGAAATCGGCTGTCATGAAGGTGCTTGCGCATGCCTCCGTGGAGGGCCGGCTATTCGCCGATTCAGACGTTCCCGCTCGTCAGGGCGAGGTAACCTTGTACCGAATCCAACCCGGTGGATTCCTGCCCGTGCAAACAGCGAGCGTCAGCAATGACGGCGCCTTTTCGTTTGACAATGTCGTCCTTGGCGATTATCAATTGCTCGGGATGGCGGATACCGTGGTGTACCCCGACATACTCCCCACTTACTATGAAAGCGCCCTCTTCTGGGAGGAAGCCGATTCGGTGGCTCTGAAAGAGAACACTTCAGGACTCGATATCCTTTCGCAAAAAGAACCGGGAAGTCTATCGGGCTCGGGCTCAGTGCTTGGACGTCTGGGGGAAACGAATACCGGAGGAAGGCTTAAGGACGATGTGGGAATACCGAACGTAAGCGTGCATTTGTTGCGCGTCGACGGATCGGGCGAAGAAGAGGTATTGACGCCCGTCGCTCATACAACCACCGATGCGGAAGGCGAGTTTATGTTTATCCATTTGCCAAACGGCGCGTATCGTCTGAACTTTCAATACCCCGGCTATCCCATGGACGAGACTTCCGTTGCAAACATTGACATCGGCCCCGGCAGCATACATCGCACAGTTGAAGCAAATGTCAAAGACGGCAAGATCAGTGTCCGCGCGCTGATGATCACAGGCATCTTCCAACAGGAAAGCTACACACTGGAAATGTATCCAAACCCCGCATCAAAAGCGCTCATGTTGCAGTTCCCGGGCGTATCCAAAAGCAGAACGGTGATGTTCTCTGATATGCAGGGCAGGAAGCTGCACGCGCAACCGGTTACCGAATCGAAGGCTGTTATTTCCCTCGCCCACTTTCCGCCAGGTATGTACATTCTTCGCGTAAACGAGCGCGGTTTCAATGTAAAGACCCTGAAGGTACAGGTGGAATAGTGCTAGTTGCTTTCCAGAATACGGAACAACTCGTCGAGGTTCGGCGTGATAATGATCTCTGTGCGCCTGTTCTTCT
>CAYMWA010000260.1:0-3867 GCA_964393795.1 uncultured Roseivirgaceae bacterium
CTGACTATCGTCATCTACACCATTGGCTTTGAGGATTTTTATCAGCGGCAGCAGCAAGCCTATTTTGCACATCACTATATTTTTCTTTTCCTGTCGATCTTGTTCATCGTTCGGTTTTTCATCATGCTGCCGGACATAAGCCGATGGCGGTCCCGTTTTTTCAATCTCTTCCTGGTCGTCCTTGTGTTTTACCTCAAAGGCATTAGTCAGGAAATCCCACACACGCCGGAGAGCGCGCCGGATCTTATTGTCAAAAAAGTTACACTGTTCTTCGGCATCGGCATTTTGTTCTTCACCGAAGTGTCGCATATTTTGCGGTTCATTTATCGAAGGGGCGTGGATCCGGCACTGCTTTTTGTCGGTAGCTTCGCTGCTTTTATTCTCATTGGAGGCTTCCTGCTGCTGTTGCCCAACGCGACAACGGGCGGCATCCACCCCGTGGACGCATTCTTCACGGCAACAAGTGCGGTTTGTGTAACGGGCCTCGTTGTTGTTGACACGGCAACCGCGTTTACCACAACCGGGCAGGTGATCATCCTGATCCTTATTCAAATTGGTGGACTCGGAATCATGACCTTTGCGGGCCTGATCGGTTTCATGGTGACGGGGTCGGTGTCCTTTCAAAGCCAGATCGCGCTTCGTGATATGCTGAGCAGCAGCCGGATGAGCAACGTCATCTCATTCATTTCGCGCGTGGTGATCGTCACCATCACCTTCGAAGCTATCGGGGCGTTCATGATCTATGGCAGCCTGCCGATGGGGATGTTCGCGTCCGAGGCACAAAAAATATTCTTTTCAATCTTTCATGCGATCTCGGGCTTTTGCAATGCGGGCATGTCGACTTTAACCGGTGGGTTGTATGACGACAGGATACGCTTCAACTACGGGCTTCACTGGATACTCGGTATCCTCGTCATTCTCGGCGGGATGGGCTTCCCCGTCGTTTTTAATATCTTTACCTGGTTGCGGATAAAGATGGTCAATACTGTAAAGACGTTTCTCGGCGATCCGCGCCGTGAGAGCTATACGAACATCCTCCAAACCACGTCGCGGCTCGCGCTGTCGACTTATTTTATACTCCTGGCGGTGGGACTCGTCACGTATCTCATTTTCGAATACAACCATACGCTGCAAACACATCGCACGATTTTCGGAAAGATTACCACCAGCTTCTTCGGAAGCGTGACACCGCGAACCGCCGGATTTAATACGGTCGACGTTACCCTGTTGTCCCTTCCCACAATAATGATCTATCTTTTACTGATGTTTATCGGCGCATCACCCGGCTCAACCGGCGGAGGAATAAAAACAACGGTTGCCGCGGTCGCTTTTTTGAACATGAAAAGCGTCATCCTGGGCCACAGGCGAACGGAGGCCTTCCGTAGTGAAATATCGGTGGCTTCCATCAAGCGCGCCTTTGCCATCATTCTCCTCGCGTTGGTTGTGCTTGGAGTGGCAGTACTCCTGTTATCGGTTTTTGATGCGGAAAAAGGACTCCTCAAACTCGCCTTCGAAGCGTTCTCGGCCTTCAGCACTGTTGGACTTACTCTCGGCATCACATCAGAACTGTCATTTTTTGGTAAGTTTGTCATCATGGCGGTAATGTTTATCGGACGGGTGGGCGCGCTGACGCTGCTTGTTGCAGTTGTCACAAAATCCACTGAAAGACCTTACCGGTATCCGTCGGAAAATATTATGTTTTAAACACAAGCAGCGGATATGAAATTTATCGTATTAGGATTGGGGAACTACGGCGCCGCCTTGTCGACGAAACTGGTGGTGCTGGGACATGAAGTCATCGGGGTCGACCGCAAGATGGAACTGGTCGAAAAACTAAACCATCAGATCACACACGCCATCGCGCTGGACGCGACAAATCCCGAAGCCATCAAAGACCTGCCCATCAAGGACGTAGACGCGGTGATCAATGCCATTGGCGAAGATGAAGGCGTGAACATCATGGCTACCGCGCTGCTCCTCCAAAGCGGAACGAAACGCATTATCTGTCGTGTAACCTCTCCGTTGCAACAAACGGTACTCGAAGCCATGAACATTAAAGAATTTGTCTACCCGGAAGGTGACTCCGCCGACCGAATGGCCTACAAACTTGACCTGAAAGGCGTGACCGATTCGTTCAAGATCAGCGACAAGTACAAACTGATTGAAATTGAACTTCCGAAACGCTACATCGACAAAAAGATTGCCGACATCGACTTTCTCGGAAAATACCACATTCAGCCTGTCACCATCGTCCGGGAAATGCAGAGTCGCAACATCCTTGGAACAGTCCGGACAACGCGCGTCGTGCAGGGCGTGCTCACTCCGGAAACCACCCTCCACCAGGGCGATAAACTATTGCTCTTCGGCGACGTTGTCAACCTCGAACGTTTCGTAGAAGAATAGGCGCATGGCTACAATTCGCTCAAGAAGCTAATGCTCAACAGTTTGTGAAAGACGTGTTAAAAAATCATCGGCAACACCCTTTTCGCCCGGCACCAGTTCTATATTTGTGGCTTCACTTTTACGCTAAGAAGACCGTTGCATGCTGTTTGAAGAAGAGAAAAAAGTTTACAAAAAGGCCGCGCGTCCTAAACTTCCGGCTGATTATGAACTCAAGTACGAACTCGGATTTCTTTTCAACTTCGTTTCTTCCAAATCGACCCGCTTTGATCTCGAACCGGTATTAATCTATGCACTGAATGGTGTAAACGAATACAGACGGATTTCCCTGCAGGTTGAGAAAGGGCTCGCCTTCCTCCACAAACTCGACGATGCGTTTTATGAAGACCTCCTCGGGTTCTCGGACAACAAAATCCTCAAGTGGATGGAGGCAACCGGAAACCGCTACATCAGAAACCATTCTGGATCGTGGGCACATGTGTCGGGACGCGAACTGACCAACCTGCGCCGTCACTACGTCGATCTCCTCACCAAACTATGGCCCGTACTTTCGACATGGCCCAACCTCTTTGTGCTCCGTGCGGGGCGCTTTAACAATTCAAGACAACAAACCATCCGCCTCGGCATAGATCCGCCGGAGCTGAGTTTTACCGCTGAATTAAAAGGCGAACTTGTCGTCCTGGATTTGAAGCTGAACTTCGCGGGCACAGAAGGACCACTGCAACTCAGGGCAGGTTGCCTACTTGAACACGACAACACGTTGTATCTTCCTCCCAACGCCGCTGCCCTCGACATTTTCGATCTCTTCAAGAACGGCCCGATCAGTTTTCCGCTATCGGTGAAAAAAGAGATTATCGTGAAATATCTTCTCCCTTGGATGCAACGTTACCCCGTCACGATTAGTCCCAAACTAAAAGTCGTACTTGTCGAACCGGACGTCCAACCGCGCCTCCGCCTCAGCGAACTCAATGAAAGCGACCTGATGATCCGTCCGGAATTTGTGTATGAAGGTGTAGAACTCGACTATGGTGACGAAACGCATCACGTGGAAGTACACCGGTCGGAAACGCGAATCCTCAAACGCAACAAAGAAGCCGAGAAGGATCTTTACGAATATCTTCGCACGCTCCATCCATCGTTTTCGAATCAACGCAACAACCAGTATTACTACCTTCCCTTCGATGAGGTGATGAAACGCGGCTGGTTTATTGGTATGTTGCGAAAGGTGCAGGATAAGGGCCTGAGTATCCACGGCTTTGAGAACCTGAATAAATTCCGGTATACCACACACGAACCAAAGATCAGCATTGAAGCAGGAACGGCCACCGACTGGTTTGAACTGAAGGTGACCGTACAATGGGGCGACCAACAGGTATCACTGAAAGACATCCGCAACACCATCCTCAATCATCAGGATACCATCATGCTCGACGATGGTACACTCGGACACATTCCTGAAGCCTGGAT
>CAYMWA010000261.1:0-3856 GCA_964393795.1 uncultured Roseivirgaceae bacterium
AATACAAGCGCATCTACTACATACCCACACTGGAGTCGAAGTTGGCGTATTGCCTTCACCACCGAGGCGAATGGCGCAATCCCGACAACGAAGAAATGGTGTCAGCGCTTACCTTACTGCGCAACGAGATAGGCTATGAGTTGGAAAAAGTCGGTGAGGATCGTTTGCCGGAGGCGTCGCGCCTGAATATCCATGAATTCGACTCAACGGTGTACCGCGCGACGAGTGAGTTTCTTTCAACGCTGAAGCAATTCTATGCGAACAGGATAGCACGTGCCAAGGATCAGCGTGAGGCAATTGTTGCACGGTTGACGAACACCGCAGAAGGAAAAGCCCGTTTCCTGGCGATGAAAGAAACATACGTGAATGAGGCAGTGTCCGACCGGGTCAGGAACACGACTTCGCGCGACCGCATCATCGAGTGGGAGGGTCGTCTTATCCAAAAGATATTCCCTATATATATGGACGAACACCGGCCTGGAAGCTGGTATGATTTCTCTGCGAACCTTTATCAGCCAACGAAGCATTTCGCCGGCCTGTATTTTGAGACGCTGTATTTCAATATCGCCGTGATCTGGTCGATGACCGCGTTTCTTTTCGTCACCCTCTACTTTGACCTGCTGCGGAGATTTATCCAGTTACTCGAGGGAAACAGAAAGTACAGACGAAAGGACAGGCACTAGGCGCAATAAACCATTTTTTATTTATCTTGGTGGTTTAACCCAACCTATGGACGACACTGCTACGACCACCACCGCCGTTGCGCCGCATGAAACCCGAAAATTGTGGAGCGTCATCACGGCCTCGTCAGTTGGAACCCTCATCGAATGGTATGACTTCTACATCTTCGGAAGTCTCGCCGTCATTATTTCCCAGCAATTTTTTCCGCATGGGAACCCGACGGCAGCCTTTCTGGCCACCCTGGCAACCTTTGGCGCCGGGTTCGTTGTCAGGCCCTTTGGTGCGCTCTTCTTTGGACGCCTAGGCGATCTCATCGGAAGAAAGTACACCTTTCTCGTCACCCTTGTCATCATGGGCGGATCCACTTTCGCGATCGGTCTTATTCCCGGATATGATTCGTGGGGACTAGTGGCGCCGGTGCTCGTGTTAATACTACGGCTGTTGCAGGGACTGGCACTGGGAGGCGAGTATGGCGGCGCTGCCACGTACGTCGCCGAACATGCGCCGGCGGCGAAGCGCGGGTACTACACCAGCTTCATCCAGACAACCGCTACGCTCGGATTGTTTGTATCCATCGGGGTGATCCTTGCCGTTCGCTACTGGGTGGGCGTTGAAGCCTTTAACACCTGGGGATGGCGAATTCCCTTTATCCTTTCTGCCGTGTTGGTGGGCGTCTCTATTTACATCCGGCTAAGAATGTCGGAATCACCCTTGTTTGCCAGAATCAAATCGGAAGGCAAGCTGTCGAAAAATCCCTGGAAGGAAAGTTTCGGCAACAAAGCCAATCTTCAGCTGGTGTTGATTGCGTTGTTTGGTGCCACTGCCGGCCAGGGAGTTGTGTGGTATACCGGCCAGTTTTATGCCATGACGTTTATCGAAAATACGCTTCATGTCAACCAGGCTCAGACATGGAATATTATTTCCGTCGCACTGCTGTTAGGCACACCGTTGTTCGTATACTTTGGCTGGCTCTCAGACCGCATCGGTAGGAAACATATCATGATGACTGGAATGTTACTGGCAGCGATCCTGTATGTTCCGATCTACAAGCAGATGCACAAGGTGGCCGACATAGACCAGAGTGTCGCAGCCGGTCCTTCGGTGACGACCAACAGCACGAATACGAATGAAGCGGGCGCACTGGTGACCGTTAGTGTGACCGAAACCCACTATACAGATGGCAACCGCGTAGTCCATACTGTATCGGAAACGGAGGACGCCGGTGCAGCGGAAGTGGTAACGAAAGACGAGGTCATCCTGAGTACGCCAAAGTTTTGGACGATGGTGCTTCTCGTTTTCGTCCAGGTCATCTTCGTGGCAATGGTGTATGGGCCGATTGCCGCGTTCCTGGTGGAGCTGTTCCCGACGCGAATACGCTATACGTCCATGTCGCTGCCCTATCATATCGGCAATGGCATTTTTGGCGGCCTGACCCCGTTGATAGCCACCTCGCTATACGTCTACACACAGACCGACGCCAACCCGGAGGGCGATCCGTTCGCCGGATTGTACTACCCGATAGTGGTGGCAGCCATTTGCTTTGTAGTGGGAATGGTCTTTCTCAGCAATAAGAAAAAAGCAGACGTGATGGAATAATTATTGGCTGTTGGCTATTGGTCGTTAGTCATTGGTAGTTGGTCGTTAGTCATTGGTCACGAGTCGTGAATAAGTAATTTCTAATTTCTAAGTTTCAATTCATGGCCAAAAAGAAAACGCAGTGGACGGAGGTAGGGAAGCGAAAGATTGAGTTATCCAATCTAGACAAGGTTTTGTTTCCGGAGGATGGGGTGCTTAAGGCAGAAGTCATTGCGTACTATCTCCAGATCGCACCGACGATTCTCAACCATATCAGGGGCCGGGCACTAACGATGATTCGATTTCCGGACGGCATCCACGGTGAAAGTTTTTATCAGAAGAACCGGCCCGGATGGGCACCCGACTGGATTGCGTTTGAAACGCTGGGGTCGGTTGAAAAAGAATACATCGTTGCCACGGAGCCGGCGCTGCTGGTATGGCTGGCCAACCTGGCGTGCCTGGAACTCCATCAGCTTCATAGCCGGAGCCCGCACTTTGACAAGCCCGACTACATGGTCTTTGACCTCGATCCGCCAGAGGGATTCAACTTTCGGAAGCTCCTTCCCATTGCCGACGAACTAAAAATGCACATTGAGCAATACGGATATACCCCATTTGTGAAGACCACGGGCGGAAAGGGCATTCACATTTGTTGTCCGCTGGTAGCCGCCCAAAATTTTCAGGAAGTGTTTGAGGCGGCGCAGGAAATCGCGCGGCCCTTCATCGATCGTTTCCCCAACGACACTACGCTCCACATCAAAAAGGAAGCGCGCAAGGGCAGGATACTCGTCGATATTTACCGCATACGCAGTGGCCAGACGATCGTGTCGCCGTACAGCCTCCGCGGTCGGGTGGGCGCGCCCGTATCCATGCCGTTGAGCTGGGATGCACTGGCGGAAGTAACAAATCCGTCGGAGTTTAATATTCACAACGCGATGACACGTGTATTGCAGGAAGGAGATGCATGGGAGGGCATGGGTGCCTACGCCGTAGCGTTGCACACGCACAGAAAGACCGTGGTAGCAAAGGGGAGGAAACTTCCGGCATCAAAAAAACACAAGACGCCGGAACAACTGGAAACATACAAGCAGAAAAGAGACTTCGAAAAGACGCCCGAGCCGGCCGGCACCCCGCTCCCGGGAAGCAACGACACGTTTGTGATTCATCGGCATCACGCCTCCCACCTGCACTATGACCTGAGACTTGAACAGGACGGCGTGCTCAAGTCGTGGGCAGTGCCTAAGGGACTTCCTCCGAGGCCAGGGGTCAAACGATTGGCGGTACAAACGGAAGACCATCCGATGGAGTATCTCCGGTTCGATGGCCGCATCCCGAAAGGTCAGTACGGCGCCGGTGAAATGTGGATATACGCCCTCGGTAAATACCAGATCACGAAAGAAAAAAAAGACGGATTTTATTTCCGGCTGACCAGTAAGGAACTCACGGGAGAGTACCGCATGCACAAGACAAAGGACCGCCACTACCTGCTCGAACGCGTCGACACGCCACAAATGGATTACATGCAGCAGTTCATCGAGCCGATGCTGGCGGAAAGCATAGACAAACCTCCAAAAGGAGACGACTATATCTACGAACTCAA
>CAYMWA010000262.1:0-3842 GCA_964393795.1 uncultured Roseivirgaceae bacterium
TAATGTCTAATAAACTAAACCATTGCGATTGCCTCGTTCGCGATTTTCTGGTTTTGTTCAAAGGCGAGCCTTTGATGATTCACGAGGTCGACAATGGTTCCGATAAGGCAAAGTCCGGCAGTAAAGAAGTAAAGGATGCCCATCCCGATTTGTCCGAGAATAAAGCGATGAATCCCCGCGAAGCCCACGAAACCGAGCAATGCCGTGATCAACACCATTTGGGGGTCTTTTCGCCGGCTTCGATAGACGCTTGCGAAGGCACGGGCGCGTTCATCGTCGAGATCTTTGATCAGTGATTGCACGTAGAGCATTTCTTCGCCGGTGATTTCGGGAAGTACATCAATAATTTTTGCCATAATTTTGGATGTATTGTTTAGTGAGGTTTCCGATTCGGAAAGATAGAACAACGACGGCAAATATTCCCAGGGGATGTGCCTGCAGCGAAGCGGACACCTGGCCATGGAAAAGCAGTGATACCGATCTTCCCAGCCCGCAGCCCGGGCAAAAGTCAAAGCCGGCATTCCTGAGCGGGCAGAGGGAAATATGACTGCTGTCCGTGTCCATGAAGAACAGGAGCGCAAGACCAACAAGCCAGACCACCGCCTCCGGAGGAACGCGTTTTAGCATACGTAAATATAAGCACAGCGGCCGTAACGGCCTCAAAAAAGGAAGGCCTTTTGCAAGCAAAAGGCCGGTGGAACATCATTTAAATCACCACGAAACATCGGTTGAGGATCGCTTCGTATTGCTTTCCGAAGCTGGAGTAACACCAGTGCTTCAGATCCCTGATCTCGTCGGCCACCAGTAGTTTGATGGCCTTTCTCAGCTCCTTTTCGAATAACAGAGCGTCAAAACTCACTTTGGTGAGCACAGTTTTGACATAGTTCAACATGGCAACGTGCGTACGGTTTAAATGAGACTGAATTTAGGATTTCCGCCGGGCTAGCTGAAAAAAAATCGCAAATATGACCAAAACGTTTTTCAGGTGTGCCCATCCCAGCGATTTGTGTTATTTTGTCACAATTACAGCAATTTTTATTCCCCGGTTTTAGTTTTGTATCTGAAGATTTTAATTCACAATTGATTATGCGCTGGATCGCGGTTGTGCCATTTATGTTGATTTTTTCCGCCACTGTGGGGCAGGTTCGGGTAACGTTGGGACCCGATGAAATTGGCGAGAATCAGGCATGGACGATTACCCTGACTGTGGAGAACGAACGGCTCAAATCGTACGACAATTTTCCGGAAATCGAGGGGTTCAGGAAACGAGGTACGTCCACGCAGTCCACCCAAAACATTATCAACGGCCAGATATCCTCTTCGCAGAGTGTGATAATGACCTACCTGCCTTTGCGACAAGGTACGTACCTCATCCCCGATTTCAGCATGAAGGTCAACGGGGAGACGATTCAGGTGCAAGGCAAGAAGGTTCGGGTCGGGCCGCCGGTGGCACAACAGCGGGATCCCTTCCGCAGTTTTTTTGACCGCGGAGCCGACGACTTTTTCGGAACGGGCGAAACGGAGTTTATTGACGTCAATGACGATGCGTTTCTCGCCCTGACCACAAGCAAGGACAATGTCTACGTAGGCGAAGGCTTTAACGCCACGCTGGCTTTCTTTGTCTCGGAAACGAACCGGGCGCCACTTCAGTTCTATGAGCTCGGCCGCCAACTTTCGGAAATCCTCAAGAAGCTCAAACCCAACAACTGCTGGGAGGAAAATTTCAATATCGAGAACATCGAAGGGGAACGCGTAACCATCGGATCAAAGGGATATACGCGCTACAAGATTTACCAGGCAACTTTCTATCCCCTCAACACGGAACCTATTGTGTTTCCGAAGGTGGGCCTGGAAATGATCAAATACAAAGTGGCAAAAAATCCGTCGTTCTTCGGACAAAACCGGAAGGAAGATTACAAGACCTTCTATAGTAAACCGAAAACAGTGATCGTGAAGGAATTGCCGGAACACCCATTGAAAGATGTGGTGGCCGTTGGGAACTACAAGCTGTCTGAATCTATTCCGTCAACGGATGTCAAAACGGGGAACAGCGTGTCCTACGCCTTTAATATTTATGGTGAGGGGAATATCTCCGCTATTCCCAAACCGAGGGTGAAGGATGACGTGAATTTTGAATTCTACGAGCCGAATGTTCGCGTTGATGTCAAAAGAGAAAACGGCCGCGTAGCGGGCACCAAGTCCTTCAACTATTTCCTCATACCGCGCGAGCCGGGTAGGTATGAACTCAAGGACTATTTTCAATGGATATTTTTTAATCCCACAATAGAGCAATACGACACGCTGTCGTCACGGCTCACACTCTATGTCACCGGAGAAAGCACCCGCAACGAGGTGATTCAGGCCAATGACGACGGCAGCTTTTATGATAAGATCCAAACGGCCGATAACCGTTTGATGGTGGCCCGTAGTGATTCGTGGCAGACCGTGGTATTCGGTGCATTTATTTTCCTGATGCTCGGATCATCGGCGTACCTCGTATTCAAGAAATAGTTAATTTGCGCCCCACAAAAAATGGTCGGGTGATTGATAGCTCCTCATGGGAAATTCTTACGGTAAAATTTTTCGTATCACTACTTTCGGCGAATCCCACGGTCCCGCTATTGGCGTCGTGATCGACGGATGCCCGGCAGGATTGGCCATTGACGAATCGTTCATTCAATCCGAACTATCACGGAGGAAGCCCGGACAATCGCGCATCACCACTCAACGAAAGGAAGATGATGCGCTGGAGATACTCAGCGGCGTCTTCGAGGGAAAAACCACCGGAACGCCGATCGCGATTATAATTGCCAACAAAGATCAGCGCAGCAAAGACTACGGTCACATCGCAGAAAGTTTCCGCCCTTCACATGCGGACTACACCTATGAAACGAAGTATGGTGTGCGCGACTATCGCGGTGGTGGCAGAAGTTCGGCACGGGAGACGGCCGCACGGGTGGCTGCCGGCGCAATCGCCAAACTCCTGCTAAAAGAGTCCGGAATCGCGATCCAGGCTTTCGTCTCACAGGTAGGTGACATTGCGGCGCCATTCTATACGGAACTTGATCTAACCCGGACAGAAGACAACATCGTCCGGTGTCCGCATCCGGAAACGGCCGAGAAGATGATCGCCCTTATCGAGCAGGTCAGGCTGGACCGGGATACCATTGGCGGAATCGTTACCTGCGTCATTCGCAAGACGCCGGTCGGCTTGGGTGAGCCGGTCTTCGACAAGCTGCACGCCGAACTGGGCAAGGCGATGCTGAGCATCAATGCGGTGAAAGGCTTCGAGTATGGAAGTGGCTTTGAGGGAATCAAAATGCGAGGCTCCGCACACAACGACGCGTTTTACGAAGAAGGCGGAAGAATCCGTACAAGAACGAATCATTCGGGTGGTATCCAGGGCGGAATTTCCAATGGTGAGGATATTTATTTCAGGGTCGCCTTCAAGCCTGTGGCCACGATCATGCAAGACCAGGAGAGCGTTGACAAGCACGGTCAACCCGTCACCGTATCCGGCAAGGGCAGACACGACCCTTGCGTCGTTCCTCGCGCCGTCCCCATCGTTGAATCAATGGCCGCGCTGGTGTTGGCCGATTTTCTCCTTCAGAACCGCGTTGTAAAATAATGGGCAATTGGCAATAGGCAGTTGGCAATTGGGGAACTGTACATCGAAAGTCCCCGTACCTGTCCTCCAATCTCCAATTTCCAATTTCTAATTTCTAATGTTCCGCTGTAGAAATATCTACGCAATAGCCGGTGTGAGGCTGTTACTGACCCGTTTCCGTCATGGGGCACGACTTTTAAAGCAGGTAGGGCAAACACATGCTTATGAAAACGTT
>CAYMWA010000263.1:0-3802 GCA_964393795.1 uncultured Roseivirgaceae bacterium
AAATACCGGAGCCACTTATTTTTACTTTTGCGTTGTCCATCGGACAATTAAACCCATTGATGTTCCCGGGTCCCGCGATCAGGGCATCCAGAGAGGTGGCGTACCCGCGCAGTGCGATGCTCCCGGGGCCTGTCACTGATGCGCTCACCTTATCGCCCTTCAGGTCGACGTCCATGCTGCCACTGCCGTTGACGGCAAGGGAGATGTTGCTTGTCGCAAGCGAATTCTCAGCAATAATTTTCCCACCGCCATTGACTTGCAGGTCGTCAATGTTTCTCATCGTGACATACAATTTCATAGTGGGGTTGAGTTTGATGTCGTCAATTTTTGCCCACAAGCTCTTGTTGGGTGCCTCCGGCTTGCGCTCAATGTTGACCATCAGGACGCCGTCTACTACTTTGATTTCGGTGGCGGAATAGATTTCAGTCAGCGCCTCAACACTTACCTCCTGCTTGTTGGTCTGCTTCAGATAGACTGTATAATTGGAGTTTACATAAATGCTCCTGAATTCCGGCAGGTCAAGCACCTTCTTCGTTACCTGCCCAACGGCGAGTTGTGCGGAGAAACATAGTACAAGCGCTAAAATTTTCGTTTTCATAGTTTTGGTTTAACTGTGTTGATCATGTCATGGCTCCCTACACCCGTGGAGCACAATGGTTAAGTTAAGATTTACCGCTCGGCAAGAACGCAACGGATGCAAGGATTTTGCCATCTAAGACCAAACAATCCTTTGCGAACCTGCATCCTATAGACACACAAATACTAATTACGTTTTCTAAAAATAGCTTTTAAAATCAAGATGAAGATAATGCCTCCGATGCACATCACTAAAAGAACTTCGGGTGTAATATATTTGAATGCATGCATGATTTTTTAAGACTAGAAGCTGAATCGTGCCTGAAATTTAACATCATTCTTCGTATTTCCGTCTATTCGGTCAGTTCCGCTGCCGATTTCTTCGCCGATCAGCATGGCGGTTCTCGCGTACCGAAGCCATAATGTAAGGTGTTTGCCGGCTTTATATTGAATTAATGCGTAATTTCTTACACCAGTTCCCGAATAGGAAGGAAAGGAATAGGAGAGCCAGGCGTCGTGCTCGTAGACATAGTTGCGGTTGTCAAAACTATCCGTATCAAACAGCGCATGCCGTCCCGAAAAGGTAAATCGCCCTGCAGAAATGACCACGTCCTGAACCACCGCAATGCCTTTGGTTACTTTTTCATTGAAATCATACAGGTTGAATTGCACGCGTGATTTTAGCCGGATATGTTCACCGATGCCGTAGTCGCAGCTGAGGGTGAGGTTTCGCTTTGTTGTACGTGCGAGTGTATACACATGATCAGGTGTCTTCAGATTCCGGTTTTTTGATTCCTCCCGCAGCGTAGCCCTGAGTGAAGCCTGTTTGGATGGTTGGTAGTTGGCATGGACAAGCCATTCATAACCCTGTGACGGCGCGTATCTTCTGAAACCCAGCCAGGGAAACCGGAAGAGGTCGACGTATCCACTGAGACTGTACTGACGATTCCATCGATACTTCCATCCCCAATAGATACCCTGTTCGTTCTCAGGACGGGTGTTTTCAGAAAGGACATTGGCATAAAAGCTGTGAAAGTCGCGGGCGTAATTTCGGTAGACAATTCCGATGTCCAGTTTTTGATGGGGCGTAAACAGCAATCCCGCAATAACCGCATTTCCTGCGGAAAGGGAGTGGCCTACCTCGCTGAAGAAGGAAAGGTGTTGCAGGTGTCCATTCAAAAAAAAGCCCACATTTACGTTTTCCTTTCCGGCGAATGCGTACTGGTTGTACAGGGTGGGCTTCTTTTCAACGCGATTTTCAAAACGGATAGTGTGTGCCACGATGCCCGCGTCGAACTGTTTTTTTGAGTACGCCAATACCAGTCCCGCGTTTTGTTCGCGAATTTTTTTTCGCCTTGCCAACTCGACAGCAGTGCGATGATAGCCACTCTGCTGAAAAGCAGTTACGGTGGCGGTGTCTGAAATCCCGTCGAGCGAAGCATCCTTCCCCACGCGCGAAATGAAAGAAGAGAGTGTGATGTTTTTTATGCAAAGGCTAAGTGCAAGGCCGTGAAAGGATCCGTTTTCATTGATGGAAGTATAGGGGCGGAACCCCAGGTTACTTTTGCGCACGGTGGAAACACTTTGCGATCCCTTGCCGAGACCGAACGCGCCGCCAAGAAGAAGTCCCTGTCCGAACTGCGCCTGGAAATCGCCGATCACGATATTCCTGATGATCCCTTTGTTCTGCAGTTGCAAATGCCATGAAGTAAAGTCGAAACCCCAGCGACGCTCTTTTGGTGCAAAGGTCAGCGCTTCACCTGAATCTTTCTCACCTGCAAGACCGAGGCTAAAGTCTCCGGGTACCGACGATCGAAATCGCCAGTATACCTGATCGGCGGAGCCCGCGTAGGCCGCGGGGTGTCCGGATGTTCGACGGAATCCTTTTTTGGTCTCGAGCGTGCGGCTATAGCGCGCGACAAAATAGCTGTGGCCTTCTGCGAAGATCCGCTGAAGGAGTGATGCGTTTATTCGGTCGCGCAGCGCCACCACTTTGACAAACGGTAGCAATGCTGATATCGTAGTCAGATCAAATTCGGGGATGACCTGTAGTTCGTAGAGGGAGAGTAGTCGCCCCTGCTGAAGGCGGTATGCGAGCAGGTTCTCAATTTGTGTGTCCGTCAGGAGATGTAGGCTCCGCAGTTCATCACGCGACACCTTGTTGAGGTCGTATGGCGACGCGAAGAGTTGTGCTGCACGCTCGTATTGCTCCTGATAGTCCACATCGCTGTCGGGGTCGGGAACAGGCAGGAGTTCATCGGCCAGGCGCTGTGCGTCGATGGCTTCGGGTTGGGCCGAACACAGATTTACGCACAGGAAGAGCGCGAAGTTGCAGAGCACCTTGTTCATGGCTTTCGGAATTTGTAGGCGACGGTCGCCTGGTGACTCATGCCGGGCAGTTCGCCGAAGGCGATGGCGTAGTCGAGCAGGAACTTGTACGCTTCAAAGCCCAAACCGAAAAAGCCTGCCTGCGGGTGGAGGTGGAATCCCGTTCGGAAGGCCACCTTTTCGAACGGATGGTACTCGAGTCCCGCTTTCAGCGTTGATGGGAATGCGAGGTCTTTTTCAATTTCCCCACTGACGATCAGTTTGTCAGATGGTTGATAGGCAAGCCCCGCGATTAGTCGGGTGGCCATTTTTTCACCAGTGAGGTCATTGATGATCGGTTGATTGATGTTGACGATATGGGCGCCGACGCGGAGAACAGGGGTGAGGGTTGAGAGGCCACCGAAACTTACACTAAGGGCAGCGCGTGTATCCAGCCCCGCCGCACGGTACTGGACGTAGTTCACTTTCACGCCGAGTGCCGTCATACCAAAGGTGTTGGCGGCACCGACGCACAAGGTTTGTTCGTTGTAGAGATCGTCACCCAAGCGATAGATACCGACGGCGGCAGCGCCGGTTTCGAAGGGTGCAGCGATGACCGCGCCCTTCCGGTTCAGAAATTTGGTGGAGGGAAGTGCCTGATAGGAAAATGCAGCGGTGGTACGCGTGGTGGAGGCGAGGCCGGCAACGTTGTTGTGCAGCGCCCAAACATCCGACAGACAGGCTGAAGCATATCCCATGCCCTGGGCGCGTGCGCCTATATAAGGCGGCGCACTCTGTGCCACGCTGCCAATAGAGGCAAGGCACAAGACCGACGATTGCCAGAAAGTCTTGATGGCGAGAGGGTTTTTTTGGGTGTTTTTTCGAAAGGGAAGGTAGCGAATTCCAGGCGTCTGTGCAA
>CAYMWA010000264.1:0-3800 GCA_964393795.1 uncultured Roseivirgaceae bacterium
GTGGCGAAGTCGGGTTGGGGTGCTTCGATTTGTAGGATTTATTTGTTAGGATATATGGTAATAAGATCATTGAGGTTCGTTATTCTCTTCCTCATTGCGTGTGGGCTGCTCGTTGGTTGTCAGCAGCCGTCGCGGCACCAGCGGGAGCCGGGGCAGAAGATCAAAATCGTCACTACTACGGGAATGATCGCCGATGCGGTATCGAACATCGCCGGCGACCAGGCGGATGTGGAGGCGCTGATGGGGCCAGGCGTGGACCCTCACCTTTACAAGGCAACGCAGGGCGACCTCCAGCGCCTTACGGAAGCGGATGTGATCTTCTATAACGGACTTCACCTTGAGGGCAAGATGGGCGAAGTATTCGAAAAGCTGGGTCGCATGAAGCCGGTGATCGCTGTCGCGGATGAAATTCCGGAAGACCGGCTGCGAAAGGTACCAGGCTTCGCAGGCGCGTACGATCCCCATATCTGGTTCGACGTCAGCCTATGGAAGGAAGCCGTCAAGTCTGTCGACAAATTCCTTCAGGAATACGACACGGTCCATCGCGACGAATACGCACACCGGGCGAAACTGTACATGGAAAAACTTGACTCCCTTGACCGGGCCGTGCGAGAGTCTATCGCGACGATACCTGCAACGCAACGGGTACTGATCACCGCGCACGATGCCTTCGGATATTTCGGCGATGCCTATGAAATAGAAGTACGCGGACTCCAGGGAATTTCAACGCTCTCCGGATTCGGATTGCGCGATGTTACGGAGCTTGTCGACTACATTATCAAGCGACAGGTAAAGGCTGTTTTCGTGGAGACTTCGGTATCTCGAAGATCCATCGAAGCGGTAATGGCCGGCTGCCGCGAGAAGGGCTGGAATGTCAGCATCGGCGGAAGCCTGTTTTCTGATGCGATGGGGGCAGCAGGCACAACGGAAGGAACGTATATCGGCATGGTGAATGCCAACGTAAGAACAATTGTCAACTCTTTGAAATAAGGATGGTGGAGCGTCTGGTGAAATGGTTGTTGATAGCGGGAACAATGCCGGCGATGGCACAGACGGACATTGTGCATCTTTCCGGCGTGGTAAAGGATGCCGATAGTCGTGAACCCCTCCCCTATGCGTCGGTGATCCTGCTTCCGGGAATGCAAGGCGCCACTGCCGACGAACAAGGTGCATTCAGGCTGCCGCTCGTACACAACAACACCCATGCAGTGCTGTCGTCTGTAGGATACAAGACCGACACCTTCCGGCTCAACAGTGCGCAACAACGGTATACCTTCTTCCTTAACCCCGATGTCAGCGCCCTGAGAGAAGTCGTGGTCGTGTCGGGTACGATGAAGGAAGTGACAAAAATGAACTCTCCCATTCCGGTGGAAGTGTACAGTCCGGCGCTCTTCCGGAAGAATCCTTCTCCCGGGATCTTTGAATCGCTCGGCATGATCAACGGCGTTCAGCCGCAATTGAACTGCAACGTGTGCAATACAGGCGATATCCACATCAACGGAATGGAAGGCCCCTACACGATGGTGCTGCTCGACGGGATGCCGATCGTGAGCAGCCTCTCTACCGTCTACGGCCTTGCGGGAATTCCCAACAGCCTGGTGAAACGGATCGAGATTGTGAAAGGTCCGGCCTCAACGTTGTATGGTTCAGAAGCGGTGGGTGGGCTGGTCAACATTATCACCAAAGATCCGCTAAGCACACCGGCGTTGCATGTGGATTTGTCGGGGACCACCATGGAGGAATACAACCTTGATGTTGCTACCACATGGGGAGGCGAGAAAGTGCGCGCGCTCACCGGACTGAATCATTTCTACTTTCAGAATCCGCTGGATGTGAACGACGACAATTTCACCGACGTTACGCAACAGCGACGGATATCGCTTTTCAATAAGTTCGATTTTCAACGTCCCGATGAACGGGCTGCATCGCTTGCACTACGATACGTGTATGAAGACCGTTGGGGCGGAGAACTCCAATGGACGCGCCAAGACCGCGGCAGCAATCAGGTATACGGTGAAAGCATCTTCACCAATCGGGTGGAGCTGTTAGGTAATTACGAATTACCTGTGGAGAACCAAAAGATCATTTTTGATTACTCGTATAACTATCATCTGCAGGATTCGTATTACGGCATTTACAAGTTCTACGCCGATCAACATGTTTCGTTCGCGCAATTGCGGTGGGATAAAAAAATCGGCAGGCACGATCTGCTCGCGGGCATTCCGTTCCGATACATCCATTACGATGACAATACCGTCGGCACACAATCGGGCGACAGCCTGCATGTTCAAAATTTTCCGATGAACACATTCCTGCCCGGAATCTTTATCCAGGATGAATACAAAGTCAGCGACCGGACAACCGTGCTGGGCGGATTGCGATACGACCACCACAACCATCACGGAAACATTTTTTCCCCGCGGTTGAGCTTCAAATACTCACCGAACAAAAACAATACGTTCCGGCTAAGCGCAGGGAATGGATTCCGGGTGGTCAACCTGTTCACCGAGGACCATGCCGCCCTGACCGGCGCACGTGCAGTGTTGATCAAGAATGAACTACGTCCGGAACAGTCGTGGAACGTCAACCTGAACTACGCGACGAACATCGTTCATCCGAATGGATTTGTCGGTTTTGACGCGAGCGTTTTCTACACGTATTTCACGAACAAGATCATCGGCGACTTCATCAGCGATCCGGATTCGATCATCTACGACAACCTGGACGGCTATGCGGTATCGAAGGGAATCACGTTGAATACGGAGGTTGCGTTCACCAACAGCCTGAAAATCATCGCAGGCGTCACGTTGATGGACGTATACCATGTAGAGACGATCGCCCAGGCAGAGACCAGGGTGCCGCAGTTGTTTGCTCCGAAAGTTTCCGGCACGTATGCGATCAGTTATTCGATAGACCGCATAGGCCTGACGTTCGATCTTACCGGGAGAGTGAACGGTCCGATGAAGTTGCCGGTCGGTCCGCCGGACATTGATCCGCGCCCTGACACGTCGCCGTGGTTTACCATTGCCAATTGTCAGGTAAGCAAGACGTTGCCGAAGGGATTTGAAATCTATGGTGGCGTAAAGAACATATTCAATTTCTTTCCGAAGAATCCCCTGCTTGAGCCGGAGAATCCGTTCGGGAAGAATTTTGATACGAGCTATAACTACGCGTCGATTCAGGGGATGAAGGGGTTTGTTGGAGTGAGGGTTAGTGCTCGCTGGTAGAGAAGGGAGATGGGTGGAGGTTGGTGCCCGTGCGGAGAAGCGCGGAGTTGCAGGTTGCAGAGTTGCAGAGTTGCAAGAGTTGCAGAGTTGCAAGATGCAGGTTGCAGGAGGCAGGTTGCAAGCTGGGCGAACCCTTAGAAACCGAGGCGTTTCGGTAAGCAGGCCGAGGTGCAGGCTTGCCTGCCGGAGCTCGCGTAGGATTGCGCGATGAAGCGTCGGCAGGTTGCAAGCTGGGCGAGCCCTTAGAAACCGGGGCGTTTCGGTAAGCAGGCCGAGGTGCCAGTTGCAGGCACGGAAAAACTTCCGGGAAGTTTCGAACTTCCCGGAAGTTGCCCGAACGGATTGAAGGGCACCGGTTCGGAAGAGGAAAGGCCGGGTTACCGGTCCCTGAGCTTGTCGAAGGGTACCGGTTCGGAGGAGGAAAGGCAGAGGTGCAGGCTTGCCTGCCGGCGCTCGAGTAGGATCGCGCGCTGAAGCGTTGGCAGGTTGCAAGTTGCAAGAGTTGCAGAGTTGCAAGATGCAGGAGGCAGGTTGCAAGCTGGGCGAACCCTTAGAAACCGAGGCGTTTCGGTA
>CAYMWA010000265.1:0-3777 GCA_964393795.1 uncultured Roseivirgaceae bacterium
TAAAACTCGGCAGCGGTGGGGATGATAACACCGCGGGACTTGATTTTTCCCGCCAAAATCAGACGGGTGGCGATGGCGAGGGGAAGGCCCACGGTTCTGGCCATCGCGGTATGGGCCGCATCGGTCCCGGTGACAACCAGCGAGGCCTGGATCTCTTTGTTGACGTTGCCCAGTTTATATCGGAAGCGGTGCCACATCACAATCATGTCTTTGTCATCGCGATTGAGTGCCCACTTTTTGTTCAGGAGGTGCTCCAGGATCGTGGCGGGCGTCCCCGCGGCAAGTCCGACCGGCGTGGTATCGAAGAACCCGGACCAACGGAGCATTTTGATTTCAGGCGATTCGAAATCCAATCCAAAGTAAGTGCAAACTTTTTCTTCCACCGTCTTGCAGTCGTTCATCGCAGGTAGAAATGAATCGATAAAAGCCGCGTGAGTCATGTCGGATACCGCCGTCATTTCATAGTGGTCGTCACAGCATCCCAGCTGAACGAGGACGTTCCAGGCCGCGCAGAAATTCTTATGGCGCAGTGTGCCACGCAACATCGTCTCCACGCCTTCAAGTCCATACATGTCGATATACTTCAGCGAATTGCGGTTTGCATAGCCTTCAAAGTCACCCAATCCCGGAACATGAATAGGCGTGATCCGCCGGAAAAGTTGATGATAGGGAATATACTTGTATTCGCCGTCCTGGAGATATCGGGCCGTGGTCTGGCCGGCCGTTACCACATTGTGCGGATTCCAGGTAAACTTGTAGCGCCAGGGGTTCTCCGGATCCGTTTCCGGAGCAATCAATCCTCCGGCAAACGACTCAAAACCGGTGACGCTGCCCCCCTGCGACCGGATAGCGTCGATCACTTTCATTGCACTGAGGTGATCGATACCCGGATCAAGACCACATTCATTAAGAAATATCAGTCCTTTTTCACGAGCTGCTTCGTCAAAGGCTTTCATCTCCTCGGTGACATAGCTGGCGCTGATAAAGTGCTTTCCGGCTGCGAGACATTCTGCGGCGACAAGCGTATGCAAGTGCGCCGGCAAGAGGGACACCACGAGATCTGCCGCCGCGATTGACCGGCGGCTCCCTTCGGCATCGCGAATGTCGAACGCAATCGCTTGCCCAGCCGAATTTACCTTCTCCCGGGCATGATCAAGCGAAACATCACCCACTGTCACGGTCCAATCGTGCTGACGTGCGTTGTCTTGCAAATAGTGGATAAGTGACGAGCACGAGCGGCCGGCGCCCAGTACAAGAATCCGGTTCATGCCGCAAAGTAAGCAAAAACGCAAAATGGTCGCTCACCCTTTTGGCCAGGAACAAGTGGCGCGATTGTCTGCGGCGAAAGACACGCGAACCCGCAAAAAACTGGTGTTTCGTGCGATTGAGACGCATGTAAGGTTTAAGCGCGATTTCATCCTTCTACCGGCCGTATTGGCGGTATTTTAGCGAATAAATAGACGCTTTAAATGCAGAAGGTTGACATTGCCGATTTAGAACGAATTTCCGGGCTGATCTACGAGCGGTACAATTATGATTTCCGCAACTACGCCGTGTCGTCATTCAGGCGCAGGGTAACGCGCATTCTGGAACTGCGGAAGTTGACCGTCACTCATTTGCTGGAGCAATTGGCCGCGACGCCTCGTTTTGTGAATGAATTTATAGCGGAACTGACGGTCAACGTCACTGAAATGTACCGCGATCCCTACTTTTGGGAGACGTTGCGCAAGAAGATAGTGCCTGCCATTCTCCGCGAGAAGAAAGCCATCAGAATATGGCATGCGGGATGTTCATCCGGCGAAGAGGTAATAGCGATGTGCATTCTGTTGGAGGAACTGGGTGCACTTGATTCCGCCACCATCATCGCGACCGACCTGGATGAGTTGATGCTGCAGCGCGCACGCCGGGCCGCCTTCCCGATGAAAAACATGGCGCTCAATGAACAGAACTATCACAAAGCAGGAGGAACCGCACCCAACCTCGCCGGCTATTACATTGCCGAAAGCGACCATGCAGTCTTCCATCCAGACCTGCTCCGCAAAGTCTCCTTTCTCCATCACGACCTGGTTGTGGGCGACGTCTTTGGTACTTTTGATCTTATCCTGTGTCGCAATGTGATGATCTATTTCAATCAGCAATTGCAAAACGAGGTGCTCAAAAAATTTCACAGCAGCATGGATACTGGCGGCTACCTGGCCATCGGATCAAAAGAGTCCTTGATATGGTGCGATTATGGTAACCGTTTCAAAGCGGTCAACAGTGAAGAAAAAATTTATATGAAGGTGAAAGAATAAGTTTAACAAGTTGAGAGAACTGATGCTGGTGTATGGTGGCCATTTCACTCAGGCCATGACGCGAGCGATACTGGCCGCGGCAGAAAAGAAAATGAAAGCAGTGGACGAGAACGCAGCTGTCAGGCGGAAAGTCTTTAACGTCATGGTTGAGTCGTTGCAGAACATGGTGAGGCACGGTTGCGCAGACGACAGACTGCACAACGCCGATGGCGTCTTCCTGTTGGCAAGAGACATTGAGCGATACACCATCATGTCGGGCAACACTATTCGGAAATCTGGAATAGCCCACCTAAAAGACGCCCTTGAATCCATCAACTTACTTGATCCGCAAGGTCTTAGGGCACGCTACAAGGAAAACATCCGGAACACGCCCTTGTCGGAAAAGGGGGGTGCCCGGCTGGGCTTCATTGACATGGCGCGCAGATCAGACGACAAACTGTGGTTTGAGTTTCGCGATGTATCAACGACTGACGCCTTTTTTTGTCTGCGCGTCAACGTCTCGCGGGCATTCAACACATAAAAAAAAACCGATCAATATCATGAGTATTTTAGAGTTGGCAGGAACAGAAGACACACCGCAGATCGTGCTTGACAACAGAAAGGGCATCATGCAGATCTCAGGGCGATCCCTGCCCGAAGACGCAGCGCAATTTTTTAAACCTGTACTCGATTGGATTCAACAATACGCTTCAGCGCCTGGCCCCGATCCCGTCTTCGTGTTTAAGCTCGAATATTTTAACACCGCCTCCTCAAAGCTCATTCTCGATATTCTGTATGCGATTGAAGGCATCCCGGGGATGCGCGTGCACTGGTATTTTCGCGATGAAGATGAAGACATGGAAGAGGCGGGTCAGGAATTCTCGGAACTTGTGAACATCCCGTTCGAATTCAAACTCTACTGAAAAGCTCCGTTGCTGGCGCTTCTGCTCGCGTTTGCAATCAAATACAACAGCGCGCCTGGCGCAACGGAATACCTTTTCCGCTACAACGACAACTTTCCCGCCTACCTCCTGATGAGCATCATCGTCGCCCTCTTCATGGGACTAAGTGTCAGTGCGGAGGAAATCATTCGAGACCGCAAGATCCTCAGACGTGAATCCATCCTTCACCTGAGCTGGAACAGCTATCTCCTTTCCAAACTGGTCATCCTCTTTAGCCTCTCCGCCATTCAAACCTTTTCGTTCATCCTCATCGGCAACACCATCCTCGCCATCGAGTGGCGCATGCTGCTGCCTTTCTGGTTCGTTCTCTTTAGTGTCGCATGTATGGCGAACGTGATGGGCCTTAACATCTCGTCCGCTTTTCAATCAGCGGTCACCATTTACATTCTGATTCCCCTGCTGCTGATCCCACAGATGATTCTCAGTGGATTACTTTTCAGGTTCGAGAAACTCAATGATGCCATCAGCACCAAGGGTAAGGTTCCGGTTGTGGCTGATATGATGGCGTCGCGATGGGCCTACGAGGCGATGGCGGTCTACCA
>CAYMWA010000266.1:0-3690 GCA_964393795.1 uncultured Roseivirgaceae bacterium
GAGGATAAGTTGCAGGTTACAAGTTGCAGGTTGCAAAGTTGCAGGTTGCATGGTGTCAGCATGCCAGCCCTCTATCCGCGTCGTGGCGACATCATACGCCCAGCCGGAACCCCCAACCTGAAACCTGGAACTTGCAACCTGCAACTCTAAGCGTACGTCGCCTCTTGTTCGCTGGCGCGATGGACGGAGTCATTGTGGGCGATGTCGAGCATGCCAAAGCCTTTGTGGGTGAACTGACCCAGTCCGTTTTCATAGACGAATTGCTGTACCTCGGGCGCGGCGTACAAGACGAACGGGAATGTGTATCCACGTACTTCAAACTTGATGTCGTTATCGTACAGCGGATAGATGCGGGCAAACTTCTTGTGTGAACTTTGAATGCGTGAGATGTATTCCTTGTCGGGAACAACCTGAAACTTGTAGTAAGAACTCAACTGGTCCGGCGAGTACTTGCCCGTCGCCTCCATGCGTGCGAGCGTGGCATCGTATAGCAGGTCTGAAAATTCGTCGCTGTCGGGACTGACAAATTTCTTCCCTCGATCATCGTTGAAACCCGGCTCTAGTAACACGATGGGAGAAATGCAGAGAAAACGCGACTCATCGCCAATCTGCACGATTTCTTCCTGCTCCACAGTTTCCGGTTCCAGGTGCAGGTTTCCCACGATGATCTCCTTCTGCGCAAACAATTGTTTCATGAAATAGTCCATAAATCCTTTGTCGGTGCAGGCAAACACGAGTGTCACCCGGGAAGAGTAGTAGTGCAGACCCTTGCGGCTGACTTTTGTCTGCCCTTTCAGGCCGGAAAAATTGAACTGGTTGAAATCAAGGAATGATTTGTCCGGACCAAATACCAATAGTCCTTTAATGACCTGGGCCAGCAAATATTGATGGTGGAAAGGCACATAAGCGCCCCTGTTTTTCAGCGAAAAGATTATCCTGGTTCTCAAAACCTAAAAAATTTAATTCCGCGGCCAAAAAATCGTCAATCTGCCTACGCTGGCCATTGTTCGCTTACTATAGCGATCACTCCAGCTTCGGCAGGCAAGTTTGATTGCTGTTTGCGCCGCTCTTTCAGAAACGGCAAAACCGCTTTACACTGAACGTGAGCGGTTTATAAAGCTAAGAAAAATTCGGAAAGGTTCGTATCGGCGGCCGGGAATCTTTACACATTAAAGCGGAAATGCATGATATCGCCGTCCTCCACGACGTACTCCTTGCCTTCCACCGCGATCTTACCGGCTTCCTTGCAGGCCTGCTCTGTCTTATATTTCTGATAATCAGCGAGTTTTATCACTTCGGCCCGGATAAAACCCTTTTCAAAATCGCTGTGAATCACCCCTGCAGCCTGTGGCGCTTTCCAGCCTTTTTTGATGGTCCAGGCACGCACTTCCTTTTCTCCTGCGGTAAAATAGGTGATCAGATCGAGCAGCCGGTAGGAGGCTTGAATCAATTTATTGAGGCCCGACTCCTTCAGCCCATATTCCTCCAGAAAGATCTGGCGGTCTTCTTCGTTGTCTAGTTCGGCAATCTGTGCTTCGATGGCAGCGCTGATCACCACTACCTCGGCTCCTTCCGCCTCCACCACCTGGCGAAGGGCATCGACGTGTTTGTTGCCCGTATGGACAGAAGCCTCATCGACATTGGCGACATACACTACCGGTTTTGCGGTCAAAAGCTGAAGATCGGCTACGGCCCGCTTCTCTTCTTCGTCGACCGCAACGGCACGCGCATTTTTTCCGGCAAGGAGGGTTTCCTTATAATGGAGCAGGGCCGCCAGTTCTTTTTTGGCCTTCACATCCCCACTCTTGGCGGTCCGTTCCACCCGGCCGATCTTTTTCTCGACCGAATCAAGGTCCCGCAACTGAAGTTCTGTGTCGATGATTTCCTTGTCGGAAACAGGGTCGACCTTTCCATCGACATGCACGATGTTGTCGTTTTCAAAGCATCTGACGACGTGAACAATGGCATCTACCTCGCGGATGTTTGCCAGAAACTGGTTACCGAGGCCCTCTCCCTTACTGGCGCCTTTCACCAGTCCCGCGATATCGACGAATTCGATGGTGGTGGGGAGCACCCTTTGGGGGTTGACCAACCCCTCCAGGATCTTCAACCGCTCATCCGGAACCGAAATGACACCGACATTTGGCTCGATTGTACAAAAAGGAAAGTTAGCCGCCTCGGCCTTGTTGTTGGAAATAGCGTTAAAAAGCGTTGATTTACCCACGTTTGGCAGTCCGACGATGCCACATTGAAGTCCCATAATGCAAAATTAAGGCGCAAAGATAGGTAGAAAATACCAGTTGCGGGTTGCAGAGTGCAGGGTTGCAGGTTGCAGGTTGCAGGGTTGCAGGGTTGCAGGTTGCAGAGTTGCAGAGTTGCAGAGTTGCAGGTTGCAGGTTACCAGTTGCCGGTTGTTGGTTGCCGGTTGCCGGTTGTTGGTTTGTTGGTTTGTAGGTAGAAGTTCGTCATTGATAAGTTCGCCGGCGCCCACAGCGAGGGTCCGCGCCATCCATGTGATCAAAAAAACCTCCGGCATTGCCGGAGGTTCTGATAGGATAGGTATAGGTTTAAGCAGGTTAATCCGAGGTCAATCCCATTTCAGCTCGCTGTCGAGTTCTGTTCCCTGGCCGTTGGCGGGTGTCTCTGCAGCGGTCTCTTCGCGTTCGTGGGGTTGGTCAAATTGAGAGAAGTCGACATCGGGCATCAGCTCTTGCTTCACGTGGTTCACCGTGTTGTTCAAAGCTTCAAGAAACTTGTTGAAGTCCTCTTTGTAGAGAAAAATCTTATGTTTCTCATAGGTAAAGCCATCATCCTTGAAACGCTTTTTGCTTTCCGTGATGGTCAGGTAATAATCATTTGAACGGGTTGCCTTGACGTCAAAGAAATAGGTTCGCTTACCTGCTTTTACTTTCTCGGAGAAAATTTCTTCCCTACCGTTTGTCTTGTTTTCTTCCACAATCCTTCAATTTTAGTGTTAGGTTTAACGTTTGGTAATTTGAAGGTAATACTTTGGGAAATTATAGCAAACTAACTTCAAAGAATAGTTTGGAGGGCGGCCAAGTATTTTATCAAAAAACCGCCTTAAATAGCATCCAATATACTGAATTTGCAATAAGTGAGCCTTAAACTTCATGATATTGCCCGCCACACAAGCCTGGAATTACTGGCCCGCCAGATGGTTGAAGGCTTCATTACGGGCATGCACAAGTCGCCCTACCACGGCTTTTCTGTGGAATTTGCGGAACACCGCCTCTACAATGAAGGGGAAAGTACGCGCCATATAGACTGGAAGGTGTACGCCCGCACTGACCGGTTGTTCACCAAGCGCTATGAGGAGGAAACCAATTTACGCTGTCTGATTGCCCTCGACGTGTCGGCCTCGATGTTCTATCCCGTCAAGACCCGTTCAAAGCTCAGGTTCAGCATTTACGCGGCCTCGGCGCTGGCTTACCTGCTCCACCGCCAGCGCGATGCGGTGGGTTTGTGCCTGTTTTCTGATGCGATCAAGACCTTCACGCCTGTCAAATCGACGCCGACGCACCTTGACAAGCTCTTCACGATACTCGAAGACCTGTCGGAACAAAAAGCCCCGGAGGGCAGCACCCGGGTATCCAGGGTGCTGCACGAAATCGCAGAAAAGATTCACAAACGCTCCCTTGTGGTGATCTTCAGCGATATGTTCGACGGAGA
>CAYMWA010000267.1:0-3640 GCA_964393795.1 uncultured Roseivirgaceae bacterium
TCAATACCGAAGCCTTGGCGATTTTCAGTTTTCTGATAGCTGGATGTTGACGGTGAGGGAATAGGTTTATCCTTTGTATGGTGAGTCAGCAAATTGTTTGTAATATGCGTTCATTGTGAACGAACTGGTGTGCTGTGCTGATTTTTTGAGCCTGACCTAAAAGTTGAATGATCAAGAAAACTGCTTCCATCTATTATGGTGCCGCGCGGATGTTGATGGTGTCCCCTCACCTGAAGGCACAAAGTCATCAGCACAGTGCGGTCCAGATTACATTTTCACTTGATGGAGCGTTCAGCGTGTGGACTGAAGAAACCGACTGGTTCCAGGCGCAGGCCGTCCTCATCGCCAGCAATGTACCGCACGCCCTGCAGGATTTCAACGGAAAGCAAGTCACCTGCGGCATCAGCCCTGATGCCGTGCGGGGGTCGAACCTCCAGACGAAATTGTTACACGACAAGAAGATTATGACGTTGCCCGTGGAACAATTTGAGCGTTGGTGGCCGTCATTTATGGATATGGTAGAAAACAACACGCCATGCTACGAGGCTTTCGATATCTGCGACCAAATGATCGACAGCCTTACCGGTAAGGAGGAATTTCACGGCGTGATTGATTCGCGCATCCTGGATACGATCTATTATATCTACGATTCGATACACGGCGATATCTCGGCCGAGTCACTTGCCGCCCGCGTGCACCTTTCCATCGATCGGTTTCTTCACCTGTTTAAGGAGCAGCTTGGCCTTCCACTCCGGCAATATATTTTATCACAGCGCTGTATCCTTGCCAGCCGCGCGTTCACAAAGGGGATGCCTTTGAAACAGGCTGCCTACGAAGGAGGATTTTCAGACCCCGCGCACTTTTCTCGCACCTTCTCCCAACTGAATGGCGCAAAACCCTCTGACTACCTGAAACAGGCACATCTTTTCAATGTGCAGTTCTGCCTGCCCTCACGTTCATAGCGGGTTTATTCAAGTCCGTAGCCAATTCATTCAAGCCCGTAGCCAGTTCATTCAATAAAAGCCGCGCGCCACGCCGGACCTTTGTATTGTCATTAACACAAGCAAATACAAAGGAAAATTATGGCACTCTTCACCTTTTGGAACAGCGACACACTTGCGCAAAAAACGCAGGTCGCAGAAACGGAAATCAAAAAAATATTTGACATTCCGCTCCTCTCAACCCTCACAGGCCTGGCCGATGCAGCCCTCGAAAACCGCTTCGAAACGGGCAACGAAGCGTGGGTTCTTTTTTACAAGGGTATACCCGTTTCGTTCGGATGGATATCGCGAGGCAGGATCACTATTGGAGAACTTGCCAAAGAACTCGTGTTGCCCCAGGGCGACGCCTACTTCTGGAACTTCAGGACGCTGGAGGCACACCGGGGAAAAGGATTTTACCCTCAGTTACTGCAATCGATGATCCGGAACGAGATCAGGATCAGTGGGAGGCTGTGGATCATCGCAGCGCCCGAGAACCGGTCATCATTCAAAGGAATTGTGAAAGCTGGCTTCACGCCGGTAGGCGTACTCGCCTATAATGATCAGCAAGGAATTGTTCTCTCCGCTTTCCGGAACGACAACCGCGCGGATGCCGGGGCAAAAGTATTTGAGGTTCCACTTGATGCCGGTCCCGTTCGCCCATGCTGGAGCTGCTACAGCAATACCATGAAAATGTCGACGGCAGGATGTCAATGCAAACAAAACGGGTTCGCGTGCGCATGCGGTTCTCCTGGAAAATAGTATAACCCCTTAATCAAGTATATCATGAAAACAAAACTGTTCTTTACAAGCGTTCTGCTGTTCCTCACAGTACATGCGTGGGCGCAAACGAAGTTTACCCTTAGTGGCACCTTGAAAGACGCCGGCAGCGGCGAAGACCTTATCGGCGCGAGCGTCTACATCAGGGAATTGCAAACCGGTGCAGCGTCTAATGTGTACGGCTTTTATTCCATCACCCTTCCCGCAGGGACGTATACGGTCACCATAAGCTACATGGGCTATGAACCGGTGAACGGCAGCATCGCGTTGAACGCAGACCTTACGATCGACTTCACACTGAAAGCCGTTGCAACGGAACTGCAGGAAGTGGTTGTCACGGACAAGAGCCTGACCGCGCATGTGGATGACAACCGTATGAGCAGTGAAAAGCTGAATATAAGTACTGTGAAAAAGATGCCCGCGTTCTTTGGCGAAGTTGACATCCTTAAATCCATTCAAATGTTGCCGGGAGTGCAGTCAGCCGGTGAAGGAACCACAGGATTTTTTGTGCGGGGCGGAACGGCGGATCAGAATCTCGTCCAGTTGGATGAGGCAACCGTGTACAACGCTTCCCACCTGATGGGATTCTTCTCCGTATTCAACGCCGATGCTGTCAAGGATGCGGAGCTCTACAAAGGAGGAATTCCTGCCCTGTACGGCGGGAGGCTTTCGTCACTGCTCGATATCCGTATGAAAGAAGGAAACCAGAAAGGGCTTTCCGGCGCCGGCGGTATAGGAACAATTGCGAGCAGGTTTACACTCGAGGGACCGATTCAAAAAGACAACAGCTCATTCATCGTCTCAGGAAGAAGAACCTATGCAGACCTCTTTCTCAAGGCGGCCTCAGATCCAGCGCTTCGGAATTCCAGGTTGTACTTCTACGACCTCAACGCAAAAATGAATTTCAGGCCTTCCGAAAAGGACCGCGTTATGATCTCCGGATATTTTGGTGATGACATGTTCAAATACAAGGACATGATGCGCTGGAGCTGGGGAAACCGCACGGCCACCATACGATGGAACCACCTGTTCAGCGACAGGCTTTTTGCAAACTTCACCGGACTCTACAGCAACTTCAACTACCTGCTTGGGTCGAATTATGGTCCCGCGGACTTCACCTGGAATTCAAAGCTCGCCGATGTTACCGTTAAATCAGATCTTTCTTACTATCACAGCGACAAGCATACCCTGAACTTTGGCATGGCTAGTACACTTCACCGGTTCAATCCGGGCGAGGTAAGCGTAACTTCCGAAGATCGCACGAATAGCCTGGTGATGGACAGCAAGAAAGCTCTTGAATCTGCTGTGTACGTTAGCAGCGACATCACAGTGTCCGAAAAACTTTCCGTTCAGCCTGGCGTTCGTTACTCCCTGTTTCAAAATATCGGTGGACGCACATACGCCAACTGGAACGCGGAAGGTCACCCGATGGATACACTTGTCTATTGCAACAGTGAAGTTTCCAATACCTATGGAGGCATTGAGCCGCGCTTTTCCATGCGCTACAAGTTGAATGACAGGTCTTCGATCAAAATGTCGTACAACCGCATGTACCAGTATCTTCACCTGGCGTCGAACTCAACGGCGAGCTTACCCCTGGATGTATATATGCCCTCTGATGAGAACATCAAGCCGCAGATAGGCGACCAGGTGGCGATCGGTTACTTCCGCAATTTTAAAGACAATGCGTTCGAGTTTTCCGCGGAAGTTTTTTACAAAGACCTTCGCAACCAGATCGACTTCCGCGACAATGCCGACCTGTTGCTCAACAACCACATCGACCGGGAGATCGTAACCGGCAAAGGCAAGGCCTATGGTGCCGAACTCATGCTAAAAAAGCCGGAGGGACGACTCAATGGGTGGATTAGTTACTCATACGC
>CAYMWA010000268.1:0-3622 GCA_964393795.1 uncultured Roseivirgaceae bacterium
CGTTTCGCCGTTGATGGTGATGGCGCGCGTGCGGTAATCGCAAATCAACGTACCCTTGTCGCCTTCGAAGTACGCGCCGATACCACGCGATGCTGCGCCGGGAACATTGGGTGGGGCGGTGGTCCAATGCACATTCACATTCTCAAATTCAAAATCGGCGTCAATCCACTTCGGTGCATCGGCAATGCCATCCGTTTTTCCGCCGCGCGCGACGATGTTTTTCAATCCGGTGGGTTTCACCGCCCACCAGACCACATCGGCAATGTGGCACCAGAAATCCGCGAACACGCCACCCGAGTAATCAAGAAAATAACGGTATGTATGGTGACACCGTTCGGGAAAGTAATCCGCATAGGGGGCGGGGCCCAGCCACATATCCCAGTTAAGTGTGGACGGAGGCGTCTGCGCTTTAGGAAAACCAAGCCCGGGACTGAATTCGTTTTTCCAAAGGCGGACGGTGTGGACTTTGCCGATTGCACCCGATTGGATGATCTCCACTACGCGATGGTAATTGTCGGTTGCATGTATCTGTGTGCCGAGTTGGAATATCCGGTCGTACTTATTGAGGTGCTTGAGCATCATCTGTCCCTCGCGCACATCATACGAAAGCGGCTTCTCGCCGTAGACGTCCTTCCCCGCTTGAAATGCCATGGAGGCGATTTGCGCGTGCCAGTGATCGGGGGTGGCACAAGTGATTGCATCGATGTCATTCCGATCGAGGATGTGCCGGAAGTCGGCATATGTCTTTGCCTTCGTGTCCGGATGTATTTCTTTTAGTGACTGCAGGGTGCCATTCAGGTGGTCTGCGTCGACATCGCACAACGCGACAATTTCAACCTCCGGAAGGGCGGCGAACCAACGCATGTGCTGGTTACCCATTCCACCGAGGCCGATATGTGCTATACGCAGTCTGTCGCTGGGGGCGGCTTTTATGCCAACAGAGGGCAGCAAGGATAAGCCCAGGGCACCGATGGCGCTTTGACGAAGGAATTCTCTTCTGTGTATGGATTTTGACATGGTGGGTAATTGGTTTCTGAAATTTAGAAAAAAAGCCGGAAACATTTTTCCATCAGGGACCAAATCCTGGAAAAGGCGTGTGGAAGTGCCGCGGGATTGTTATCTTGGCTAACCCAAAAACATGATCCCATGAAATCCATCCTGCTGTCCGTATTCCTGATGCTGTCCCTTGCTTGTAGCTTTGAGGTTCAGGCACAAAAGAAGAATCGTCTGGTCGCAGATGGCGCAACGCCAACGCGCGTGGCCAACGACTTCAAGTTTACCGAAGGCCCTGCTGTGGACGCGGAAGGTAATGTATTTTTCACGGACCAGCCCAATAACAGGATATTGAAGTGGACACCCGGTGAAGGCGTAACCGTCTACATGGAAAATGCGGGACGCGCAAATGGCCTGTACTTCGACGCCGAAGGAAATTTGCTGGCCTGCGCGGATGCGGAAAATGAGTTGTGGCAGATCGACAAGGAGAAGAATGTAAAAGTACTTGTGCGCGATTTTAAAGGAAAGAAACTCAACGGACCCAACGACTTGTGGATAGACGACCACGGCGGCATTTACTTCACTGATCCGTATTACCAGCGCGACTACTGGACGCGCACGTCCAGAGAGATTGAAGAGGAAAACGTCTACTACCTTTCACCCGACGGCAGGGAACTCAAAATTGTTGCCGATGGATTTATAAGACCAAATGGAATAGTCGGCAGTGGCGACGGAAAGACGCTTTATGTGGCCGACATCGGTGCGAAAAAAACGTATTCGTATAGAATAGAACCCGACGGTACATTGTCGGACAAGAAACTCTTCACTTCGATGGGATCCGATGGTATGACCATCGACAAAAAAGGCAATTTGTACTTGACCGGCAAGGGCGTTACGGTCTTTAACCCTTCCGGTGAACAAATCCTTCACATTCCAATAGACGAACCGTGGACGGCGAATGTCTGCTTTGGCGGCAAGAACATGAAGACGCTGTTTATCACAGCATCAACTGCCGTGTACACTTTGCCGATGAAGGTAAAGGGTGTGCGATAAAAAAAAGAGCGGTATACAACCGCTCTTCTTATGTTTGTTTTTTACGTCTGTTCTCCTGACGGTATGCCTTATTCGACAATGGGTACCTTCCGGTTATAGCCGTTAGACAGCTCATTATAGGGAAGTTCAATCACCAGCTCATTTTCTTCGTATGTAGCGTGAATGCCCGGAATCGCGATAAAGTAGGGCAACGTCTGTCTGAGCACCTCCTTAGGCACGAATAATTGTTTTTCCGAAGAAGTCATGGGGATGTGATAGAAGACGGATAATTGGTTATCGTTCACTTCCACCTGGAGCATCTCTTTGCTTACGCCCGGAACCCGTACCCTTACTTCCCGGGCATCAGGCCGTTCGCGATAGGAAAGGTAAGGCTCACTCACACCACCATTCAGCGTGTTCAGCACATCGACAGTTGTCAGGATATGTTTAAAATTGCTTTTCATTTTTCTGCCTCCTTTGCCGCACCAAAGATCAATAGCCATACCACTCTTGCCATACCGACAAAAAGGCCAGTGAGCCGACATTTTTTCTGGATTAAAAAGGGAACTTTTCTTTTTTACGGAAAAAATGTCCGGTTAAAGATCTGTACCATAGTGAATTTCAGGAAACCAAAAAAAGACTATCTTTGATGCTCGCTAAAAAGAAGCACAATGAAAGGCATCTGTTTGCTCGCTCTTCTTACGGCCGGTTACTTGGTAAACGCTCAGTCGTCAGAAACCAGTCAAAACTCCACGGGTCGTGTGGGATACGTCGATATGCAATATGTCATTTCGAACTTGCCTGAAATGAAAGCCATCCAGGCCGACATGCAATCGACGCAGGCGCAACTTCGGACGAAGATCCAGGAGAAGTCCGCCGAGGTTGAGAAACAGTACAACGACTTCAATGCAAATGCGGGGGCCATGGTCGACACGGTGCGTGCAAAACAACAGGCGGCACTGGAGCAGGCCCTGGACGAACTTGAACAGATGCAGCAGGATGCGCAGCGAACACTGCAGAATAAGCAGCGACTGTATATGGCGCCATTGTATCTGAAAGTAAGCAATACCATCAGCGAAGTAGCGAAGGAAAATGGATTTGAAATCATCCTGACCAACCAGATTGGTGACCACAACCTTCTACTGTATCAGGATACTACCCGCAACGTCTCCGACCTTGTCTTGAAAGCATTGGGCGGCGAACCTGCTCCAAAGTAGTCATCGCAACCGTGTTAACAGCTTGATCAACGGTCCTGCAAGCGCGAGCCCGATGATCAAGCCCACCATATCTGCAGCCATATCGTACACATCGAAGCTGCGTCCCTCCACCATTATCTGGAGTACCTCCGTAAAGAAGCTAAACAGCGCACCTGCGATGAAGATAAGATAGCGCGTACGTCGCGTGGTTCCGAAATCATAACAAAGGGCCAGCGCCCAGGTGCCAAACATACCAACATGAATGAGCTTGTCATATCCGCCGATATTGACATCGGGCAGATCACGTCCCGGGATAAGAACAGCGATAATGATAAGCGTCGAAATGATTAGGGTGGGATATTTCATTTGGTGACAAAGATAGTTAATGTGTTAATGTGTTA
>CAYMWA010000269.1:0-3610 GCA_964393795.1 uncultured Roseivirgaceae bacterium
GGTGGAAGTAAATTCAAAAAGGTCCTTGTCGAGAAAGGGCGTGCGCATTTCCAGTGATGCATACATCGTTGCCCTATCGACTTTCACCAGGTAGTCGTTTACCAACCGTGTCTTAAGCGAGGCCTCCATCACATTGATTACATCGTTTTCGGAGCCTGGAGTAAACGCTTCCCAAATAGCCCGGTGCTCATTTGCGAGTGCATTATAAAACGCTTCCTCATTCGAAAGCATCTTCAATTCGTCAGGGGAGAACGCCATTTTGCGCCAGAGCAGCTCGTAATTCGGATTCCTTGCCTGTTCCAGAACGTCTTTGAGTAATGTTGTTCGATACGAGGGGTTAGCGCGATGTGCCAGTTTCGCCAGTGGCAAGAACACATGAAAGCGCTTGAAGTGGTCAAACTTTCGGGCAAAGTAGTAGGAATGATAGCCTCCAAAAAGCTCATCGCCACCATCGCCACCCAACACCACTTTTTGATTGCGACCGACAGCTTTTGATATCCAGTAGGTGGGCAGCATCGAAGCATCGCCGAAAGGCTCGCCAAACTCGCCAATAAGTTCACTCGCCTTCAACAGGCTGTCGGGGCGGAGAACGAGTTCTGTGTGATCTGTTCCGAACTTGCGCGCCACATAGCGCGCATAGTGCAACTCATTGAAATCATCCTCTTCGAATCCTACAGAGTAAGTTTTCACTGGCCTTGAACTGTGTGAAGCCATTTTGGCGACGATCAAAGATGAATCGATCCCACCACTCAGCAAGGCGGCAATTTCGACATCGCCAACGAGTCGTTTCTTCACTGCTTCGCTCAGCAAGGATTCCGTTCTTATTAAAATGTCCGCCCTCTGCAACTGGCAACGCTCAGTGAACCTCATGTCGACATAAGGATGATAGGCCTCCATTCCCTGATCGCTAAAAGTCATGCACCAACCCGGCTTCAACTTTTGAATGCGGCTCCAGATCGTGCGCTCGAGTGGTGTGGAAAGTTCGGAAAAAAAATATCCAAGCCCATGCATATCAATGGAACGCGGAATAAACTTGAATGCCTTGAAACTTCGAATATCCGAGCTAAAAACCAGTTGGCCATGTGCCGAGAAATAGTACAATGGTTTTTTGCCGAAGCGATCTCTGGCCAGAAACAATCTGCGCGCTTCCAAATCAAAAAGCGCGAATGCAAACATGCCGTCTAGTCTCTTCAGGGTTCCCTCGAACCCCCAGTACTCAAAGGCATTCAAAATCACTTCCGTATCGGAGAGATTATTAAAGACAAAGCCTTTTTTATCGAGTTCGTTCCGGAGTAGCCGATAGTTGTATATCTCACCATTGAAGACAATCCAGGTTTTGCCCGACGCACTGATCATAGGCTGGCGTGCTTTTACGGAAAGATCTATGATACTCAGGCGCCGATGTGCAAATGCCATTTGCCCACTCTCGTAATTGAGCACAACTTCCCCACTGTCGTCAGGCCCGCGGTGTCGGAGGAAGTCGGCCGCCTTTGTCAGATCAGCCCTATCGATAAAAGGGGCGCCTGTAAACGATACTCCGCCAACTATTCCACACATAAACGAACTGGTTAGTAAATGACTTCCGGACGCAATACAGAAGCGTACGATAATTTACGATTCTAAAAGGATCCGCCCTGATAGCGCCGATCGAAGCGAAAATACTTCCTTTGAACAGCCTGTTATACATATATTCGGCTGCGTACTTTCTGTAGACCAAAGACAAATCCTGACAGAACGGCTTCTTCAGGACTTCGAAGAACAGATCGACCTTTTCAGGGTGGCCGGATTGTAAGTCGTCTTTTCCGTGTAGCTTCCTTTGCATGGCGAGATGTATCACAACCTCCTTTGCTACAAGCCGCGTCACACTTATCTTCTTGGATGAGGACTTTTGGTGTTGCCGATAGTAGTACAATACCTGCGAAAGGTTATAGCTTTCGTACTTTTCCGCGACCAGAAAAGAAAGATCGTAATCCTGATAGGACAGACCGTCAAAGTATGATCGGAATCTTCCGCCTACAGCTTCAAGTGATTCCTTCCTGATCATCATCATCGATCCCCCCACAACATTGCTTTCATAAATGGTTCTTAACGTCTCCTCATAGGTGGTAGGTCGCCTGCTGATTCTCAAAATGTCTCCTCGCGAATTGACATACCCCACCTGAGAACACAGCAGCCCCAACCGCGAATTCAGTTGAAACTCACGAACCATCAATTCCAATCTGGACTTGTCTGAATAGTCATCTGCATCCTGAAACGTAATCAGCTCACCATGCGCCAGGTGAAGCAATCGGTTCCGCGTCTTCAATAGTTTCTGATTCGTATCATTTTTGAAAACCACCACTCTTGAATCGTTTTCTGCAAATTGGCAGATAATATCATAGGTGTCATCCGTGGAGCCATCATCACAGATGAGCAGTTCCCAATTGCCATAGGTTTGATCAATGATAGACTGGATCGCCTGCGCGATGTATCGCCTTGCGTTGAAAGCTGGCATCACGATGGAAACAAGCGGGCGCACGTTATCGGTGTATTCTGCGAACAATGGCTTTCCAAAGAAAAAATGCAAATGAATATCTACTTCTATTCCAGACGATAATCCATCCCCTATCCTTCGCCTTCGGGATCGTATCTACACGAAATCCCAGTCGTCGGAACAGATGTGCTATATTGGAAGCATTCCCGTGAACTTCGTCGAGGTCTTCGTGGTACAAAATAATCGCAACGCCAATCTTTTTAAGAATGGCTTCCGGGGTATTGACAATGATCTCAAATTCAGCGCCTTCGCAATTGAACTTGATCAAATCTATAAAGGGAATTGCGCGCTCAACCACGAACGCTTCAAGTGTCGTCGCATCAACTTCTTCGTAAGACGAAGAAAACGCTCTTGTAATGCTGTGGCCCCAATTGCCGGTTTTTACGCTGTGAAAAAGTCTAACCTTGCCCGTTTGCCCTGCCATCGCCTGATGGTAGGCAGATACTTGCCGGAGGTTGTTACACCTGATGTTCTCAGCGAGGATCTCAAACGTTTCATGGGAGGCCTCGAATGCATGGATGCGTGCTTCGGGGAATCGCAATGCGCACAACAAAGAAAAGGTGCCGATGTGAGCACCGACGTCGACTATGACAGAATTTTTCGATGGTCTGAACGAGGGTATTTCCCGAAGAAAAATATCCCTGTCAAAGCTGTGATCAAGTACCTTTTCGTCCTCTGTTCCTTTTCTGTAGTTGATCCCGATCCAGTGATAGCGGAACAGCCCTAATGTGTGTTGTTGCTCCATTCCTGATCGAGATAAACAAGTCCGTGTTTGGCGGCCGTATGCATCTTGCCCGTCCCCAGGTAGTCTCTCTCGATCACCTGAAAATGCAAGACTTGTTCGAGTCGTTGTATTGTCTCGAATCCATCGGAAGACCAAAGGCTGCAATAGTATGTTCCCGGATTTAAACCGAATTTCTTAATCTTACACGACACGCTCATCCTGTCTCCTGTAATGTAAAAAGGATGATCCAGAAAGAGGTTGTCCAGTGTACTCACTTTGACCCCGTTTTCGTTAAATATACTGATGGCGAGATAAAGCTTTTTTGAAATCTGTGTACTTGATTCGAGGGTTAG
>CAYMWA010000270.1:0-3599 GCA_964393795.1 uncultured Roseivirgaceae bacterium
TCGGTACTGCCAACAGGAAAATCGCGCGTCCCAGACCAATCCTGGTGTAGTCGGCTTCGGAACCGCGGATGGCATCCTTTAGCGCCTCCCAGGTCGAAGTGGGCGGCGCGTGGTCCGGGGTAGCCAAATTTTTATCTAAAACGTCCATTATTCTTTGTACTCACTAAAAACTTAAATGCCGTTCAGGCGTGCCATCTGGCCGCGAGAATGCCCGGCACATACTGCGCCCCGGATCGCAATAACAGGCGGAACGTATGTACCGCGGTGGAGGTTGCGTTCGGAGGGCGAATTGAAGGGCAAAAATAGCGAGGAACCACAAAGCGTCATGAAGGCAAACGCGGCATTTTCAGGGCGTATTGCGGCGACTCTCTGGAGCAAAAATCCCATATTGCGTACTTTAATAAAAAAATACGAGTCATGAACGTCACCAGAAACACATTCCTAAAGGTAGCCGCAGCATCCGCGGTCGCTGGAATGACCAGCATGAGCGGAATTGCAGCACCTCTAAAAGCTGCAAGAGACAGGAAGGCAACTGATCTTACACTCGGCCTCGCGTCTTATACCCTGAGGTCGCTGAGCCTTGACGAAGTCATCGAAGTATCGAAGCGCCTTCGCCTCAATGCAGTTGCGCTGAAGAGTATGCATATGCCGCTTGAAAGTTCGCCTGACGAGATTAGAAATATGGCCAGTAAAGTAAGGGCAGCCGGACTGACTTTGTATGGCGCTGGTGTCATCTACATGAAAACAGCAGAGGAAGTAAAGACCGCCTTTAACTATGCCGCTGCTGCGGGACTCGAAATGATCATCGGTGTTCCAGACCACAACCTGCTGCCGCAGGTGGATGAGCAGGTGAAGAAGCACAACATCAAAGTGGCCATCCACAATCATGGCCCCGGAGATGACCTGTATTCCAGTCCAAACGATGTCATTAAACTGATTAAAGACCTCGACAAAAGAATCGGCCTCTGCATCGATGTTGGTCATGTAGTGCGGATCGGCCAAAACCCGGTTCCCATGATTGAAAAATACCGCGACCGGTTATATGATATGCACATCAAAGATATGGACAAGGACGAACCCGAAGGCAAGTCTATTGAAATCGGTCGGGGCGTTATTGACATTCCCGCTATAATTAAGGCCTTGCGTAAAATCAACTACCAGGGGTGCGTGGCTATCGAGTATGAAAAAGATGGCCATGATCCGGTGCCCGGCCTTGCAGAATCGGTGGGATTTCTGCGCGGGGTGATAGCGGCCGGGTGAGCCGGCCGGCCGGAAGTTTAGCGCTGGAAGGTGATGAGAGTAGTGAGTGATGGGTTTTTCGAAGTGCAATATGTCGGGCGTAAAAATGGCAGGTGTGATGCGTTCCTCCTTTGTCGCGAAACCCCCGAAAATTGACGCAAACGCCCATATTATGAATGTTTGCCATCGCGTAGCTTTACAGAAAATTACTACCATGAAAAAGACGAACATCCTGTACTGGTCCTCTACGGGGCTCTTTTGTGCCTTCATGCTCACGTCCGCTATTCCCAACCTTCTTGCCTCCGAAGAATGGATTGCGATAATGGAAAGCCTTGGATATCCTGCCTATCTTCTTCCCTTTCTTGGTGTTGCCAAACTGCTGGGTGTGGTGGCGCTTGTCGTTCCGGGTTTTGCCCGGCTTAAAGAATGGGCGTACGCCGGATTTTTCTTTGATCTGCTCGGCGCCACATACTCGGCAATTGCCGTAGAAGGTCTGCAACTTCCGCATGCATTTATGGTGATCCCATTTACACTGCTTGCACTGTCGTATGTCTATTGGCACAAGCGCAATGCACAACGTATAGAGACCGCAACGGCACCAAAGGTCACTGCTGCGCTTTGAAGGGGCGCTTCCGTACGCGTGCACGCTGCACCTCACGGCGTAGCGCAACCTAATCGTGTAAGTTAGTGCGATCGGACCGGGATCCAATGTGCCTCCGATCACTAGTTTGGCGCTGGCCCTTCGGCAAGCTCAGGGATCGCGGGACCAAGGGACCAGATTCAACGGGGAGGGTTCAACTGAGTGTCATAGGTGATGACAACCTCTCCGGCATACGGCTTGAGTAGTTGATGAAGGCGTGATTCCATTTTTGATTTTGCATCAGCAACGAAATCGGCCTGATTGGCATAGCGACGCGCATCGGTAATGAAGGCGTTCGTCGCCGTTGTGCGGTTCTCGGTGTTCACCCAGTTCCACATTCCCGATTCATCGCGGTAGACGATGTCACCCTTTGATTCAACCGACAAAGTTTCCGGGGCCGGCAAAGTGACAAAAGCTTTATTATCCTTTAGTGTAATTGAGAACTTCCGGTGAAGATCAAATCCGACTTTTGCTTCAAAAGATCCGGTAATAGTAATTCGCTTAGTGCTCCCAAGCCAGGAGTTTTCCCACACATAGCGGTGTTCGAAATCCTGAGACAGGACTGCCAGCTCAAACACTTCCGCTTGTTGATTAAGCACAACTGTGTTCTTCACTTTGATCTCCGGCGTAAACTGAAACGCTGTGCGGAAATCGTCGGCAAGGGCACGGGCGCCTTCATAGCTTCGCTTCGCAAGATTGGAAGGAATCACCACAAAGAGAACATAGGCTGCAATCGTGCCGACGATGACAAGTGCAATTAAAAGCCTGAGGTTTCGCGTCATTGAAATGTACTAGTTGTTACCGACCAGCACAAATCCGCCCCAGCGGGCGGGGTCGACACCTACTTTGGCCAGATCGGTCTGTGCGCGATTCAGAGAATCGTGCATGGAATATCCCGCCGTAAGATACGCATAAAACTTGACCATGAGGTCGCGCGTGGCGTCGTCATCTACTTTCCAAAGACTGATCAATACGTTGCGCGCGCCCGCCTGCATGAACGAGCGCTGCAATCCGAAAACCCCTTCTCCATTTTCAATTTTCCCCAGGCCGGTTTCACACGCGGAGAGTACAACCAGGCGTGTGTCGGTCAAATTCAGATTCATCACTTCAAAGGCCGTCACAATGCCGTCGTTCTGAAATGTCGTAGCACCTGTGGTGATACTTTTATTCGCCCCGGTCAGCACAATTCCTGAATGAAATAAAAACACCTTCTTCGCTTCGTCATTCAGGGCAACCACATCCGAAGAAAAAAATCCGTGCGATGCGATATGGAGGACCGTCGGCGACTTAACCGACTTGAGATTAGCTTCCGTTGCAGCGCCCTTCAGATACAATTGCGATTTCCACGAATGATTCTTGAGCAGCGCATCAATGGCTCGTAACTCCTGGGCCGTGCCCGGAAGCGCGCTGAAATGATTGGTTTGTCCCGATCGCTCCCTTGGTGAATTGACATCCACATCAAAAACGGGGTCGCCAATCAGTACCGCATCGTGGCTGCCTTTTCCGAGTGGTTTTTTGTTTTCAAGAAACTGTATCGGATTAAGGAGATAAACGATATCGGTGTGCTCGAGCAAAGGCCGGCCGTCTGTCGGCACAGACAACGTATTGACATTGATGCGGTAGTATACACCATCGGGAGAAAAATAAACACGCGTCTTACCTTTCAGGGATTCCTCCAGCGGACGCCAGAAGAAATCATATGACAAGCTATCCGTTACGT
>CAYMWA010000271.1:0-3582 GCA_964393795.1 uncultured Roseivirgaceae bacterium
AAACTCTGAAGTAAAGTGAAACTCAATGTCCGGAAAATTATCCTGCACCATTTGCAGCCACGCCTTCGATTCCGCCATGAAGACCAGTTTGTCGTCTTTGTCGCGCGCAATGTGTCGTTGCTTTGATTCAATGAATTCGTCGAGCTTTTTAGGATCCTTGCTGCTGATCCAGCAGGCCTTGTAAATATTCAGCGGTGCGAATTGAACAGTGGCCGAGTATTCATTCTTTAGCCGAAACTGGATCACTTCAAACTGTAGCGCGCCGACGACGCCGATCACTTTCTTCTTACCCAACTCGTAGGTAAAAAGCTGGGCAACGCCTTCTTCCATCAGCTGCGTGAGCCCCTTCTCCAGTTGCTTTGTCTTCATCGCGTCGAGGTTGATCACCTCCTTGAATATCTCAGGAGAAAAACTTGGAATACCGGTATAGATTAGTTTTTCGCCTTCCGTCAACGTATCGCCTATCTTCAGGTTGCCCGTGTCATATATACCCACAATATCACCCGGCCAGGCTTGCTCCACTGTCTCGCGATCCTGTGCCATGAAGGCGGTGGCATTGGAAAACCTGATCGACTTGTCGTTGCGCACATGAAAGTAGGTGCTGCCGCGTTCAAACTTGCCAGAGCATACCCTCAGGAAGGCAATGCGGTTCCGGTGTTTCGGATCCATGTTGGCGTGAATCTTGAAAACAAAACCCGTAAACTTTTTTTCATTTGGCTCGACGATCCGCACGGTTGTTTCGCGCGGTACTGGTGCCGGAGCTATCTGAATAAACGTATCAAGCAACTCTTTCACACCAAAGTTATTGACAGCGCTCCCAAAGAATACCGGTGCAACGTTGCCATCGAGGTAGTCTTCCACACTGAATTCAGGATATACACCCTCAATAAGCTCAATGTCGGCCTTCAGCTGCCGCGCGTTGTTTTCGCCGACGTACCCCTCGAGACGCGGATCATTCACATCATTCACGTCTATCCCTTCCTCCACTGTTGTCTTGCTCGGCCTGAACAGATGCAGGCTTCTTTGGTACAGGTTATACACGCCTTTGAAGTTCTTTCCCATGTTGATCGGCCAGCTCAACGGCCGCACCTTGATCTTCAATTTCTCTTCGATCTCATCAAGCAACTCAAAGGGATCGCGACCCTCTCGGTCGAGTTTGTTAATGAAGCAAATCACCGGCGTGCTTCGCATGCGGCATACCTCCATCAGCTTTTCTGTCTGGATCTCGACCCCCTTTACACAATCGATGACCATAATGACACTGTCGACCGCGGTGAGTGTCCGGTAGGTGTCTTCTGCGAAGTCCTGGTGACCCGGTGTATCCAACAGGTTGATCTTTGTGCCGTTGTAGTTGAAGCCCATCACTGAGGTAGCGACCGATATGCCCCGTTGCTTTTCAATCTCCATCCAGTCTGATCGGGCGTGGTCTTTGATCTTGCTCGACTTCACCGCACCGGCCTTTTGAATTGCGCCCCCGAAGAGCAGGAGTTTTTCAGTAAGGGTGGTCTTTCCGGCGTCGGGGTGGCTGATGATACCAAACGTTCTGCGCTTCTCTATTTCTTCTTCCAGACTCATGTTATTTTGCTGCATGTAGTGGCCGGTTCAAACGGAACTGACCGGCTGAATTTAAGGTTGCAAAAGTAAGAAAATAACTTCCGTGAAGGTCAAAACTTCTCGGAGTTTGCGTAAGCACGTTGCGCGAAACCGACGGGAATAATGGCACAATGCCTTATATTTGATATAAAAAAAGCGATGATGGAAACGGCCAGAATTGACAAGACCCGAAGGTGGACGGCAGAGGATTACGTGGCGTTGGGTGAACTCAGCACGCCGTGCCAGCTAATAAACGGTGAATTGATGATGAGCCCCTCTCCCACACCCTTGCACCAACGCGTATTAAGAAAGCTGTTCAACCACTTCGAAAAGGCTTCCGGTGGTTCAGGCGAAGTCTTTTTCGCGCCCATTGATCTTTTTGTAGATTCTGTGAACGTCTTTCAGCCTGATTTGGTGTATATCGCCGATCAGCGCCATGCCATTATTTCGAAGCGCGGCATTGAAGGCGCACCTGACATCGTTGCCGAGATCCTTTCCCCGTCAAACATCTTCAGTGATCGCAACACCAAGAAGAAGAAATATCTCGCCATCGGCGTGAAGGAGTACTGGATTGTTGATCCCGCCAATCAGACCCTGGAGATTTATCTTCATAGCCAGGAAGATCACGACGTTCCGCACCTGTATCGTGCATCTGAGGGGGAAGTAACTTCTACTGTAATTCCTGCGCTCACGTTTGACCTCAAAACCATTTTTTAGCTACCGCGATTTTGGAATTGCGGAAACCATGCATTTCCGTTGGTCGTCACGCGGCGGGTCGCTATATTGAGCCATCGCGAAAAGCAATCTGGTATGCAATACAGAACCCTTGGAAGAACACAACTAAGCGTCAGCGAAATTGGCTATGGCATGTGGGGCCTGGCAGGCTGGACCGGCACCGACAGGAAGGAACTCCAGAAGGCGCTTGACCGTTCCGTCGAACTTGGCTGTAACTTTTACGACACCGCATGGGCGTACGCCGAGGGGAAGAGTGAACAAATTCTCGGGGAGCTCATCCGGCGTCATCCGAAACAAAAACTTCATCACGCAACGAAAATTCCCCCGAAAAACTTTAAATGGCCGGCCAAACCGCACTATGCGCTAAAGGATTGTTATCCGCACGACCACATCATCGAATACACGGAAAAGAGCCTCAAAAATCTCGGGGTTGACTGTATCGACGTCCAGCAATTTCACGTCTGGGACGACGGCTGGGCCGACGATGACGATTGGAAGAACGCCGTGGAAAAACTGAAGGCCGAAGGCAAGATCCGGTTTATGGGCGTTAGCATCAACCGCTGGGAACCTGAGAATGTGTTGAATACGTTGCGCACGGGCCTCATCGATACGGTCCAGGTAATCTACAACATTTTCGATCAGGCGCCCGAAGACAAGCTGTTCCCGGTATGCCGCGAACTTGACATCGGTGTCATCGCCCGCGTGCCCTTCGACGAGGGCACTTTGACCGGGACGCTGACAAAAGAGACAACGTTTCCCCCTGACGATTGGCGGGCTACCTACTTTGTTGCCGAAAACCTCAACAGCAGCGTCGAGCATGCTGACGCGTTAAAACCGCTAGTTCCTCCTGACATGACCATGCCTGAGATGGCGTTGCGCTTTATACTGGCCAACGATGATGTGCATACGATCATACCCGGCATGCGGAAGTTAAAACACGTGGAGTCTAACATCGCCACCAGTGATGGGCGCCCGTTTGACGCCGACCTGTTTGAAAAATTGAAGCCTCACCGTTGGGATCGCTCACCCACCGCATGGTCCCAATAGGCTGAATTTCCGTTTTTTTGCTGTCCCCAGGCACCATTCTCGCCCAACGCAGTCCAAAACCCGGCCCGCCCGGCCCCAATAACCCTCCGGCAGGCACAAGAATTTAAAAAGTATCGCGCAGCGCCAGCTCAAGTGGCGAAGCCACACGAACAAGTGGCGAAGCCACGCGAACAAGTGGCGGAGCCACCGCAACGAGTGGCGAAGCCA
>CAYMWA010000272.1:0-3570 GCA_964393795.1 uncultured Roseivirgaceae bacterium
TCTTAACTACATCTGGATTGCCGGTTGAAGCTGCACCGTTCTTAACATTTGCGGACAACTCAGTGGACAAATACAAAGGAATAGTTCGGCTGACAGACCAATTTGATTTCTTGGAAGACGAATTTAAAAAATGGATCGTGATTGGCTCATGTAGTGACGGTGACCTGATTATTTCGCTAAGTCTGACCCACCTATTTCGGTAATTATCTGACCCACCCTTTGGGTGCATGGATTTGATGTTTCAAAGCTAGCGTTTTTCTGGTGTGTTTTTGACTGATTTTTTTCGTAGTGATTCACCCTTCAATTCGAAGCGGTGTGCATTCGCCATGAGTCGATCCATAATAGCATCGGCCAACGTTGGTTCTGCGATGTATTCATGCCATTTGCTAATGGGCAGCTGAGAGGCGATGATAATGGATTTCTTGTTGTATCGATCTTCAAGGATCTGAAGCAAAGCCAGCCGCGTGTTCTGATCCATCGGTGCCAGTCCAAAGTCATCCAGGATCAGGAGACTCGCACGATCGAGCTGGTTGAGAAGCTTTACGAATGAACCATCGAGCTTGGCTACCATGATCTTTTCTGTAAACCGGTTTAGATTGAGGTAGAGAGTTTTGTATCCCATCACACAGGCCTGGTGACCTAATGCGCACGCCAGAAAACTTTTTCCGGCTCCCGTGGCACCACTGATGAGGATGTTTTCTGAACGGTCAATATAGCTGCAGTCGGAGAGTTGCAGGATCTGTTCCTTTGTAAGATTACGCTGCGGTCCGTACGAGATTTCTTCCAGCGACCCCGCGTAGCGGAGTTTACTGAGCTTCAGGAAAAGCTGAGTTTTGTAGTGGATGCGGTTTTGCCTTTCGGCTTCGGCTAGTTGACCGATTAAGGCATGTCCTTCGGGATGCTGATTAACCGGAAGCTGTAGAATCGCCTCGTAACTCCGGGCCATTCCCTGAAGCTTCAGATCTTTGAGTTGTTCTAGGGTTGCTGTTGTGTTCATGATTTATATGGTTAAATAAATGTTCTATTGATATGATTCCGGACCCCGGATTTGATTGTGGTCCGGTATGTTCAGACTGCCTTCACCGTCTGCTTTGTCCAGATTTTTCTCAAGAATGTTTTTGACCATTCCGTAGGTTGCGATAGGAGCAGCAAGGGCACGACGACACGCGGCTTCTATCCGTTTGTTCCCGTATTGTTTGCCCAAGCGTAGTATCCCCAGACAACTGCTATGGGTATGTTCAGGAAAGTGTTTCGACTCCAACAGGCGTTTTACCACCTGTTGGACTGATTGCCCCAGATAAGAAGCGTTCCTCAGAAAATGCTCATCATCCCAGGCGCCTTGTTCGGCTGCATGTTTATGGTTCGGTGGCCGATGATCAGGATTGAGAGTATGACCATACTTCGTATAATTCCGCTTATGAAGGGCAACACGCTTCAAGTCATCATATATCTCAACTGTATCAGCGGTATAAATGATCTTAAGACGTTTACCGATCAGGGTATAGGGAACACTATACTGGTGCCGATCCTCGCCTAAAATGACATGATAGTTCCGCTGCACCTTGCTCTCGGTGGTGCGTTTGATTTCGTACACAGACGAAGGCAGTTCTTTGAGACAGGGTTTTTCCTGCTCCTCAAACAACTGCTTCCGGCTCCCGGTCTTGTTGCGGAATGGTCTGGCGTTAAACAGCTCCACCTGCTTTCCGATAGCCGCATTTAGCGCCTCCAGGCTATGAAAAATCTGGTTACGCAACGGAGCATAAATGTGCTTATAGGAAAGATCAACCGCTTTTTCGACACTTGCTTTATCGCGCGGCTTCCCGACCCGTGCAGCCATTGCCGTGGTGCCGTAATGGGCAGCGAAGTACTCGATTGCTTCTGTGAATACGGGCTCATAACGGCTCGATCGGACCACGGCAGTTCGCATGTTGTCGAACTTCAAGCATTGTGGCACACCGCCTAAAAATCCAAGACATCGGCCCAGGGCCGGAATAAGATGTTCCTGGCGCTGCGAACGGAGCGCTTCAACATAGATGTAGTGGCTGAAGGGTAAGGCGCAAACGAGAACCTCACAAACCACCCATTCTCCCGTAGAGGGTTCAACATACCCCAGCTTACCACCCGCAAAATCAACTTGAAGCATTTCGCCAGGCCGATGAACAAAATGCATCACGGCCTCATCGATCCGGATGTGATGCTTTATATACTCACAAAATTGCGTATATCCATAGCCGTTGGGATGGTCCTTGCGGTACTCCTCCCAAAGCAATTGCTTCGTCACACCCCGCTTTCTCAGCTCACCGCAGATGTAATCTAACCTCGATTCAAGGTCGGTGTAACGATCGTCGATAGATCTCCCTGCTGTCCGCTTTTCGACGGCATCCGAATAAACAATGGCACTCAGCGACTCCTCATCCAACTCAAGCGCTTGGGAAAGCGTTAACCCTGCCGTCGATATCCTGCGCAAGTACTCGCGAATCGTGTTTCGCGACAGTCCTGTCAATCGGACCGTCTGGCGGATCCCACGGCCCTGTTGTTGTAATTCAATGATTCTTTTAATCTGATGCATACGTAGTGATTTTGCCATGGTCGCTAAATGAGGTTTAAAAGCCTCAAAGCGAGCCAGCTTTTGCATCAAATCCAATAACCCCGGGGTGGGTCAGATAATTACCGAAATCGTGACCTGCGGGTGGGTCAAATGATTACCGAAATACCTGGGTCACATAATTAGCGAAACAGGTGGGTCAGATGATTACCGAAATACCCGGGTCAAATCAATTCCGAAATAGGTGGGTCAAATGATTAGCGAAAGGGTGGGTCAGATATTGGCGAAATAGTCAAGATGTTTCATCAGAGTTGATCCGATTCCCTTTCCAGTATGACCCGGGTGGATGTAAACGCTAACTTCCACAACCCCTTCATATACTTTTCTGGGAGACACCGGTTGAAGTCCTGCCCATCCAACTACGTTGCCTTCAGATGTCGCAACCCAAAGAAGATGAGTGTGAAACTTTTTGACCCAAGATGAGTCCATTGGTACTTCTGTTTCAAAGGTTGCATTCCTGGTCTTTAACCCTTCCGCGTAGATGTCTCTTACCGGCTCCCAGTGTTTCTCTTCAAAAGGCAGAATGGCGATCATTTTAACAACACCTAATTTCTTTTGTTAACGCTTTTAAAAGTTCCCAGTTGACGTATTCCGAAATTGTTGTCGCCTGGCGGTATGGCAAAGTAACGAGTAAAATAAACGGAGCCCAGTTTTGCATCAATTCTTTCTTCATTCGTCCTTAGAATGGAAAAACATTAATGAAATGGAAACAAAAAATATTGACCTTCCGGCAAAAACAAGTAAAGCGTCTTCTGAAAAAATAATTAGCCAACCTCGTTCAACTTGCTGCTTCCCTGATAACGACGCATCACTTTGTTGTTCACCATATCCTTCGGTGCCAGATAACACTGGTCAATGTTGTGCGCAGCCTGGAGATGGTTCTTCCTGCTGAGACAAGTAGTGCTATGCAGCAGTCGTCATTTTGACTGCTGAACAAGCTGTGAAACGTACATCTGGATTTCTTC
>CAYMWA010000273.1:0-1391 GCA_964393795.1 uncultured Roseivirgaceae bacterium
CACAGTGAATAAAGCTGTTTGCCATAGCGTTTCTCTGTGAACCTGCTCCTGAACGTAAATTTGGCCAAAAAGCCAGTTTACTTCAAGGGCAGGCATAGGAGAGGCTTCCGACACTCCCTTCCGCTCACTTTCTCCTTTTTCTCTTCAGTTTTTTAACGCCGATGCTGAATGCCTCTGCCGGATTGCTGCGTATCAACTGTATCACATCCGATTCGCTAAAGCCTTCTTGCTCCAACGCGGGAATCAACTTTCTAAAAAGTGCGGTGTAGTTCCTGATATTTCCACCTCCGTCCGCTGCAGGATCGTACCAGCCTGCATCGTGCGACAGCAATACGCGGTGGAGACACCTTTCCCGGCGCAGGTGTTGAAGTATGTGAACGTATTTTTCAATGTTGTCTGGACGGATACCGTCAAGACTCACCCAGGCGCCTTCGCGAGCAGCGCGCACATGCTGACTGACATCCTCCTCGCTTTGCGCATGCACCCAGATGAATGCACCCGGATCGACTTTATTTGCCTTGAGAATCGCGATCTGTTCAAACGCAGGGATGGCGGGGCCGGTGTGCGACGCAATTGTCAAACCTGTTTTGCGATGTGTCAGTGCTGCCGCGTGTATAAGCTTGAGCGACATATCTGAAAGGTGCCACGGATTCACACTGATCTTGATGAAGCCCGGGCGAATACCGGTTCCGTCAATGCCCTTTTCCCATTCGAAGATCCATCGGCTTGACAACTGGTCAGCGCTCTCCTGAAAGGCGTGCGCCGGAAGAAATTTATGATCCGATCCGCCGTAGTACCCGGTATTGGTAATAATATTCAGTCCGCTTTTTTCTGCGAGTATTTTAAGCAGCGCGACGTCACGCCCGAGATAGTTGGGCGTGCAATCGACAAAGGTGTGACATCCGGCGGCGTTGGCCTCGCGGAGATAAGGCAGCATTTTTTCGATCACGACCTCACGGTCCCAGCGGGGAGGATTAACGTCTTCTGCCCCGATAAAATCGACGAGAATATGTTCGTGCACGAGCGTGTTGCCCATCGCATCAGCATCGATCATGCCGCTGACCGTCATCACCTTTTTCTTTTTCTTCGCGGCAGCTACCGTATGCGAAAGCCCCACCATTCCGACGCCCAAAGCAAGTGACGTCGTCAGAAATCTACGCCGGGTGTAAGAGGGTGTGGTTGGAAGCATGGGGTAAAGGTAGTCAATTGGCAAATAGCAAATAGCAAATAGCAATTAGCAATTAGCAATTGGCAATTGGCAATTAGCAATCGGGGAAGTGTATACCGAGTGTAAAGTTTTAAGTTTTAAGTTCTAAGTTTTAAGTTCTAAGTTTTAAGTTTTAAGTTTTAAGTTTTAAGTCGGTGCGGCATTTGTAGGGGCCGTTATGTGG
>CAYMWA010000273.1:1491-3570 GCA_964393795.1 uncultured Roseivirgaceae bacterium
ACTTAACACTTCTAACTTAAAACCTAAATCACATTCCGAGGGATTGGTTTTCTGCTGATGCGAGTTCGAGAATTTTTTCGTATTCGGCTGGGGTGAGGTCGTTGAAGAAGTAGTGTACGGGATCAACGCGTTGATCATTGATGAAAACCTCGTAATGCAGGTGAGGCGCAGTCGAAAGTCCGGTGCTGCCGACGTAGCCGATGACGTCTCCGCGTTTTACTTGTTGTCCTTTCTTGACAACGAAGTCGTGCATGTGGGCATAGCGCGTCCGGTAACCGAAGCCGTGGTCGATTTCCACCATTTTACCGTATCCGCTGAAGCGGACACTCACGTTGGATACCGTTCCGTCAGCAGTCGCGTATATGGGTGTGCCGATGCTGGCCGCGAAGTCAATACCCGTGTGCATCTTTTTCACTTTGTACACGGGGTGAATACGCAGTCCGAAACCGGAGGCCAGGGCGATGAGTTGTTTGTTGGCGATGGGCTGGATGGCGGGGATAGAAGCGTAGAGCTTTTCTTTCTTTTCAGCGAGTTGCACCACTTCATCCTGCGACTTGGATTCTATGTAAAGCTTGCGGCGGACCTTGTCTACTTTCTCGTGCAACGCAATGATCAGGTCCGTGTGATTGATGTTCTTGTTGCGAATATCGGCATAGCGATCGGCGCCACCGATACCGGCATCGCGAACGGATTTTTCAATGGGTTCAGCCCCGAGCACAACGCGGTAGATGTTGTCGTCGCGTTGTTCGATATGCCCGAGGATGGTACTGAGTTGCTCGATATCCTGATTGAGTTTGTCGTAGTAGAACTCGAGCTCTTTCACTTCATTCTTCAGGATCAATTCTTTCGGCGACTCGAAATAGTTATCGTACAGAATCACCAGTCCGACAGCCATCATTACCGTCAGGGACAAGAAACCCAGAGCGTTCAATACGATATCGCTCTTACGGGTTCTTACCCGCTCGTACTTGCAGGTCTCCGTGTCGTAGTAGTATTTGATTCTTGCCATACCTCAAAATTTAAAGTCTTGCTTCAGGTCGCCGCCTGTGCAGTCTGTGCTCCCATATTCCAGGGACCTGAAGATGTATCTATAGCAATTCGCCGCGAAAATCGTCTCCTGTGCGGATGACCGGTCTCCGGCTCACTTTAAAATCGGACGTCGTTCATCGGGTGCTTTTGTTACCGGTTTTTTCCCGTGAACATTGAGGTATCGGAAAGCGGTAACAGCAATTGTTATGCCCGGTGATGCTGAGGAGCGGCCGGGTTAACCCAATGAGAAACGGAAATACCTCCACTTCTGATCCCTGTTGTTGCTTTTTTTTGCAAGCTTTTCACAGAATCAGCTCGTTTTCCCTGTTTTTCGCATGTAAGGTATTTTTTCAGACCGCCCTTTCCTGAAGACCTGACGACCTTTGTCGATACCTTTACGCAGTGCCTTTTGCTGATCCACAGGCAGCGTCAGTGTTTCCATACACGCCTCAGAGCAACATCCTTTGTATTTTTCACCACACTCTATACACTGAATGAACAAAAGGTGACACCCGTCATTCTTGCAATTTGTGTGATCGTCGCAAGGTTTTCCGCATTGGTGACAGACGGCGATCACATCCGGGGTAATGCGTTCACCGAGTCGCTCGTCAAAGACGAAATTCTTCCCGATAAAAAGGTTTTCCAGCCCTTTTTCCCGTACCTCGCGCGTGTATTGAATGATACCGCCATCGAGCTGAAAAACGTTCTGGAAACCGCGGTGTTTCATCCACGCACTTGCTTTTTCACAGCGGATGCCTCCCGTGCAGTACATCAGGAGCTTTTTGTCTTTCTGATCGCTCATCAGGTCTTCAACAACCTGTAGTTCCTCGCGAAAAGTATCGACATCGGGACAGATGGCATTGACAAAATGTCCGACTTCACTCTCGTAATGATTACGCATGTCCACAATAACGGTCTCCGGGTCGCGTGCGAGCTTGTTAAATTCGACAGCGTCGACGTGCTGGCCTTTTTGCGTAACGTCAAACGTGCTGTCATTGAGGCCATCTGCCACAATTTTCTTGCGTACCAGAATCTTCAGCTTAAAAAACG
>CAYMWA010000274.1:0-1647 GCA_964393795.1 uncultured Roseivirgaceae bacterium
GTACTGATGAAGGCGGGAAAATCGTTGGCCTTATCGGGCATCGGCCTGGGCAGCCATTCCCAAAGCGGCTTTTATTTTTGCGAGATCTGCTTTCATCTCGCCAATTTGGGCGTTTTCAGTTTCCAGGCTTTGAAGTGATCGCTCCAGTTCCTGGATTCGGTGCTCTTTTTCCGACAACGCTAAGCGCAGGTCTTCCAGTTCTTTTTGTTGCTCCTGTACGGCATGAACCAGCGGAGCCACGAAATCGGTATAGCGCAGCCCTAACGTTCTGTCAGCGTCGCCGCCAATAGAAAGCATGGCGTTGTCTGTCCCCAGTATGTCTTCAATGTCCTGCGCGATAAAGCCCCAGTTGATGCGCTTGTCACCTGTGTCTTTCATTTGGTAACTTACCGGCTTCAGTCTGAGAATAAAATCAAGGCCCGCATTCAGGGGTTTTATTTCAGTCTTCAGACGCTTATCCGAAGCAGAGGTGAAAGCAACCTGTCCTTCAATCACCGTTACGGTCCCATTGCCGATCCTGACTTTATTGCTGGCATTGACAATCGTGTTGTATCCAATAGCCGTAGCATTCTGAAGGCCTCCGTCGCTCACGTCCGCGTAGTATCCAAGTATGGTGTTCCGTCCGCCATTTGTATTGGTGATTCCAGACCGGTTTCCGGCAAACAGATTCTCCGTACCCGTTGTATTGTTTTGTCCTGACTTTTCTCCTAAAAATGTGTTGGGACCGTCAACGGTTCTTTGTCCGGATTGCGCGCCCAAAAATGTATTTCCGTTAAAACCGGCTGTAGGGGCCGCAGCTGCTCCAGCCAGCCAGCCAATGAGCGTGTTCAGATCTCCGGTGCCTTTGTTTTGACCTGCTCCTGTTCCCATGATTACATTATAATTACCTGTGTTGGCATTACCCGCAGAGGAACCAAAGAAGGCATTGTCTGTACCGGTACCTCCGACCGCTTGTCCGGCAAAAAGATTTCTTAAACCGGCGTTGTTAATCAACACACTTCCACTTGGATTTGCCCACTGGGCCGCACCTCCGGAGGTCGTCAAAACCTGACCATTCGTACCGATCGAAAGTTTTGAAACTGAAAGCGCTGCGGCGTTGCTCACGTCCGCGTCAACGATAGCGCCATTGGCGATCTCTGCTGAACCCACGGCGTTGTTGGCAATGGTCGGATTCGGATAATTTCCTGTCAGGTCCCCTCCTGCGGATCCCCCGGGCGCAACCCCTGCGATATTGGCAGTGCCGGCGTTGGTAAGTCGTCCTTGTGCGTCTACCGTAAACGTCGCTACCTGCGTGGCAGACCCATACGTCCCTGCAGTCACAGCGGTATTCGACAAGCCGATCGTCCCGGTGTTGGTGACAACGCCACCGGTCAATCCGGTGCCCGCCGTCACACTTGTGACACCCAAAGCAGGCAAATTCGCCCATGCCGTGCCCGCCGCCGTCGTGGTCAAGACCTGGTTTAAGGTACCCCCTGAAAGCTTCGACACCGACAACCCTGAAGCAATTTTTGAATTGTCTATGGCCAGGTTGGCCAGGTCCGCTGCAGTAATGGTCCCATCGGCAATGTCTTCACTCAATATCGTTCCGTTAGCAATGGTAGCGCTTGTAACTGAGTTGGCACTGATAACAGGGTTCGGGTAGTTTCC
>CAYMWA010000274.1:1747-3569 GCA_964393795.1 uncultured Roseivirgaceae bacterium
GCCGACAGCGTTGTACAGTAATACAACCTCTTCAAAGGCGACACTGTTCATCGGCCACGATGCCATGATAATGCCTAAATCAACCCCATTGCCATCGCAACAGATAAGGCGATAAGCATGACGGTGACGATGTTCTGAACAATCCCGAGCGTCACCTTCTTCAGGAGTTTGCTTCCAATGTAGGCGCCCGCAAACGCTGACATGGTCGCCGCTATCACGAGTGTAAGATTCTCATGGAGTCCGGATGAGGAAAACCGGGTGAAGTACACACCAAGTCTTGAAAAATCAACGATGCAGGCAATAACAATTCCCGTCGCGATAAAGGCTTCTTTCGTGAGTCCGGCTTTGATGAGGAACGCACTTCGCAAAGCGCCCTGATTTCCTGAAAGCCCGCCAAAGAAACCACTCAACAGGCCACCGAGAAACAGATGTTTACTCCCAAGCTCAAGTTTCTTCAACCGCGGAACGGATTCCATCAACGCGAAGGCGATGAGCAGCACGGCGATGATAAGTTTCACCGGCGTGATCATAAACGTTGTGCTGCCCAATGTATAAGCGTATATGGAAGGCAGGTCGCTGATGGAGACCAATACAAACGCACCCAGAATGGCAGCAAAGAATGCGGGGATGCCAAATTTCAGGACGGCTTCTTTATGCGCGTGTCCGCCGACGAGTCCCAACTTGAAAAGGTTGTTCAGAAAATGAACGATACCTGTTAAGGCAATGGCTACTTCAACGGGAAAGAAGATCACAAACACCGGGGTCAGGATGGTACCAAGACCGAAGCCTGAAAAAAAAGTCAGCAATGAAGTGACCAGCGCAGCAAGACAAATAATGAACAACTCCATGATGCACCAAACGTCGGGCGAATCCCGCCTTGGCGGCGAAACTAAGAAATTGCCGCAAGATCCTTCCTTTTTCTTTCAAGATTCCCAAAAAAGTCCAATATTATGCCGCACTAAAACCCGACTCTATGAGAAAACTACTTTTCCTCCTCACGCTTTCGAGCATAGCATGGAGTTGCAACGACTCCGTCAAAACATCTGAATCCGCCAAAGATGATGATTTCAAATACAAGGTCGACCAATTTGCCGACTTGCAGATTCTGCGGTACCGGGCAAACGACTTTGATGCATTAGCACCCCGCCAAAAAGAATTGGCCTATTATCTCTATGAAGCCGGACTGTCAGGGCGCGATATCCTCTACGATCAGAATTATAAGCACAATCTGAGGATCCGGAAAACCATCGAGGCAATTGTAGATTCCTATCAAGGAGACCGCAACACCGAAGACTTCGAAAAGTTCATGACATACGCCAAGCGGGTGTGGTTCTCAAACGGCATCCACCATCACTACTCTACCAGAAAGATCATACCGTCGTTTACCCCTGAATACTTCAAATCGCTGATAGACAATTCCACCGCGCCGCTCCCCTTGCTGGATGGTGAAACTAAGGAGGCATTCGTCGAATTCCTGACGCCCATCCTGTTCGATCCAACGATCGCAGCAAAACGGGTAAACCTTGACGGGAACGTTGACGTCGTCAAAGAGTCGGCTAACAACTATTACGAAGGCGTGACACAAGAGGAGGTCGAGACGTACTATGCCAGCAAGCGAGATCCGGACGACATGACACCTGTACTATGGGGATTAAACTCCAAAGTGGTCAAGGAGAACGGTAAGGTTACCGAAAAGGTCTACAAGATTGGCGGGATGTATTCGGCTGCACTTGAACGCATCGTCTATTGGCTGGAAAAAGCTTCAACCGTAGCAGAGAACCCGCAACAGAAAGCAGCAATCGACAAGCTCATCGCCTATTAT
>CAYMWA010000275.1:0-3552 GCA_964393795.1 uncultured Roseivirgaceae bacterium
GCGTCAGGTTTCTGGTGCCCAACGTGAAATAGTGACCGTTCATGCTGCCGGCGGGGATGCTAAACGCATACTGGTTGCACGCAAGCGCGGTCCCGGTAAGCTGGGTTGTCCCCCCATTGCTGAAGTCGCCGTCGTTGTCGATGAGCAGTCTCAAATCCGATAATGTGACAGGGCCCATGCCCGTCATGTCGAAATACAAATCCGCACTTCCCATGTTGCCCTGTTCACTCACGCGCCATACCCGCGAAAGTCGGCCTTGTATTCCTGTGGGCACATCGGTCATTTCAATCGAACCAATGTCGGCGTTGTTGTGGCCCCAAAAGAACCATTCGTCGTCGCTCAGGCCTGTTGGATTTAGGACGCGCACCCTTCCGGTCCCACGAGAATCCCGATGAAGATTCGTGCTGTTCAACCTGCCAATTCCCGCCACATCGTGATCGAAATTTCCCTGTCCCGCAAGGTCCCTCGTATATATATCATCGTCAGCCAATGTAAAACCATATTTTGCAGCCAGGTAATTGTTCACGATGATGCGTTCCGCAGCATTCAATACGGTATTGTACAGGATAAGCTCTCCCATGCTTCCGTTAAAATAGTAATCGGGAGTCCATTCATTTCGCCCCGCGCCCACGCGGATGGGCTGCACGGTGTTGGGATTAAGCGTGTGGGTATCTGTCTCTTCCAGCAAGTTGTCGATATACAGCTGCTTTCCATCCGTGCCCGAGCGATACGCCGCGGTAATCGCCGCCCAGCTGCCCGCTGTCGATACCGACGAGGTAGTTTGTTGCCAGGGAATAGTAGCATGTCCGTTCCAGAAAGACCAATGATTACTGGAGGGAATCGCATACAAAATAAATCCGCGGGTTTCATTTCCCGTTGGATCGTCACGGTTCGAAATAACAGTCTTATGACTTGACGAACTGTTTACCCTGTTGGCTGAAACGATCGTAAAAGTGTTTGGCGTCAGCGATGTGGTAAACGGTCGTTCAAAATAGTGTGACGATCCATTGAAGGTGAAGGTGGGATATCCGTTCGCGCCATTGGTATTGTAGACGGCCCCGTTACCGGAAGTAAAATGATTCCCGTATCCGGACATGTCGTTCCACGTGGTAATTGTTGCGCCGTTGGTACCGCTGACCTGGTTCGCATCCAGCCAGAGTACCAGCGACGAAGTGCCATTGGTGCCGCCCACACCGCCCGGCCCGTCGACGGCAGGGTTGTAAATGCCAAGCGTGAAGCGATCACCATCTTCGACCGGACTGACGTTGGTAAAGCGGTAAACGTTGTTTCCGATATGGGTGGCCCCGTAGATGGGGGACTGGTCGGCATATCCATCTCCATCGGTGTCGAGGAGAAGTCGAAGCGCCAGGGCTATTTCGCAATCGTCCATGCCGGCAAAGTCGGGCAGGCCACCTAAATCAAATTCTATGTCAATGGTCCCCACTTCGCCCACTTCGCTTACACGCCATTCCCTTTCAAAGCGTGCAGTCACGCTTGAGGGAAGGCCCGTCGTAACAGTCGCCGAAAGATTGCCGTTGTCATGCCCCCACATCATGAAATCGCCATCACCCAAACTGGAAGGATTTCGCACTCTGACAACGCCCGTGCCGCGGGAGTCATCCTGAACACCTGTGCCTACCCTTCCAATGCCCGCAACGTCGAAATCATAGTTGCCTCGCGTCCCATCGTCCATGCGATAAACATCGTTAGCCGACAACGGCAGGCTGTACTTGGCCGAGAGGTAGTTCTGAATCAAAATGCGTTGTGCTTCGTTGACCTTGTTCTTGAAAATGATTACTTCTGCGACGTCCCCAACGAAACCATTCGATCCGCCTGTGTTACTGCCGATATTGAACCGCTGGCTTGGGTGACTGGAGTACGTGCCCGTCAATGGACGAGTTTGAAGAAGAGCGCCATTGCGGTAAAGTTGTTTGCCTGACGATGGGTTGGCATCGAACGACCAGACAGAATATCCGGTAAGTCCAGTCAAGCCGCCAACGTCAAGGCGCGTATCATTTCCACAACAATTACCGATATCAAAATAAACCGTTCCGTCCCAGGGGATATGCGTGGAAAAACGGTTCAGTTCAAGGGGATCGGTACAGTAAACAGAAGAGGTTTGCGTGGTGTTGTCCGCTCTGGCAACAACAAATGAAGAGGCTTCGTCGGTAACAAAGTTTGAAGGGGTAAGAGTGAGCCCGGTACGAAGTCTGTTTGATCCGTTAAAACTGATCTCAGCGAATCCGTTCAACGCGCCCGCAACAAGGGTTGGACGCTGGCTTCCTGTCTCTGCTACATCAAGCGCAGGAATTCCGGCCGCATTCGTCCAGCTGTCAACCGCCGTCCCGGTTGTGTTCACGCCATAATCGGGACGAAACCAAAGCTTCAGCGAAGAACTTCCATCGCTACTGCCCACGCCGGCAGGTCCGGTCTGAGCGAACGATGCATTTACGAAAAAGAGAAGCAGAAGTCCGATCGCTGATCGCATCCGGATAGAAGTTTTCACAAGGTAACAAGAATTCTAATACAATAGGTCATTGTGCTATCTGACATAAAGACGTGTGTAAAGGGCAGTGGATAGTTCCGGTGAAGTTGCCCTAATCACGCACACGCCCGAAGGCGACTCATGTCCGAATTGCACACGCAGTAGATTCCCCTCAACAACCTCAGTCGAAATCGGAATCCGCTTTCCCATAAGATCGTATGCCACTACCTGTACCGTCGTGGGGTCGATGTACTCGGTATGCCGGATGCGCAATTCCACTGCCCGGCCGGAGGCAACCGGATTTGGGAATGCAATCAACTGCGTCCCCGTGGTGCGGTTGTCCACCATAATTACACCGGAGTAGCTATGCGCGCCATCGATATCGGTTTGCTTCAATCTGTAGTACAGCCTCCCCGATGGCGGGAACGGATCGGTGAAGGCGTAGTCTGTGGGTTCTCGCGTAGTACCGCTTCCATGCACCGTCCCAACGCCGGAAAAATGTTTTCCGTCAGCTGAGCGTTCCACGGTAAAGTAATGGTTATCTTTTTCCGAAAGTGTGACCCATGCCAGCTGCGCGCTCCCTCCGACCATTCTTCCAGTGAAGAAATCCAGTTCAATAGGCAAGGGTGTCTGACTAAGATTAATCGTGCCAATTGTGAACCGGTCACCATGTGCGATTTCATTACCGACTATCGCCTGAAAAACAAAGCGGTTGCAAGCGAGCGCGATGGCGCCGGCTTTTTGAATAGTACCCGCCTCCGCAAAAATACCATCTCCATCGTGGTCGATCAACAATCGAAGATCCGATGCGGTAATGGGCTCGAGCCCCGACAGATCAAACTGGATATCAATGGTGCCCACATTTGCCGTGGCACCTGCGCCATTGGTTTCACTGACGCGCCATACACGCGAAAGCCTGCCCTGAACACCGGGCGGCACATCGGTCGTGACCGTCACCATGGGACCATTGTCATGCCCCCACATCATGTATTCGTCATCGTGGAGATCACTCGCATTAAAAATTCTCACAATACCCGTACCCTGCGCATCGGTATGCATGTTTGATC
>CAYMWA010000276.1:0-3448 GCA_964393795.1 uncultured Roseivirgaceae bacterium
CGGGCAACATCGTGTTTGCGTATGACCAGACACTAAACATTGGCGGAACGGTTGTCAACCTCAAGACCGGAGACCTCGACGGCGACGGAAAACCCGAGATTGCCGCCACTCAGTTGATCGGCGACGGAACGGTTTCCGTCTTCAGAAACACCGGCTCTGCCAGTATCTCTTTTGCTTCCCCTGTCACGATCGATACAGACGCACGTCCATGGGGCCTTGATTTTGGCGACATCGATGGCGACGGGAAGACTGATATCGTAGTGGCGTCACTAGAGAAATCCATTACGATACTCAACAATGAAAGTACGACCGGCACCTTGAAGTTTACAACGCTGATTCAGCCGACCACTTACATCAACCGTCACCCGGGCGTCGGCGATGTAGACGGCGATGGCAAGCCCGACATTGTCTTCACCAGTGTTGACGACAACAACAACAATGTGCTCGCTTCCAAAATCTCGGTGTTCCGAAACCGGCACTGCCTCATACCAACGATTGATCCTGCCGGGCCCATCGCTATCTGCACAGGTTTTCCGCTCCAATTGACAACGACAGCCAGCACAGGGACCACGTATGAATGGCGCAACGGAGCTACGCCGCTAACGTCAGGTCCGGATCCATTCTTTGACGTCACAACCGGTGGTGATTACACCGTAGTAGCGATCAGTGAGGGAGGCACGTGTTCTGAAACATCCAATAGCGTCACCGTTACGGTCGATCCCGGCACCACTTCGGGTACCGCTGTCGCTGAAAATGACGGCCCTGTATGTGTCGGATCAACCGCCAGCATATGGGTGAACGATGTAGGGGGTACGGAATACAACTGGACCGGGCCGAACGGGTATACAGGCACCGGACTCAATCCGTCGCCTATTAATAACTTTCAAACGGAAAATGCCGGGCGCTACTATCTCGACGTTGTCGTCAACGGATGCATCGCGCAACAGACGTCTACCGTTGTGGACATGATCAGCACACCGGATTTTGAAATCAGTTATACAGGATCCGATGTCATTTGTCCTCCCGACACCAAAACACTGACAGTGGTACCCAACCACCCCGACTTCACCTATCAGTGGGCGGAACGTACAACAGGCGATATCGCGGGTGCCATCGGCGCCTCGGCGTCAGTCACGACTACAGGACAATATTTTGTAAAAGCACAATACAAACTCAACCCGGCGTGCGCACCAATTGAATCGAATGAAGTGACCATCACGTTTTCCACGCCGCCGGCAGCGGATTTTTCTGTTCCCCTCACCGCATGTACGAGCCAGGTGCTGACCTTTGTCAACCAAACCACTGGTGACGCAAATGCAGATCTTTTTTATAACTGGTCGTTCGGAGACACGCAAACGTCGACAGAAGTAACCCCAACGTATCAATACACCACGCCGAACACCTACACGGTCACCTTAAGTGCCAGTTATGCCAATGGTGCGTGCGAAGACCAGGTAACGAAGGACATCACCATTGAACCCGCCCCTACGGCCAGCATTGTGACAGGCACAGGAGCCTTTGAAGTCTGCGAAGGCGGCGCGCTTGAATTGTCAGTCGACAATACATTTGATTCCTACCAATGGAGTACGGGAGAAACCACCCCGGCGATCACCATCGCCGGTGAAGGCGACTATTCTGTCGACCTCACGCTTGGCAGTTGTCTCCTTACCCGTGCGGTGACCATTGCCAGCCTCCCCGGGCCTGTCGTGACCGCTACGGCTGACCCTGAACAAGTGACGGAAGGAGGTACTTCCCAACTCGGCGCCACCGGACTGGACACGTATTCGTGGACGCCTTCCGAAACCCTGGATGACCCGGCCATTGCGAACCCCGTCGCCTCGCCCGTCGAAAGCATTGTCTACACGGTCACCGGCACCGATGAAAACGGATGTCCCGGCTCCGCGACGATAGAGGTAAGCGTCAAAGGCGACCTTATTGTGAACAAACTCTTTCCTTCAAAATTCATTTCACCGAACAACGGAGATGCGATCAACAATTACTGGCTGGTGGAAAACATCCTCTCCTATCCGCAGTGCTCGGTAACGATCTATGACGACAAGGGCATCAAAGTCTACGATGCAAAACCCTACAACAACGACTGGGATGGCACGTTCAACGGCAAGGAACTCCCCGATGGCGTGTACTACTACCTCATCCGCTGCGACGGCGAAGAAGGCACCCCGAAGGCGGGGAGTATTACGATACTACGGTGATTCTGGTTGCCGGTTGCCGCTCGCTTTGAGGACCGGGAGTGGGTTGAAGATTAGTACCCCGTGCGGAGAGGGGGCCGAGTTGCAGGTTGCAGGTTGCAGGTGGCAAGTTGCAAGTTGCAGGTTGCAGGTTGCAAGATGCAAGTTGCAGGTGGCAAGTTGCAGCCAACCGGCAACCAAACAACCAACAAACCAACAAACCGGCAACTGGCAACTATTACTGCTTGACCGTCGTCATTTCAACATCTTCGGCATGCTCTGGCGCTTGTCCTCCTTCTCCGCTCGCCAGGATCGTGCGCATTTTTCGGCGGTACAACATCTGAAGAAATGTTTCCGGTGGCGGGGTATGCAGTGTATCTGCTTGTATGATGGAATCTCGTTCTACAACGGTCTTTTCAATCGTCATCATCAGGCTGTCGTTGAGTTCGTAAAGGTCGCAATCAAGTTTACTTTTCAGCGACCATGACAGGTCGGGAAATTTCGCTTTCGCGATGTCGGTATACGCTTCGTCGTCGTTGACCTGTTCGAGAAAATAAGCAACCATCGGCAACGCGGTGTTCGAGCCTTGTCCGAGGTAGGTGCTTCGGAAATGTATCCGTGGATCTTCGGCACCCACCCAACTGCCCATAACCAGCCCGGGCGTAATCGCCATGAACCAGCCGTCGGCGTTGTCCTGCGTAGTGCCCGTCTTTCCGCCGACATCGTTCAGGATGTGGTGCTTCCAGCGCAGGCGCGAACCGGTTCCTTCCTGAACGACACTTTGAAGCATGTGCCTGACAAGCTTAGCTGTCTCCGCCGACATGGCGCGATGACCTGAAATCTCCGGCTTAAAGTCATCGTATACATTGCCCATGCGATCTTCAATGGATTGTATAAAGTAAGGATAACTGGCGACCCCTTCGTTCACCAGTGCGGCATAGGCTCCAGTCATCTCCATCATTGAAATGGAAGACGAGCAGGGCGTTCGTGCGCCGATGCGGGCGCTGGTGGAGGAGATGGACGCCCGCTGCCGAGCCTCCGGCGGAGACCACGCACACGCGCTCGTCGGGGCGGTAGCCGAGCTCTGTCCGCAAGGCCGCGCGGTCGCCGATCTCGTCGAAGGCGGTGATGTATCCGGGGAACGCGAAGCGCTCGTTCGTCCATGCGGGGATCGACGGCAGGCCAGGGCCGAGCGGCTCGTCGACGAGATCCTCCGGATCGCCGATGAAGATCGAGACGTCGCGGAGCGACGGGCTGCG
>CAYMWA010000277.1:0-3427 GCA_964393795.1 uncultured Roseivirgaceae bacterium
AACTCGAACTCGAGGTGGTGATTACCGGCTCCTATGCGATGGAACTGACAACGCCTACCGGACTACTGAGCACGAATGTTACGGCGGGCAGTTCCAGGCGCCTGGATTTATTGGTAAACAACAGCGGGTCGGCTGATCTGGCCAACATCAAGCTGAGCGCCTCGGCCCCTATCAACTGGGAAGTGACTTTCGAACCGAAAGAAATACCAAAACTCGAACCGGGCGGCATCGCAGAGGTAACCGCGGTGATCAAAGCGGATGAAAAGGCGATCGCTGGCGATTACATGACCAATCTGCAGGCGAAAGTACCGGAGGTGACCTCCACGGCCGGGATACGCGTTTCTGTGAAAACACCCATGCTGTACGGGTGGCTGGGCCTGATGATCATCGGCGGCGCGGCGTCCAGCATTTTTTATCTATTTCGAAAATACGGAAGGAGGTGATTTGTGAGCGACAACATCATCGAACTGTCGGGCGTCACTAAACGATATCCGACACATACCGCTGTTGACAATCTGAGTCTGTCGATTGCCCGGGGCGAAATTTTCGGACTACTCGGCCCCAATGGTGCCGGCAAATCCACCACCATCCTGATGATGCTGGGGCTCACCGACCCGACCTCAGGGTCCGTCAGGGTGTGCGGATTTGATTCTACGCGCAACCCGATCGAAGTGAAACGAAGAACCGGGTACCTTCCCGAAGACATCGGCTTCTATGAAGACTACACCGGTCTTGAAAATCTCATATACACTGCAAAGCTAAACGGACATACGGCCGCAACGGCCAGGCGGCAGGCGGAAGCATTGCTGGAACGCATCGGGCTCGCCGATGCGATGCACAAAAAAGCCGGCAAGTACTCACGCGGTATGCGTCAGCGACTCGGACTCGCCGACGTACTCATCAAAGAACCAGAGGTCATCATCCTCGATGAGCCAACACTCGGAATCGATCCAAAGGGCGTCGACGATCTCCTCGCACTCATCCGCAAGCTGAGCAAAGAAGACGGATTGACCGTCCTGCTCTCGTCGCATCACCTCCATCAGGTGCAGGAGATCTGCGATAGGGTCGGACTCTTCGTTCAGGGAAAACTGCTGGCCGAAGGAAACATGCAGACCCTGTCGCGGGAGTTGTTTGCCAGTGCGCCCTACCTCATAGAAGCCGGCGTATCGGTCGCTACGCCTGAGCATGCCGAACACCTGCAAGCAAAATTGCAGGAAGTCGATGGCGTCATTACTGTCAGCCGCCATGCAGGCCTCTTCGAAGTGGGATGTTCGCGCGACGCCGCCGCTGACATCGCTCGCCTGATCGTCGAACGCGGAGCAGACCTCAAATTCCTGCAAAAGAAGGAATACGGACTCGACGACATATACAATCATTACTTCAAGGAAAAAGCGGAAAGTTATGAATGAGCAGATCATAGCAGAAAGTGTAGTAGTCAGTACCGCAGAAGGAAAAAAAACACCCATAGAAAAACGCAGACGAGCAGACGCCTTGAATCCGTTTTGGGTGATCGTCCAGAAGGAAATTTCCGACCACGTCCGCAGCTGGCGTTTCATCATCATGATTGTGCTTTTGGGACTGACCTGCCTCGGGTCGCTTTACACCGCACTCGTGAACATCCACGATGCAGTAAAAGCCGGTGACCCCGACGATGCCTTCATGTTTGCCAAACTGTTTACCCTCACCGACGGAACACTTCCTTCGTTCACCGTCTTTATCAGCTTTCTTGGACCGATGCTGGGCATAGCCCTCGGCTTCGATGCCATCAACTCTGAACATAACCGCGGTACACTCAGCCGGCTGATGGCACAGCCCATTCATCGCGACAACATCATCAATGCAAAGGCGCTGGCCGCCCTGATCGTGATCAGTGTGATGTTCTTCGCCCTTGCCTTTCTCGTGATGGGGCTCGGTCTGATTCGCACAGGAATCCCTCCGACTGTAGAAGAGTTCTTAAGGATCATGTGCTTCGTCCTTGTCAGCATCTGTTATGTCGGATTCTGGCTGAACCTGGCGATGCTCTTTTCCGTCCGTTTCCGGCAGCCCGCAACGGCAGCGCTATCCTCAATCGCGGTATGGCTCTTCTTTACGATGTTCTATCAGATGATCGTCAACGTCATCGCCAAAGTATCAGCACCGTCGATCATGGCGACCCAAGGACAGGTGATCGAGTATCAGATATTCGTGCAGAATCTGTTGCGACTGGTACCGAGTCAGCTCTTCAGCGATGCCACGACCACGCTGCTGATGTCGTCTGTGCGTAGCCTCGGCCCGCTAACGATGCAACAGGTGTATGGCACAATTCCGAGTCCGTTGCCTCTCAGTGAGAGTCTGCTGCTGGTGTGGCCTCAGGTGACCGGACTGATCGCTGCAACGCTGGTTTGCTTTGCCTTGTCGTACGTCTCGTTCATGCGAAAAGAAATCCGTCCGCGGTAGTGATCAGCGGAGGCGTGTACACATCGCATCACCCCTCGTATGCTTTTTCCAGTTCCGCCAGGTCGAATTTCTTCATTTGCAGAAATGCCTGAGTGACACGAGCGAGACGCTCCGGATCGTTGTCGGCCATCATTTCATCCATGCGTTCGGGCACGACTTGCCAGGAAACACCAAACTTGTCTTTAAGCCAGCCACATTGCTCCGCAGCGGGAACAGCTGAGAGTTTATCCCAATAGTGGTCGATCTCCTGCTGGTCTTTGCAATGCACGATCAGAGAAACCGCCTCATTGAAAGTGAAGTTGTGCTCGGATCCACCATCCATCGCAGCAAACTCCTGCCCCTCGAGGACAAAGGCGCCATACATCACCGTACCTTCTTTGTTCGGCTCCTGGCCTTTACCATAGTGTTGGATGTCAGTCACGCTGCTTTTTCTGAAAACGGATGTGTAAAAGTGGATGGCCTCCTCCGCCTTTCCATATCCATCTCCGACAAAGAGCATGACCGGTGTAATCTTTTGCCTGATCTCCTGGTCCGCGGCATACATGATCTGCCACGACAGACCGTAACGATCCTGTGTCCAACCGTAGCGTTCGCTGAAGGGATAGGCGTCCAGTGCCATCAGCGCCGTCCCGCCCTCATTCAGTTGATTCCAGAGTGCGTCCACTTCTTCTTTGGTTTGACACAATACCAGGAAAGACAATGCGGGGGTGAATTTGAAAAGAGGGCCGGCGCTTATCGCCATGAAAGGTTGTCCGGCAAGCTCGAACGAAACGATGTCGGAATCTCCGCCCGGGGTATCGTGAATCGTCGTCGTGCGAATGATTTTCGAGCCAGGAAAAACCGAAGTATAAAAGGCCGCCGCTTCTTTGGCTTCCTTGTCATACCATAGATGGGGGATGATCTTTTTCATGTGATTGATGTTTTTTGTTTTGACAAAGCTAACGGGCGGAAGCAATGTGCACACGGTGTAAAAACGACATTTAGCGGGGCG
>CAYMWA010000278.1:0-3417 GCA_964393795.1 uncultured Roseivirgaceae bacterium
TGTCTTTGGCGTTCACTACGTCCATAACCAGATCGATCAACTTCGCCGGTTCAGGTTGATAGACACCATCCTGGTCAGGGCGGGCTTTGATTTCAATGTTGTAAATCACCGGCTGGTATCCGTTGGCCTTCGTAAAGTGCTCCACAGAATCTATCAGTTCGCCCAGCAACGGGATGTAGGCTTTCATTTTCTTTTGCTGTGGGAATCCTGCGTTGTACCTGGATCCTACATCGAATTGCCGAATGGAATCATAAGGCATCTGGTGAAGCAGATATTTGTTCTTGTCTGCCTCCGGGATTTCATCACCGTTCGGGAGCAGCGAGATTTGCCAGTTGATGTGTGGATCGTGCGCTACCATCACCTGGTTATCTTGACTGATCTGAATATCCAGTTCGATGATGTTCGCGCCGTCAGCGATGGCCTGTTTCATCGAAGGGATGGTATTCTCGGGCATCAATCCACGCGTTCCGCGATGGCCTTCCTTATAAAACTCCGGAAAATGATCCATGCCAGCCCTTTCATTTTTTTTCGACGAGCAATTCAACAACAAAAGTGCAAGCAACATCAAGAGTGATGGCCGCAAAAAGTAAAAACGGTTCTTCATGAAATAGAAAATTTTTTTCCAATATAGGATTTTTGCGCTAACCCATAAATAATCTACACCACTCACCACTCACCACTCACATCACGTTCCCGGCAAATCCACGATCACCATCGTGCCCTTCCCCGGCTTGCTTTCGATGTTAAACGACCCTTTGAACAGATCCACCTTGGATCGAATCGTGGCAAAGCCGAAACCACGGGCAATATCCTTCGTATCGATTCCCCTGCCGTCGTCCTCTACAATGATGTTCAGCGAATCCTCGTGGTCGATGACCTGTATCCGCAGCGTGGTAGCGCCGGCATGCTTGATGACGTTCTGTACCAGCTCCTGGCAAATTCGGTAGGCAGACACTTCCATCACTTCCGACAGCCGGCGGTCGAGCCCCAGTATCTGCAATTTCGTTTCTAACTGACGCGATGCATTGATCTGGTCAACGAAGGCTTCGAGCGCTGCTTTTAATCCGAAGCGACTCAACGAAACAGGTAACATATTGTGCGCGATCTGCCGCAGTTCACGGATGGCTTCGTCGAGCATGGTAATCGTCTCATTGAATCGGATCTGCTTTTCAGGCACGCGCTTTTCAAAGTCTGGCTGAAGACCGTTGAAGCGCAGTTTCACCGTAGACAGCATTGATCCGAGGCTGTCGTGCAGATCACTGGCGATGCGTTTTCGTTCGCTGTCTTGTGTTTGCACCAATGCCTTGAGGTGCGCATCTTTTTGCGCTTCAATCATTGACGCAAGCCGTTCTTTTTCCGTCATCTCCTTCCGGAGCTCGGCATTCAACTGGACCGACCGCTCATGTGTACGTGCGTTCTCAATAATGACTGCACCTTGATTGGCGGTAATCCGTGCCCATCGTACGCGCGCAGGAGAATACCAATGAGCCGCCCATACGCTCTCCAGGTAGATCACCATGGAAAGGTGCCCGTTAATGGTGACGGGCAGAATGAGGAAAGACTTCACCCCTCGCCTTTGCATCGCTTCGATATTCCGCAGGTTTTTTTCCGATGTCAGGTCATTGACGACAATCGTATTCAACGACTTAAGTGCCATAAGGATGAGCGAGGCCGGAATGACGGGATTGCCTGTCCCCTGACGGCCGGTGTCAGTCGCCACATCGAGCAAAGAAAGGTTGTTAACCAGGATACGGTCCCCATTGTCTTTTACCAGCTCAACGACGACGTGTGTCGAGCCCGTTATCCGCAACAACAGCACCATGAGCTTCTTGACCAGAGATGACACCTCCATATCACCGCTAAGCTCATACTGGATCGTTTCCATGTCCATTTCCTGGTCGGTCTCCTGGACAGTCGCCGTTTCCATGAGCGCGGCGGCGTACTGACGCGTGAGTTGTTGGGATTTTGCTACGCCTCCCCATGCGTCATACTGTGCGATCGCCTGCAACAGGTGCATTGCCGCTTCCCGGCGGCTCCCGGGATGCCCGAGCAGGAACCGCGCCCACAACTCGTGTGTGAGTCCGCAATGGTACAGGTCGGTGTCGGCTGCTTCCACGGACTGACGATACCATTCGTTGGCAGCTTCGCCCTCGCCGTTTATCCGCGACCATTCTGCGTTGAGAAGGTACCACGCCGGCAGGTAGTTGGCAGGGGCGTGCTTTTGCCACAGGTCGAAAGCGTCGAGAATCTCCCGCATGCGGGAAGCAAGTTTCTTGCAAGTGGCCGCCGAATGGTTTGACCAGTTTTGGGTAACCGATAGAAACCAGATCAGAAGGTTTGCAGGCAGCAATGGCGACCCCTCCTGCAATTTGCGATTGCGGTCGGCTTCCTGTGCCGCCTGTGCGGCGAGGTCGTAATGCCCGAACAGGAAATAGTACCGCGCCCACACATAATGGCGATAGAACTTTTCTTCTTGTATGGTTAATTCGGCAGCCAGCCACGACGGTTGCTGACGGGGCATCGTAAAGATGGCCCGCTCCCCGGCCAGAAAGCGCAGCAGGCTCATTTGATAATGCGTGATATAATAGGTCAGCTCACGTCCGGGATACGACTCTTCAAAATCCCAATGAAGAAGTTCTTGCAAGGGCCTTCCTGAAATCAGGTGCAAGTTCAGGCGGTGTGTCTTGATGATATACAGACCAATCAGGTCGCCGGATTTTCGGCCCGCAATGACTGCCTTCTCTAACGACGAATAACTCTCGGCAAAGGGTTGCTTCCACGGTTGAATGTAAAAGGCGTACACGCCGTAGACGCGACATCCCAGCGCGAAATCGTTGAGATGGGCGTTAATGGATAGACCTTTCTGTCCAAATTCATAGCCTTTCTCAATGGCCCCCGAAATAATCAGCATGCGTCCATATGACACACATCCGATCGCTTTCACCCCCGACGGATTTTCCCTTCCCGAACACAGGATAATCTGAAGGGCAGCCCAGCGCATCAGCACGTCAGACGTGTGGTGCATTCCCATCCCGCCCACATACAACAATCGCAGAATGGCTTCGCGCCTGTCAGCGTTGAGCGGCACTCCCGAAAACTCGCGTTCATCACCCTCCTCCTGCCGGGCGAGGATTTCGCTCAGGTCCCGAACTTCTTTTTTCAACTCCTTGTCATCGGAAGGCAGTTCCAGCCCGAGTTCGCTCAGGCTTTCCTTGAGAATCTTTACGACTTTCTGGTATCGGCCCAAATGACTGTTGATGGTGACCTTCAACTCAAATGCTTTCGCCCGCCTGACAGGGTCGGCGTTGCGCTCCAGCAGGAAATCGAGATGAATTTCCGCCAGGTCATATTCTCCCAGGTGATACTCCACGCGAGCGCGCTCGAGAAAGACAAGCCACACCTGTTCGAACACGTCTT
>CAYMWA010000279.1:0-3387 GCA_964393795.1 uncultured Roseivirgaceae bacterium
TGTTGGCGAAATGGCAGGCAATGCGCGATCCCATAATCCCCGAACCAAGAACTGCGACTTTTCTGATGGTACGATTCATAGCGTTGATGTGATGTTACGATGTGGCCGTTTTGTAAACAGCGTCCTTGCCGACAATCTCCTGTATGTCTTCCAGCACCTTGAAAAAGACGGCAAGCGCCCCTGGCTTTACATGGCTGCGCACGGCTTCATTAAATCGGAGGACGGTCTCGCGCGACTTTTCTTTTTTCTTTTTCCCTTCCTTCGTCAATACAATGCGCACCTTGCGTTTGTCGCTGCTGTCTGCTTCACGGCATATCAAGCCTTTTTCTTCCATCGTCCTAAGCAACCGCGACAAACTCCGCGCTTCTAAACCCATCAGCGGGGCAATCTTGGTTGCCGGTGTACCCTCGGAGTGAATGTTGAGCAATACAAATCCCATAGACATCGTGATGTCGTGCTTCGCCGCCTGTTGATGGTACATCCGCGCAATGGCATGCCAGGCCGCCTTGATTGCATAGTCTACAGTTTCTTCCCTCCGCATGTTGAGTCCCCCGACAAAGTGAACGAAGATATCAAAAATTTGTTATGCATGCCGAGTATTTTGAAAATATTTGTGGCATCCCCGGCCCGGGGAAAAATGCCATAAAGGAAAAAATCCATTCCACCACACGGGCTCTTTTTCATTTTCATTGTCGATCTAATATACCGCGATGCGCTTTTGGTACGTTTGGACAAAGCCTGTCGCGTCGAACACTTCGAACCAAACCTGGTAGTACCCCGTACGGGCGGGCAACCCGTTGTCGCGGTCGCCGTCCCACCGGAAAAACCCTTCGCTGCCCAGCATTTCGTTTTCGGCAATGCGCCGGATCGGCCTGCCTTCCGCATCGTAAATCCGGACATTTGCCATAAGGCCGGCCCGTTGAAAGTGGAAGCGTATTCTGGCAAAGGCGCGGGAGGCGACCAGTGGCTGGATGATCTCCGGCTCAATTGACACCGGATCCTTCAGTGTACCGCTAGTCGCCCGCAAGGCGGAATTTGCGTAGCCCGGCGTGGCGTAGCCGGTTGTTGTGCTCGCCGAGTGCCAGTTTGCGGATTCACTCCCGTTTGCCGCTGGCGAAATCCGCTCAAGGGATACGCCCTCATCATCTGCCAGAAAAGCGCTGTGCATATCTTTCGTGTAGGCGACGGAGTCGATGGGCCATGCGTCACTCCGCAACAACACAAGCGCGCCCGCGTCATCGTTCAGCGGCGGCAGGCTGGTCTCCCAAAATGTTTCCCGCCTGCCATTGACGTATTCGCCCGAAAGGACGACCGCATCTTCTGTTAACACCTTGTAGGCTTTTGGTCTTATCAGCAGCGGGTCGGCGGAAACACGAACGGTGTTTCTGTCTTCGTCGACGGTAGCATTCCGGATCGACCAGCCTTGTAAATCCACGGTTTTTTCCGAGCGGTTGTACAACTCGACGAAATCAACACCGGTACTGCGCGGATTGAAAAGAATTTCATTGATAACAATATCGGATGCAACGGCCTTTTCCGGCATCACAAACGTGCACCGGGAATGCTTCTTCCGGATGACATTTCCGGGGCAATCATAAATCCCGCGCACTTGCAATGTATAGTCAAGACCGACACTGACCGGTCCGCCCAGTTTTAGTATCAGGCGGGTCCGCCCAACATCGTCGAAAGCAACCGTTTCAATCGCCAGTGGCGGCTCAATGGCAAAGCCCTCCGGTCCCGGAACAACTGCGTCAAGCTTCTCATTAAAGATGACTACGAGGCTATCCGGGGCAATCGGAATGGCGCGTACCAAACGGGGGCCGATATTGTCAGGCATGGAAGCTATGACGGCGTTTTGCCGGCCGGGTGTTCCGCCGGCGGGATCTTCAGATGCCATCCAGTTTTCTGACCCGGCACAAAAGTTTGCCGGATCAATGCGTTCAAGTGACCACCCGCCTTCAGCTTTGTCGCCATCACGGTACCAGTCGGAGCGATAGTGTACCGAGTCAATGGTGATCGACGCGGGGTTGCGCAGGGTAAGCGCGTCTCCGGAATTATTGAGCGTGGGAAAGTTTGAACATCCGACCACCGGACCGTAGTTTTTGAATTGACTGACGACTGCATCCGCACAAAGAATCACATAGTGACCGGGCAACAAAATGTGTCCGGCTAGGGGCGTGTCGGATACGCCATCCGAAAATCGCCATCCTTCAAGTTGTACAGGATTCGAACCACGATTCAACAACTCCACAAATTCCGCAGCTGGCAGTCTTACGCGGGGTTCCGGGTCCGCAAGCATTTCGGTGATCACGACGTCGCCGAGGTCTACAGGCATCGCCACGAAATACAAAAGCGTCTTCTCGACCGCGGCCATTGCATTGCCCGCCGTATCGGCCACGCCCTCGACGGATAGCGTGATTTCATACCCGTTTCTGAAGTCGCGCGCGAAAGTCAGATCGACTGTCTTGCCATCGTCGTGTAGCCGGGCCGTTAGCGGATGCACATCTTCCGGCAAGACGACATAGTGCTCGGGATCTTCAGCGCTGATCTGTTCGACATTTTCGGTAAAGCTTACGCGGATGGAATTCGCCGACATAAAAGACAACGAACGGATTTGCGGTGGGGTCGTGTCGGGCGGCGTCGATTTGTCGATGCGGATGTTGTCGAAATAAAAGCGCGAGGCATTGGTGACCGTGTGGGTGCAGACCATCCCGAAGAAGGATGAACCCGAAGACAGGGATTCGACAGCGCTGGCCTCAAACGCGTAGTGCGTACCTCCATCGTAGTCGATAAACAATTCCCAAAGGCCATCGGCGTATTTCACTTTAACGCCGATGCCGAATGTCGTGGAAATCGCTCCCGTGGTCGCCCGGCAAAGCGACTGCACGTTCGCGCCCGTTTGCCGGAACAATTCCACCGCATCGTTCGAACCCGACTCACCGAACTGGAGGAAATAGCCATTCAAGGGTTGTTCCAGTCCCGGCCTGTCGCTCATCAGGTAGACCCTTCCATAGTTGGCACCCGACGGCGAAAAAGATTGCCGCACATAAAACGCCCATTCCACATGCTCTCGGTCGGAAAAAGAAAAGGGAAGGGAAAGCCAGGAAGTGCCGGCGTCGGGCGCGTGTAACTGAAGCTGAAAATCGGAATTGACAATGAAGTTTTCACGGGTTCCCGACCATACGGGATTTTCGGTAAGGTTGCCATCGGAAAAATCCTCGAAAAGCTGAGCAAAGAGTTTCGGAACGAGGAAGAAAATGAACGCTAAAGCGATCGAAATCGTTTTCACGCTTGACCCGCATTCGCGGTCAGGCGATATTTTATCAGGAACATACATAAAGAGAGGGTATTTGGTTATTTTTGCTTCCTTAATTTAAACAAAAATGA
>CAYMWA010000280.1:0-3384 GCA_964393795.1 uncultured Roseivirgaceae bacterium
CAAATGGCGCATATTATTCAATTATGATACAGCGGTTGTTCACCACATCGTCTTCTACTTTCTTGTATTTAACGTCGCGAAGCACCCTTCCGTCTGGATACTGAACGCTTACTTTGTCGTTTCGACCGGCAACTTTCTGCGATTTCGCCGGCATCACCTTTTCCTGCGCCGGCCGGTCGGGTTGTGCCTGGCCACCGCCACCACTGAGCAGTGATTTCGACTCTTCCTTTTGCTCGTTCAACCGCGCCCTGCGTTGTGCACGCGCTTCCTGAACCTGCTCGGGTTTCTGGACCGGGATATCGGCCTTCATCAGGAACGAAATGGTGTCTTCATTCACTTTTGCAATGAAACGCTTGAATAGTTCAAAGCCCTCGAACTTGTAGATCAACAACGGATCTTTTTGTTCATACACCGCGTTCTGCACTGACTGCTTCAGGTCATCCATCTCGCGGAGGTGTTCTTTCCACTGTTGGTCGATGATCGCCAGTGCGATCATCTTTTCCATCGCCTTGATCAGTTCGGCGTTGTTCGTCTGCACGCACTTCTCAAGCGATGCAGCGACGCCGATCTGCTTGGTGCCGTCAGTGAACGGAACGAGAATATTTTCAATGGTCGCACCGCGTGTCTTGTGAATTTCGCGCACCACCGGCATTGCTTTCTCTGCCACCATCTTATTCTTCTGACGGTAGTGATCAAGTGCTTTGTTGTACAGATCGTTTGTCAACGCATCCGCACTGTCCTTCTCAAACGTTTCCTTTGAAAGTTCATAGTCAAGGCCGAGCACGCTGAGTGCATTGAGGCGAAGGCTCTCGTAGTCATTGGCGTTCTTGGCGTTGATGACCATGTCTTCACACGTGTCGTACAGCATGGTGAGGATGTCGAGCTCAAGCCGCTCGCCGAAGAGCGCGTTCTTCCTCCGCTTGTAAATGACTTCGCGCTGGCTGTTCATCACGTTATCGTATTCCAGCAAGCGCTTCCGGATGCCAAAGTTGTTCTCCTCTACTTTCTTCTGTGCACGCTCTATGGAGCTGGTCACCATGGAATGCTGAATGACTTCCCCTTCCTTAAGGCCAAGCTTGTCCATTACCCGCGCGATGCGTTCAGGCATGAAGAGGCGCATCAGGTTGTCTTCCAGCGAAACGAAGAACTGCGAGGTTCCGGGATCGCCCTGGCGACCTGAACGTCCTCGCAACTGGCGGTCTACACGCCGTGACTCGTGGCGCTCAGTACCGACGATCGCCAGACCACCTGCTGCTTTCGACTCTGGCGTAAGCTTGATATCAGTACCGCGACCTGCCATATTTGTGGCAATGGTCACTGTACCCGGCTTTCCTGCCTCGGCCACAATTTCTGCCTCGCGCTGGTGCTGCTTTGCGTTCAACACCTGGTGCTTGATCTTCCGGATCTGAAGCATTCGGCTGACAAGCTCGGAAATTTCGACCGACGTCGTCCCGACGAGTACTGGCCGTCCCTCGTCCGTCAGTCGCACAATTTCTTCAATTACGGCATTGAACTTCTCCCGCACGGTCTTGTACACGAGGTCGTCAAAGTCTTTCCTGACAACGGGCTTGTTCGTCGGAATGACCACCACATCCAGTTTATAGATATCCCACAGTTCTCCGGCTTCGGTTTCCGCCGTACCCGTCATCCCGGCCAGTTTGTGGTACATCCGGAAATAGTTCTGCAAGGTGATGGTGGCATACGTCTGCGTGGCATCTTCGACCTTTACGTTCTCCTTTGCTTCAATGGCCTGATGCAATCCATCTGAATAGCGCCTGCCTTCCATCACACGACCGGTCTGCTCATCGACGATCTTCACCTTGCCGTCGACGATGATATATTCGGTATCCTTTTCAAAAAGCGTATAAGCTTTGAGTAGCTGGTTGACGCTGTGGATGCGCTGCGATTTGACCTGGTAGTCGCGGATCAGTTCCTCTTTCTTCTGGAACCGTTCATCGTCGTCAAGACTTTCATCCTGCTCAATTTTTGCGACTTCCGTGCCGATCTCCGGGAGGATAAAGAAGTTTGCATCTTCCCCTTCGCCCGTGATCAGGTCAATCCCTTTCTCTGTCAGTTCAACGACATGGTCTTTCTCATCGATGATAAAGTAAAGAGGTTTGTCGGCCTCCGGCATGTTGCGTTTGTTGTCCTGCAGGTAGAAGTTCTCCGTGCGCTGAAGTATCGCTTTTACGCCCGGCTCGCTCAGAAACTTGATCAGCGGTTTGTGTTTGGGCATCGCACGAAAAGCGCGGAAGAGGTGAAGGCCACCGTCCTTTTCGTTGCCCTCGGCGATTTGCTTCCGCGCGTTATTCAGGTATTCGTTCACCAGTTTCTTTTGCGCTTCCACCAGCTTGTAGATGCGCGGCTTCAAGTCGTAAAACTCGTGTTCATCTCCGCGAGGGATAGGCCCTGAAATAATGAGCGGCGTCCGTGCCTCGTCGATCAACACCGAGTCAACCTCATCGACCATGGCATAGTGATGCTTCCGCTGTACCAGCTCGTGCGGGTCACGTGCCATGTTGTCGCGCAGATAGTCAAAGCCGAATTCATTGTTTGTGCCGTAGACGATGTCAGCCTGATAGGCTTCCCGCCGCGCCTGGGAGTTGGGTTCGTACTTGTCGATACAATCAACGCTGAGGCCATGGAACATGTAGATCGGCGCCATCCATTCGCTGTCGCGTGTAGCCAGGTAGTTGTTCACGGTAACAATGTGCACGCCGCGCTTCGCCAGGGCATTCAGAAATGCGGGCAGCGTCGCCACAAGTGTCTTCCCTTCACCTGTGGCCATCTCCGCAACTTTGCCTTCGTGGAGAACCGCGCCGCCAATGAGCTGCACATCGTAGTGCACCATATCCCAGGTGATCATGTTGCCAGCGGCCATCCACTGATTGGCCCACTGTGCCTTGTCACCTACTATCCTGACGTTCTCATGCGTGGTCGCAAACTTCCGGTCGAATTCCTCAGCAGTAACTTCGAGGACGGTATTTTCTTTAAATCTGCTGGCCGTTTCCCTAACGATCGCAAAGGTCCGGGGCAATAACTTAAGCAGCACTTTCTCCAACTCCTTGTTGCGGTCGAGTTCGATCTTGTCAATCTCCGCGAACACCCCTTCCTTCTCATTAATATCCATCTCGGGGTTGTCGGTAATTCGCTGATGCAGGGCGGCGAGCTTGTCGTCGATACCCTTCAGTTCATCGTTAATGGTTTTCTGAATCTGTTTCGTCTCGCCCCGGAGTTCGTCGTTGGTGAGTCCCTTGAGTCGTTCGCCTTCTTTCTTTGCCTGTTCGACCAACGGCGTCAGCCGCTTGATATCTCTCGTCGATTTATTTCCGAGTAGTTTCGCAATGAGTTGTAACATGGTGTGTTATGGGTTGATTCCCTTCT
>CAYMWA010000281.1:0-3371 GCA_964393795.1 uncultured Roseivirgaceae bacterium
ATTGGCAAGCCGAGAAATTCCCGAATTGACATCAAGTTCTACCTTTGTCCCATTAGACATTCCCTTTTTCGTGGTAATAAGTATAACGCCGTTGGCGCCCCTTGATCCATAGATTGCAGTTGCATCCGCGTCTTTCAAAACTTCTATACTGTGTATATCCAATGGATTAATGTTATTTAACGGACTTGCCCCAAAATTTAGAATGGCTCCCGACGTCTCCGCGAAGGACATTGGAGTAGACGTGTATGGTACTCCATCAATAATGTAAAGTGGATCATTGCCACTGCTTAAACTGTTAGTACCCCGAATCCGGACCGTATAATTGCTACCAGGCACCCCACTATTTTGCACCACTTCCAATCCCGGCACCCGCCCCTGCAATGTTGCCAACGGATCCGACACAGGTTGCCGTTCAATTTCCTCAGCGCTAACTTTGCTAATGTTCCCGGTTTGGAGTGGCTTGGTCGTAGTGTAGTACCCAGCATTTATCTCGATCTCCTTCAGGCTTTTGACATCTTCAGTCAGCACTACATCAATAACCGTCCTTCCACTGACCCGAGCTTCGAAAGTGACGTACCCGATGAACGAAAATACAAGCACATCATCGTCCTCCGCCCAGATGGTGTAGTTACCTTCGGAATCAGTAGTGGTCCCCTCTGTCGTCCCCTTGACAATGATATTTACGCCGGCAATTGGCTGTGTAGTTTCAGCATCTGTGACCTGCCCGCCTACCGTAATGACGGCTTTCGGCGCGGCGCGTGACTGCCGTTGTACATTTTGACGTTTATCCCCAACACCACTTGATTCGGCCTCCTTCCGCTTTAGCGTAATGGTGCGCGTCCGCTCGTGTATTATATAGTGAATTCCGAAAGGCGAAAGTAATTCATTGAGAACTGTCTTTAGTGGAAGGTCTACAACGTCCAGTGATATTTTCTCCCGGATACCCAACTGATCCACACTATAAAAAAACTTTACATCGGTCAGCGCTTCAATGGCCTGTAGCGCTTCTTCAATGGAGACGTCTGTTACAGTCAGGGTCACTTTCTTATCCAGTACCTGGCCGTAATTGTCATGCGCAAATGCCAGACTGCAGAGGGTTATTGCCATCATGGCTTGAATCGAGCAGATCTTCATAACTTTGAAAATTTTCTCTTTCGGAGTAAAACATCTTTTCATATATTGAATTGTTTTGCTTGAACCGTTAGGATTTGAGACAAAGCACCCTCTCCCAACCTGAAAAGGCTGGTATGCAGAAGGGTAATCATGACAGGAGTGCTGACCCCACTCCTGTTTTCGTGTCAGGTGCTGTTATATGAAGGAAGGATGCGTGTAGTCATATTGCTAAGTTTAGGTTACATTTTAATGACAACCCGGTCCTGTTAAAGTGACCTCGTCGCCGTCTATGCTGTACTGGATCTCCAGGAACTCCGAAATCATATCCAGTGTACGCTCAAGTGAGTGGTCTGTAAAATCAGCTGTGATCCGGCATTTGCTCGCACGTGGATCTTCCACGATCACTTGCGTATTAAACTTCTTTTCGATACGCGCGACAACATCAGCAAGCGCCGTATTCCTGAACTCCATGTTGTATTCCGTCTTTGCGGTTATCGCAACTTTCTGCGCGGCTCCCAATGGCACCTTTTCTGCTTCGCCAGTGGCACTGTACAGTGCCATCTCATTTGCTTCCACCTCGATGCCCTCGTGGTTTGCCGCTGACACGCTCACCTTTCCGGTCAATACCTTTAGCTCAATACCATCAGGATCACTCTTCAGGTGAAAACTGGTTCCAACTACCGTTACCTGCACTCCGCCACATGAGATGATAAATGGCCTTGATGCGTCCTTCGCGACTTCAAAGAGCCCCTCGCCGACCAGTGTAGCTTGTCTTGTGTCGCCTTTATTAACATATGTTAATCGGCTGCGCTCCTGGAGCCAAACGATCGTCCCGTCTCCCAGAATCACTTTTTCGGTGTTATTGTGCGTGATCGTCTCATGGACGGTGTTACGCATAGCGATCATCCATACGACGTAGGACACGGCCACAAGGAGGGCAAGCGACGCAGCTACCTGGAGCCAGCGCTTTGAAAAGATTGTCGCAACGCGCCCCTCGCCGGGAGTGAAAGCCTTGATTTCCTCAACGTTGTCGATATTCGCCGTGATCTTTTGAAAAAGCCTTTCCTCATCCCGCTCGTCCAGCACCATATCGGATCCTTCATCGGTTTTCTTGACGTCCAGCCAAGCTTCTATTTTTTTTTTCTCCTCTGCGGTTACCTGTCCGGCAATGTACCGCTGGAGCAATCGGTCAAGATTCGTCTTTTTCATCGCGATAGCGGATCTGTATACTAATTTATGGAACTACAGTCTGAATCAATAGTGGAAGAAGATTTAAGAAACACGTGCTTCGATAAAGATTTTTTTTCACTCCGTTTAAATGAAATTCGGAATGTCTGATTGCAGCAAAGACAAAGATTGACTGCAAATCGCCCTGTATGGCGCTTAAACAGGATTTTTCCGGGTCGTCAGCGCGTTCCGCGCACCTACGACAAATCCGCGTCATTTTATCTACAAATTTGGTAATAGAATAACCATCTGGGAGCCGCAGTTTGTCTGCGTGAACGATCGGGACAACGAATACCAGATTGGTAAAGAATACAAGCTCGCTTTTGGCCTCCGTGTCAGGAAATTGCGTGACAAGAGAGGCTGGTCGCAGGAACAGTTGGCTGCCGTCTCGGGCATAGACGTCAACCAGATTTCCCGAATCGAAAATGGCCGGCATGGTGTCACCCTGCACACGATCAGGAGGCTCGCCGTTGCGCTTGGGGTTTATCCGTATGTGCTGATGCGATTCTCATTTCCTTTGACCCTCAATACCGACTTCGACGCACGCCACCAGAAACGTCCACGGCGAGCCACCACCGCGACAGTGAATCGAATCGTCCAGACACAATTCCTGAACACCCCGCGATCCGTCGCCGAAATCATCACGAAATGTGCCAACCAGTATCATGTAAATCTCAAAAGCTCCGCGGTCTCCAACACCCTCAGCAAACTTGTTAAGTCCGGAATACTGAAGCGCATTCCCTCTCCAACACAAAAGAACAGATATTTGTATCAAAAGAAGTAACCGCTACTGCGTCTGCACTCGTTGAAACCGCTTCGAATCATCTTACGCCCTTCCAAAACTTCACCATCTTCACGCATTCATCAATCCTACTTCGTCGCCTACGCAAACCAAACCCGACAAACCACCGACTTCGCCCCCTCCATCAACACATCAACACATCACACATCCAACGCCGCCACATTCCAACGTCACTCCCCCCACATGAACACATTAACCCAACTTCGCCACCACCCTCAATCCCCACGTA
>CAYMWA010000282.1:0-3356 GCA_964393795.1 uncultured Roseivirgaceae bacterium
CTGCTGAAACGCCAGTACCGCATCCGTGACGGCCAGATGGAGTTCATGATCGAAAACGACCTGACCATTCGCGATGATGTGCTTCAGAAAGAGCTCAGCAAGACGGCCGATGACCGGATGAAGACAATCGTCGCCACCATTCAACGCGATCAGAATGCGGTGATCAGGGATGAATCATCCACAGTGATGGTCATTCAGGGGGTTGCCGGATCTGGCAAAACGTCCATCGCATTGCACCGCATCGCGTTTCTCCTTTACAGGTTCCGCGAGTCGATATCCGCCAAAGATGTGCTCGTCATCTCTCCCAACAAGGTCTTTGCCGATTACATTTCGAATGTCTTGCCTGAATTGGGCGAAGAAGAGATTCCCCAAATGGGCATGGAAGAACTGGCGGAAGACCTGCTCGAAAACAAGTTTCGATTTCAGACATTTTTTCAGCAGGTATCACTTCTCCTCGAGACGCGCGATCAGCACCTGATCGAGCGCGTACGGTTCAAATCCGATTTCGAATTTTTGCGCAAGTTGAACCAATACCTGATCTTTCTTGAGAACAATTTCTTTGAAGCGCAGGAGCTGCGTGTAGGCCGCACGGTCGTTCCCTCGCCTTTCGTCCATGAACGCTTCAAAGCCTATCACAGGATCCCGCTGCTAAAACGCGTGCCGCAGGTGGTCAAAGACATCCAGCAATTTGTTCGCACGAAAGTCGAACGGAAATTAAACGGACAGGAACGGGCCCGTATATGGGAGGCGGTACCGCGCATGATCAGATTCAACAACATCTTTGATCTTTATAAGAACTTTTACGAATGGCTCGGCAAGCCGGAACTGTTTCGTCCTGCGGCCGGCAACCTGCTGGAGTATGCCGATGTTTTTCCACTGCTGTATTGCAAGATCCGTATGGAGGGCATCGCATCCTACGACCATGTCAAACACCTGCTCGTCGACGAAATGCAAGACTATACGCCAGTGCAGTATCGGGTACTGTCGCGTATCTTCAAGTGCAATAAGACGATCCTCGGTGACATCAGTCAGGCCATCAACCCCTACGGCGGCTCTTCCGCAGAAGAAATCCACCAGGTGTTTCCACAGGCAGATGTCATCAAACTTATGCGAAGCTACCGGTCAACCTGGGAAGTCACGCAGTTCGCCCAACGCATCTTACCAAATCCGGAGTTGATCGCCATGGAGCGCCACGGACCGGAGCCGGCCCTACGACGGTTCGACAACGACGAAGAAGAGATAGCCGAAGTTCACCAATTGATCGACACGTTCCGCCGATCGGAGCACCATACGATGGCCATCATCACGAAGACGCATCACCAGGCAAAACGACTCTTCCGCGAATTGCGTACGCCGGGTATCCATCTGCTCGCCGCTGACAGTACGTCGTTCACGAGCGGAATCGTCATCGTTCCTGCGCACCTGGCGAAAGGCCTTGAATTCGATGAAGTCGTCGTCCCGTTTGCATCTGCCCGCAACTACCACTCGGAGATCGATCGCCGAATGTTGTACGTCGCCTGCACGAGGGCGATGCACCAGCTTACGCTGACGTATACCGGCGACGTCACGCCGCTCATCCGTTCATAGTAACTTCCCGAAGCTTTGGAACGTCCCGGAAGTTGTGCAGTTGTACGAAATTCATTAGTATCGCCATACCAACCTTGCGAATATGAACTTCCTCCGGTCACCGCTTCGGAACAGCACCACGCCCGGTCATCCCGTTTGGCATCGCGCCCTGCATACTGTACTCGCTCTTCTCGTTGCATCCGTGTGTTGGCGCTGCGATTCTGTGACAAGACCGGAACCTGTGCTACCGGTGCCGTCTCCCGCACAGCTGGCATGGCACGAAATGGAAATGAACGCCTTCATTCATTTCACGATCAACACATTCACTGATAAAGAATGGGGCTATGGCGATGAGCGTCCCACGCTGTTCAATCCAACCGACGCTGATGTGGATCAGTGGATCAGCACGTTGAAAGACACTGGCTTCAAGGGCGTTATTCTCACCGCCAAGCACCACGACGGATTTTGTCTCTGGCCCAGCGCCTACACCGAACATTCCATCAAGAACAGTCCTTACAAGAATGGAAAAGGCGACATCGTTCGCGAAGTTTCGGATGCATGCAAGAAGCATGGATTGAAGTTTGGCATTTACGTTTCTCCGTGGGATCGGAACCGGGCCGACTATGGAACGCCGTCATACATCGAATATTACCGGAATCAGCTGACCGAACTGTTCACCGGGTACGGTCCCGTGTTTGAAATGTGGTTTGATGGCGCCAACGGTGGCGACGGATACTATGGCGGTGCTAATGAAAGACGACGGATAGATGGTTCTTCCTATTACGACTGGCCCACCACCCTGGCCCAGGTGCGCAAGCTGGAACCCGATGTCATCTTCTTCAGCGATGCCGGCCCGGGCGTGCGCTGGGTAGGGAATGAAAGAGGAATCGCAGGTGAAACGAACTGGAATACCATTACCCCGGACACGCTATACGCCGGAAAATCGGGTATCGAAAAACTGCTCTCTACCGGCCACGAAAACGGCACCCACTGGATCCCTGCCGAGGTCGATGTCTCCATTCGCCCCGGATGGTTTTACCACGCCAGCGAGGACAGCCTGGTCAAAACACCTGAGCAACTGTTTGACATCTACCTGACTTCCGTCGGACGGGGATCGACCTTGCTACTGAATGTTCCACCGGATACCCGGGGTCGCCTTCATGAACGCGACGTGATGTCACTGAAGGGGCTGCGCGAAATCATCGACCGTGAATTCGCAGACAACCTGGCTGACAATGCGGAAGTGGTTGCCCGCTCCTTTCGGGGCAATGACGACAGGTACGGCCCTCAAAAAGTTGTCGATGGCGATCCTGACACGTATTGGGCGACGGACGACAATGTCACCACAGGAAGCATTACGCTGACCCTTGACAAGCCATCGCAGGTGAAGTACATCCAACTTCAGGAATACATCAAACTGGGTCAACGCGTAAGGGAGTTCAATGTTGAAGTCCAACAAGACAACGAATGGGTTCGGGTCGCTTCCGGTACAACCATTGGCTACAAAAGGATCCTGAAGATAGATCCGGTTCGAACTAACAAAGTTCGCATCAACATCACCTCCTCAAAAGCGTGTCCGCTGATTTCATCAATTGCCGTGTATTAGTCGGCCATAAAGTCGGCACTAAAGCTCCCAACACCCGACTTCGCTGCCGCCCTCATGCCAATGCAAGCTTCGTCGGGCAAAGCCCCAACACGCCAACACCCCAACACCAATGTCATTAACGTAAGCACCTTTTGATTACCTCACCTCAATCCTCTCCTACCTACGGCAGGCAGGCCTGAAGGAG
>CAYMWA010000283.1:0-3320 GCA_964393795.1 uncultured Roseivirgaceae bacterium
TCGGCAGCCTTGAGGTTGTAGTTGTCGTTTTGAAGCCCCATCATATCCCGGTAGGTGATGTTTTCCGAATCGCGTAATACCTGGTTGATCCGACGGTTTCGGTAGGCTTGATATTCCGTTGACGTGATGTAGTAAGGATACGTATCGTCTACGGGATATTGGTTCGCGGAGCTGACAAAGCCACGCTCCGGATTTTTCTCCATAATGTTTTGCCTGTTGGGGATAAAGGCTTGCCAGCCCTGGTCACTTCTCGAACCGTCAAGTACAAACTTGCCTTCGTCCTTGCGACGCACCGGGTATTTTCCCTGTACGCGCATGGCGATGTCGCCCGATACGGACGCAAAGGCAAAGTTCTGAGCGGGCAGCGAAAAAAAATCAAGCGCGTCCATAAACTCGCGATAGTTCTTGGCCCGGTTCAGTCGATGGAAAGCGGTGATTTCATCCGAAGGGTCGTGTGCAATCCAACGGAAGGCATACTGGTTTCGTTCGTTTTCCGCATGGAAGTGCTGATCGTAGGGGATCGGTCCCCAGCGGGTATAGACGACGGTATCATAGAACGGTTCGCTTCCGCGGATCTTGATTTCCTCCACCACTTTGCGCGTGTCGACCCACTTTCCGTCGAGTAGATACTTGTCGCGGTTTTTGTCCTGGAAGGTAATCTTGTACCAGTCGACGAGGTCGCGTTGTGCATTGGTGACCGACCAGGCAATAGAGTCGTTGAAGCCAATGATGATACTGGGCACTCCCGGCAGCGATGCACCCATCACGTTAATGCCCGGTGCGTTGAGTTGCAGTGCATACCAGATCGAGGGAAGAGTGAGGCGCAAATGCGGGTCACCTGCCAGCATAGGGCTTCCTGTGTAGGTCTTTGAGCCTGCTACCGCCCAGTTGTTACTTCCGATGTTGGGATCTGAAGGAGCGGGCTTGTCGATGGCGACAAGGGCATCGGGCAACGCTAGGGGTACACTGTCGAGTGTGACCGGATTGGCAAAGTTCCAGGTGCCGGGTTTGTCGACGATTGGATCGCCGGTATGTTCGTTGTCCGGATACAGGAGGTCGACTATTTTCTTTCCCCACAGCTGCAAAGCGTTTGTCATCTCAATGTCCTTGTCGTCCATGTCAAGGGTCTGTGCCATGCTCTTCAGCAAGAGCGCACACTTGAGGTGGGTCCAGGGTTCGGGTTCGTAGTTAAGGAGTTTATATTCAAAAGGCAGGCTGCGATAATCGAGCGATTCAATGAACCGGTTCACCCCTTCGGTATAGCGGATGATGGCCGGATGGTTTTCCATCGACTTGAGGGCTTGCTCCGCGCCGTACACCATGCCGAGTCTCCGCTGCCGGCGGTCGTAGTCGAGAATGGCATCGCTGGATACAATTTCGGAAACCCTTCCGGCGGCGGCGTGCGTTTGAAATTCCATTTGCCACAAGCGGTGCATGGCGGTGATATATCCCTGCGCGAGGTAGAGGTCATCGTTGTTCTTCGCGAATATGTGCGGCACCAACAGGCTGTCGTAGACCACCGTTACCGGTTCCCTCAGCCCCGGAATGTCCAGTTGCTTTTTGCCTTCATAACCGCGGGGATGCAGGTTCTGCCAGAATCCCTGAAAAGGGTCCAGAAACTTTCCGAGTGGAGGGATGGAAACGCTTCCGATTGTCCAGCCGCGGTCGAGAAGAAAGATCAACAACAGGGTAATCGCAAGGCCCGTAAAAAACTTCGCAAGTTTCATTCAGAGAGGAAAATTTAAGCGAATAAAGTAAAAAGCTTTTCCTAATTTTCGGCAAAATCCGAATAAATTTTCGTCTAACCTGATCATTCCAACGTTTTGTCGCGGTATTCAAAAGAACAGATAAAAAAGGCGTCGCTGATCAAGGCGATTTTCTTTGATGTAGATGGTGTGTTGACAGATGGTAAGATTACTTACGATGAAACAGGAAAAGAGACCAAGTCATTCCATGTGCGCGACGGCCTGATTGTGAGCTACCTCAAGAAGGCCGGTATTGTTACGGGCGGTATCTCCGGTCGTGAATCAGCGGCAGTTGCCAAACGTTTTGCCGAACTGAAGATCGATTTTTGTCACCAGGGTATTATCGACAAGGCGATGGCCTTTCAAAAGCTGATGCAGCATTACAAGTTCAAATCCAAGGAAGTGGCGTTTATCGGCGACGACCTTAACGATCTGCCGGTGTTCAGGCTCGCCGGGTTTGCGGTTTGTCCCGCCGATGCGGCCGACTACATGAAAGAGCGCGCCGACCTTGTCACCCGCGCCGCAGGAGGGGAAGGCGTCTTCCGCGAAGTGGCGGATCTGGTGCTGCAGGCGAAGGGATTTTTTGAGAAAATGTTGAAATAGACCTCGATTGCAGGTTGCAAAGTTGCAGGTTGCAAGTTGCAGGTTGCAAGTTACAGGTTGCAGAGTTGCAGGTTGGAGGTTGCAGGTTACAGGTTGCACGTTGCAGATTGCAGGTTGCCGATTGCAAGTTGCCGATTGCCGATTGCAGATTGCAGGTTGCAGGTTGCAGAGCACGCTTTGCGTGAGGTTCAGGAATATAGGTGATGTTATGGAGAAATTTAAAAAGACCGTTGATGTTGCAAACGGGATAACCCTGGGGGGTGACCGGATGGTTTTGTTTGCCGGGCCGTGTGCGGCGGAGAGTTATGACATCTGCATCGAAACCGGCAGTGCGGTAAAGGATATATGTAGCAGGCTGGGTATCGATTACGTCTTCAAAGCATCGTTCGACAAAGCCAACCGTACTTCGTCGGATTCGTACCGCGGTCCGAGCAGGGATGGGGGCCTCGCCATCCTGTCGCGCGTAAAGGAAGAATTGGGCGTTCCCGTTGTCACGGACGTGCATGAGTCGGGCCAATGCGCAGAGGTAGCGGCGGTGGTCGACGTGTTGCAGATTCCCGCGTTCCTGTGTCGCCAGACCGATTTGCTGAAGGCCGCGGCCCGCACGGGGAAGGCGGTGAAGATCAAGAAGGGGCAGTTCATGGCACCTGAAGACATGCAGTATGCGCTGAAAAAAGTGCGCGAGGAGGGTAATGACAACGTTTTCCTTACCGAGCGAGGTGTCAGCTTCGGATACCACAACCTCGTGGTGGACATGCGGTCGCTGCCGGTGATGCGGCAGTACGCGCCGGTGGTATTCGACGTTACCCATTCCGTGCAGCAGCCGGGAGGCCAGGGCGGATCTTCCGGAGGACAACGGGAATTTGCACCTTACCTCGCCCGCGCCGCTGCCGCTACCGGTGTCGACGGCTTCTTTATTGAGACCCACCCCAATCCCGCGAAAGCGCTCAGCGACGGACCGAATATGATTCC
>CAYMWA010000284.1:0-3317 GCA_964393795.1 uncultured Roseivirgaceae bacterium
GGACACCTCCGGCAACGCGATTCTCGAACTTACCTACACTGACGGTCGGGTGAAGGAATACACCTTGCAATATGTAGACGGGAAAACGCTGCTCAACGGCACGCGCTACTTCAGGACGAATGATGCGCAATGTTATTGAGAACGCGAGACGTCAGTCGTCAGTCGTGAATCGTCAATCGTGAATGGGTCGTGCTTCTTGAAGGGTGATGATATGTTGACCTGGCAACTGGCAACCGGAAACTGGCAACCGGAAACTGGCAACCGGCAACCGGCAACCGCCCCCTACCTCCGCAACGCATCATACATCACCTGTTGAATTTGTGTGCGCGTGTTGAGCTGGTACAGCCGCGTGTTCTCCCGTGTTGGCAGGACGCGATTGGAAAGGAAGATGTATAACAACCCAGTGTCAGGATCCATCCATGCAAAGGTTCCGGTGAAGCCGGTGTGGCCAAATGTGTGGGGACCGGCACCTTCGGCAGTGTTGTTGTTCACGCCGCGGTATTCCAGGTTCGGCTTGTCGAAGCCGAGTGCGCGGCGATTGTCATTTTCCGGAAACTGAGTACGGCTGAATTCACGTAACGTCTCTTCGCGAATATAGCGCTCCCCGTCATAGGCCCCCATATCGAGGTACATCTGCATCAGCTTGGCGAGGTCGTTGGCGTTGGCAAAGAGTCCCGCGTGTCCCGAAATACCATTCATCATCGCGGCATTCTCGTCGTGCACAGTGCCATGCACCGGTTCACGCCGGAAAAGGTAATCGTTTTCAGTAGGGACGATACGGGCTTCCGGGAATTTATCCATGGGCCGGAAGGTGATCGTCGTCCCGCCGAGGGGACGGTAGAAGTTTTCCTGGACATAAGTGGAAAAGTCCTGATCAATCATGCTTTCGACCACACGTGGCGCCAGCATGAAGAAAAAGTCGGAGTACACGTATTTCTTTTCACTGCGCAGCGGCGACTTTCGGATGCCCTTCACCATCTTGTCGGGGTACTTGCGATGAAGGTACATATGGTCAGTGAGTTTGATCGGGAAGCGCTTGGAGGAATCCCTTTTGATAGTAGCCCACTTGTAACTTCCATTCTTTCGGAATGTACGTTGATAGAAGGGAATAAACGGAATGAGTCGCCCCTGATGCGTAAGCAAATCGTACATCGGGATGTCGGCCTTATTCGAGTGTTTGAATTTCGGAAGATAATCAGCGAGGGTCGCATCCAACTTGAACTTTCCTTCGTCATACAACTTCATCAACGCCGCCAATGAGCTGGATATCTTCGTCACCGATGCCAGGTCGTACAAATCGGTGCGCTTTACTCTGACGGTGTCACTATACTGATGAAGTCCGTACGCCTTATACAGCACAACCTTCCTGTTGCGTGCCACCAACACCTGGCATCCGGGCATGGCTTTCGCATCCAACGCCTGCTGCACGAGAGAATCCACTCCGTGATAAAGTATTTCCGAATCCATTCCCACGGCTTCCGGAAGCGTATACCCAAACCGTATACCGCCTTGTACGTCGATGCCATCGCCTTCCAAAAATGCGCCCGCGGTGACCGGCAGGCGGCCAGAAGCGCTTACCCCGCCAAAGATCAGTTGCGCGGCCAGTGACTCAGCCTCCGCGTTGTCTTCATAAGTGATGACAAGACCGTCCGCCTGCTCAATTCCTTCCAGCCTGCCGAGCACATAAGGATTCCGGAATACAGCCATAATCGCGTTTGGCTGCCGCGACAGTTCACCGATAAACGCCTGTGCATCTGGAGAAAAGTCCAACCGGTTTAGCGGTCGGATGCCACGGTCGTGAATCCCGCCGATGATAAGGTTGTAATGTCCCAGTTTCGCGCGTACGGAATCAATTTCCGCGAGCGTTGCCGCTCGGGAAATGTTAAAATGCGCAACCTTCGTGTACAGACTCAGCGCCTCGTGAAAACCGTTGTCGGTCCCGAAGGAAACCGATGCGACACGCAGGGTATCGAGTTCACGCAGGGGCATGAGGTTGCGTTCATTGCGGAGGACGGTCAAAGCGCCTTGCATCAATTCCTGATTCAACAGTTGTGCTTGTGCACTGTTAAGATCTTTCGCAATGTCCGAGACTGCAATAGGTTCGAAGTGGTTGAGACCTGTCCAGTATTTTATCGCGAGCACTTTGCGGCATCGCGCATCGATTTCACTTTGGGTGATGAGGCCCTGACGGATCGCCTTCTTAATCTCTTCGATCGCGCGGGGAATGTCCTCCGTCAGTTCAAGCACGTCGTTGCCGGCAAGCAGCGCATCTCTGTCTACCACACCGGGTGAGTGCCCCGTAGTGACACCTTTCATGTTCATTGCGTCTGTAAAGGTAACGCCGGCGAATCCGAGTTCACCTTTTAACAGATCGCTGATGATGGGCCTGGACAAGGTAGACGGTACCCCCGAAGCATCCAGCGCCGGGATATTCAAATGTGCCACCATGATCCCTCCTACGCCGCCATCGATCAGTGCACGGAACGGATATAGTTCAAGTGAGTCAAGGCGTTCGCGCGGGTGATTGATTTGAGGAAGCGCATAGTGCGAATCGGTATCGGTATCACCGTGTCCGGGAAAATGTTTTGCGGTAGCGAGCACGTTGGCATCCTGCAAGCCCTTCATGTACGCCAGGCCTTTGTCGGCCACCCTGCTCCTGTTTTCGCCAAATGACCTGTAGTTGATGACCGGATTATTCGGATTATTGTTGATATCGACCACCGGGGCGAAGTTCACCTGCACGCCGAGACGTTTCATCTGAGCGGCGAGTGTCTTTCCCATTTCATAGATCAGCGCATTGTCCTGAATGGCACCGAGCGTCATCTGAAAAGGAAAGCTGATCGTGCTGTCCAGCCGCATACCCAGTCCCCACTCGGCGTCCATGGCGATGAGCAAGGGAACCTCCGACGCGGATTGATACTGGTTGGTGAGCGCTGCTTGTCGCCCGGGCCCTCCCTGAAAGAAAACAAGTCCACCGATCTTGTGTTGACGAATCATATCGAGTATTTCCTGTCGATGCCCATCTCCCCGATTCGAGTAGGCCGCCACCATAAATAACTGGGCGATGCGCGCCTCGGGCGACAGTGTGCGCATGACCGAGTCTACCCAGGGCTCGTGCAGGTGCTGAAGGAACGGAGGGGCTATACGCTGTGCACGAGCCACCGGTGCGAACGCCAGGACGGAGAGTAAGAAAGAAAGCAGTATGCGCATAAGAATGATTGAGAGTTTACTGGCCGTGAGCATCATCCACGGCAGCACGACTATACAAATAATTAAAAAAAATAAAGCCTCTCCAACATGAAGAAGGCTTTATTCAT
>CAYMWA010000285.1:0-3315 GCA_964393795.1 uncultured Roseivirgaceae bacterium
AACTCATTCCGCAATGCGGCGACGATTTTTCCGGCAAACGTATCGTCCTCCTGCGACCGGTATCGCATGAGCAGGGCCAGCGCAATCACCGGCGTGGCGATTTGCTTTTCAAGTGCGGTCTCCAATGTCCATTTGCCTTCGCCGGATGAGTGCATTGTACCCCTGATTTTTTCAAGTCGTGCATCTTTCGAAAGCGCGTTCTCCGTCAGTTCCATCAGCCAGCTGCGCACAACCGATCCGTGGTTCCATACGCCCGCGACTGCCCGGAGGTCGAGGCCGAATTCGCTCTTGTGCAAGATCTCGAATCCTTCGGCAATGGATTGCATCATGCCGTATTCGATGCCGTTGTGAATCATCTTGACGAAGTGGCCAGCTCCTGAAGGGCCGCAATACAAGTACCCGCTCTGCACGGAAATATCTTTAAAGAGGCGCTCGCAAAAATCGAAGGCCTCCCTGTTACCGCCGATCATCGCACAGACACCACGCCTTGCGCCGTCGATGCCGCCGCTGGTGCCGCAGTCGAGAAAATGAATACCCTTTTCTTCCAGCTGTCTTGCACGCCGCATGGAGTCTTTGTAATTCGAATTACCGCCGTCAATGACGATATCGCCTGCGCGGAGCAACGGCGTCAGTTCCTGAAGGGTAAGGTCTACCGCCTGTCCGGCGGGAATCATCAGCCAGATGACTTTTCTTCCTTGCAGTGCGTGTACCAGTTTGTCGATGCCGTCGGCGGTGTCGATACCCTTGCTCTTCATGGATGCAAGCGTCTCCTGGTTGAGGTCGTAGGCCACAACGTGATGTTGGTGATCGTGCATGTTCATCCCGAGATTGTAGCCCATTTTTCCAAGACCGATAAGTGCGATTTGCATGGCGTTATTTAGTTTAATGTTTGGCTACTTCCGGTCATCAGTCCGGCCGTAGCGTTGTAGAGATTCTTATAGGTGGCGAAGCTTGTTCGATGTGCCGCCATTTCTGCTTGCTGCGGCAGGAGTGTTTTGATATCCGGCGGCATGAGCGCCCCGTAATCGGAGATGACGCCAAGGTCCTTGAGGGCGAGCATGGCTGCGCCCACAGCGGAAGCATCCACGGTGTTGCAGAGTAGCATTTTGCGGCCGAAGAGGTTAGTAATGACCTGTAGCCATTGCGTTGAATGAACGAATCCGCCGCTGGCATGCACCTGGCGAATGTCGAGCCCGGCATCGATCATATTGTCGGCGATGTGATAGAGTGCCATCGAGATGCCTTCCACGACAGCGCGCGTCAGGTGTTGATTGCGGTGATGGGCACGAAGTCCGAAGAAAACGCCACACGCGTCACTACTCCAGAGTGGTGCACGTTCGCCGAGGATGTAGGGCAGGAAAACAAGGCCGTCGGCCCCGGCTTTCGTATCGGCCAGCCCGTCGAGCAGCACTTGGTAATCCGCGGGGCTTTGGAGTTTTTTTCCGAGGAAGGTTTCAGCATACCACTTCAGCACGCCGCCACCGTTATTGGTCGGCCCGCCGCAAATGTACGTGGTGTCATCGAGCAGGTAGTTGAACGTCATCGCTTTGAAATTCAACATTGGTTTCTTCTTCGCCACGCGCACCGCCCCACTGGTGCCAATGGTGAGGGCCATCGTGCCCTCTTCGGTAGCGAAACTTCCTACATTCGCAAGACACCCGTCACTGGACCCGATCAAAAAGGGAACCCCCGGCGGCAACCCCAGTGCTTTGCAGTGCGCGGAGTCACTGCACATTCTCTTGTGCACTACATTGACAGGCGTAGGCAACTGACCATTATTGAGACCCGTGACGTCGAGCGAGAGGTCGTTCCAGACAAAGTTTTCAATGTTGAACAGGCCGGTGGCCGAAGCGATGGAATAATCTGTTTCGTAGTGACGAAATAACCGGTGCCAGATAAACTCTTTGATGGAGATGAATTTCGTCGCTTTCCGGAAAATCTCAGGCTCATTTTCCTTCAGCCATTCGATCTTGCAGAGGGGTGACATGGCGTGGAGCGGTGTTCCGGTTTGCTCATAAAGGAGTTGACCGGCCGGCGACTGGCGTATTCGCTCCGCGATGGAAGCACTCCGGTTGTCAGCCCAGATCATCGCGTGCATAAGCGGTTTTCCGATCCCATCGATGGGGATAAGGCTGTGCATGGCGCTGCTGAGTGCTATGGCATCGGGACTGTTTTCTCTGGCGGAAGTCAGACGCGAGAGACACGTCACAAAGGCTTTCCAGATCAGTTCGGGATCTTGTTCCTGGTATCCGCTTTTCGGCCGGAGGACGGGATAAGAGGCCTGTGCGGTGTCGATGACCTTACCCGCGTGATTCATGGCAACGGCTTTCGCGCTCCCTGTACCCAAATCAAGACCGATAACGTAAGGCTCCATTCCGCCCCAATATAAAAAGAATGGGCACCTATTGCGACACAGGTGCCCGGGGTTTTGGTTTAGGTTGCGGTTTAGTAGAAAAAATTATTCCGCCTCTTGTGCAAAGCTGCGGTCAGGAAAGTAAAAGGCAACTGCTCCGTCGGGAACAGGGGTGCCAATTACATGTTATTCGTTAATGTCCTTCCGAACTGAAGCCGCCACCACCACTTCGGTATCCGCCGCTGCGGGGAGCGTCGGTCTTCGGCCTGGCTTCGTTTACCACCAGCACCTTTCCCATAAAGTTGAATCCATTTAAACTGGATATCGCCTGACGGGCGGCCGACTCATCGGACATCTCTATAAATCCAAAACCACGACTGCGTTGGGTGACTTTGTCCATAATGATCTTGGCGGATGAAACTTCGCCGTACTCTTCAAATAATCCTTTCAATTCCTGTTCGGATGCCTTAAAAGGGATGTTGGCAACGTAAATGTTCATTGTTTTAAATGATAAATGAGAAGATAGTTAGTGCGCCCTGATTCTTCCTTTTTTGTCAGACAAAATAAAATACGGTTTGTTTCGCGGACGAAAGAATTATCAGTTAACATCTTAAAGGTAATAAAAATTAATCACATCCCACTCAAGCCACTGCCGTGCATTTTTTCTGGCGGTGGGGAGGAATGCACCTATGATTGGTCGATAAAATGGAAACGGTGGAAAGGAATGGAAAGAAAAGGGAAGAGGGACGGAAGGAAGGGCAAAGTAATCTGCACCCGTCACGGGTCTTGGCCGGTTAGCCGGAGCGGCCTAAGACCGCACCGCCTAACCGGCATGGAAGACTTAGTAGGCCCTGACGACGCTCCCGCTTCCGTATATTTTCTTTTGGGTGTTGCGGGTATTGCCCTTGTGCTTGACGACACCTGTGCCGGCAACCGTCGCATCTCTGGTGTTGGTGACATTC
>CAYMWA010000286.1:0-3243 GCA_964393795.1 uncultured Roseivirgaceae bacterium
GGCCGGTTTCGCTGGATGTAACTGTTAATGGACTGGGCAGTGTCGGACGATCGGATTGTATCATATGAAAAATTCAGGTCACTGTAAAAGTTGCGGATGATGAACTGCAGTTCGTTGAGGTCTGCTTCTGCTTTTTTACTATACGCTTCCTCCATGACCTGTAAAATGGTGAGTTGGCAACCCAGGGCCTTGATCCAGGGTAACATCCTGGTCAACGGCAGACTTCTTTCTCTCAGGTAGTCGAATGCGTAGACCATGCTTTTTATCTCGCTGTAGACATATCCAACGGGAATTACCATTACCGGAACGCGGGTCTTGGTGATGGCATTGTACGTGTTGCTGCCACCGAAGAACTGATACAGGTCGTTGGGGCCGTCGGAACCCATGACGATGAGGTCAAAGTTTTTGCCTTCGCTGTCAATCGCGTTGCTTAACCTGTTGAAACCCGACCGGACTTCTGCGTTGCACGATATTTTGAATGCTTTCGTAACTTCCCGGCTTTGTGCCTCCAGATCTTCTTTTATTTCCGCCGTGATCGTTCGCGTACCGCGCACAAGCGCTGCAGGAGCGAGGTCAAACAGCGATTGGACATGTAAAAGGGTGAGATCCGATTCAGTAGCCTGTGCCAATTTTGCGGCGTAAGCGATAGCGCCGTGCGCTGCATCGGAAAAGTCGGTCGGACAAAGTATTTTTTTCATAACGCCGGTTTCATGTTCTCGCTGTAGCTGATGTAGCATTGGTGATCAGCACTCAAAGATGGTCATCCGGCAACATTCTTTACATGATGTTGCTCAAGGCCGGCGATGATTGTTGTCAGCAGGAATAGGATCTGGGGGTCAATGCCGTTATGACAATTGTCATAACGGCACATGTAAATCTCCCCGGGGCCATCACGCGATGATAAAAAACTGTGTTTGATATGACAACGGTCAATGTCTGTCTAAAATCAAGTGAATACTTTTGGTTAAGGGAAAGGCAAGCGATATTAATTGTTTTCCCGGAGTGTGTTTTCAGCTGGCACGCGTAGGTGGTTTCTCCATTTTTATTGTGGAAAACGCAGGGTCGGTGAGTTACCGAAGCGCAGGCCATGACAAGCAGACGATGTCTTAAACTGAAATGAGATGTTAATGGTGGCAGAAATGCACAAGCTTTATCCAGCCGGGAAGGCTGGCCCTCAGCGGATATTTCCGGGGTTAATGGTACTTGTGGGCGGGTTGCCTGGTACGGGGAAGTCTTATTTTTCAGTGAGGCTGGCAAATAAACTTAAGGCCACCTATATCAACAGTGATCTCGCGAGGCAGAGGATGGATGCGCAAGGTCGGTACGCTTTCGAAGATAAGTTGAATGTGTATGATGATATGGTGCGGCGGGCAGCGATGGAACTGCGGGATGGAAAAGCTGTAATCGTTGATGCAACGTTTTATTGCGCACAAATGCGTGACATGTTCTTTACGCTCGCCAGTTTAATGCATCTTAAACCCGTATTTATTGAGATCATTGCGGAAGAGAAGCTGATTCGTAAACGGTTGCGAAAAAAAGCGGAATTGGGAGCGAGAGGTTTGTCGGTGTACAACCTGGTGAAAACGCAATATGAACCTCTGGTGATGGACCATTTAATTATTGAATCAAAGGATGATAATGTTGAAGGGATGCTTGAAGTTGCAATGGAATACATTGCCGAAGCTGTTGACGGCTCGGCATGAGGCGATTTGCTTTCACAATCCTGTAAGGTGACCGGCTTACCGTACCTCATGGTATGCGTCAAATACAACAACCATTATGAAAAAAAACCTTGAAATGGCAGATACTATTGTAAAACTGGTCTTGTCAGTGAGTACGATTGTTCTGTTCCTCGCAGGGGCGATTGCGGGACCCCTGGCGCAGTGGCTTTTGGTTTTGTCGCTTGCAGTCGTCCTGCTTTATGCTGTGAAACAGGCTTCGGTGCGTTTTAAAAAAAAGGACTCGGGAGCTAATCGCTATTTTTAAAGAGCTGTCTCTAAATCACTGTATAAATGTGTAATTACCATACTTGCTCAAACTTGAAGACCCATGGCTAGTGCACGGAGATTGTCGTATGACCCGGTGGGTTTAAGGTGGCTGCAGTATCTTCTGTATGGAGGATTGTTGTTGTATTTTGGCCGAGCCATTTTGATTCCTTTGAGTTTTGCCGTGCTTATCGGTTTTGTGCTATATCCGGCCTGTGCATGGCTTGAGCGAAAAGGCATGGGTCGTCTTACAGCTGTTGTTTTGATGGTCGTGGTCATTATGCTCCTGGGCATCTTGGTCGCGGCGCTGTTGGTAAGTCAGTTTGTGCGTTTTGTCGAAGAATGGCCTGCTCTGCAGGTGAAGATCAATCATTCATTTCAGGAGCTGCGTAGCTTTTTCGTTGATGTGGTTGGCGTATCGCCAGATCAGCAGAAAAGGTTTTTAACCAAGCTGTCTGACGAGTCTGGCAGCAATCTGTTAAATATATTTAGCCGGGCACTTGCTGCCTCTGCTGCCTCAGGAGTCATGCTTTTCCTGATTCCGGTTTATTCTATTCTCATTCTGTACTACAGGCAGCAGTGGGTCCGTATCTTGTACAGGGTGTTTCCGGGAGAAACAGCTGAGAGCTTACAGCAAATTTTGCTTCAGACCATTCAGACTTATTACGGTTTTATAAAGGGTATGGCATTGGTGTATTTGATTGTCGGTATCCTGAATAGCCTCGGGCTCTGGCTGCTGGGAATTCCACATCCGGTGCTCTTTGGATTCATTGCATCTATCCTCACCTTTATTCCTTATGTGGGTATTATTGGCGGCTCGCTTTTGCCAATCGCGATGGCCTGGATAACGTATGATTCGCTGTGGTACCCGGTCGGAATAGTGGCTGTTTTTGGGTTTGTTCAATACCTGGAGGCAAATGTCATTTTCCCACTTGCTGTGAGTAGTCGTTTGAACGTGAACACAATGATCATGCTGATCGCAATTTTTGTTGGTGCTATTCTTTGGGGTATGGCGGGTATGATTCTCTTTGTGCCTTTCGTAGGAATAGCAAAGCTTATTGCCGATCACAATCCGCGGTGGAAGACCGCTTCGATGGTACTGGGAGCCGGGAAGATCTTACAGCGCACGACTTACAGGCAGAAGGCTGCTGTTGAATAGTCTTTAGCGTGTGGCATTGCGTGTGTGACTGCTATTTACCAACGTATATTCTTAGCCCGTTGACGAAATGGATTCCATGTCCATAGCGAGGTCTTCCCT
>CAYMWA010000287.1:0-1672 GCA_964393795.1 uncultured Roseivirgaceae bacterium
GACATGGCGATTCATAATGTGATTGGCGATGCGTTCAGGGGAGCGACGTGGGTTTCTATTCACAACGGGGGAGGCGTAGGCTGGGGTGAAGCCTTGAACGGCGGATTTGGTATGGTATTGGATGGAACGGAAGAAAGTGACGACAGGATCAGAAGTATGATCCATTTTGATGTGCACAACGGACTGGCACGCAGGGCATGGGCGCGCAACAAAAATGCGATTTTTGCCGTTGAACGGGAGATGAAAGTTTCGCCTGCCTTCCGGGTGACGCTGGCTAACGCCGTTAACGACGACTTGTTGGATGCCACTATAGATTGACCGTAACCTTTTTTTACAGTTCGCACCTTTCGATAGATTTGCGCCCAAATAAATCTTATTCAATGAAAAAGTATATCTTCTTTTTTGCATTTCTGAGTGCGGCGGGCCTGGTCCACGCACAAACTTCTCAAGGCAATATGATGCTTGGTGGAGGCTTGAACTTCGCTTCTACTTCATATCAGAGTGGAAACGCGAACGATCGCAGTGGCGTAGCCTTCACACCTTCATTCGGCTATTTTATTAGCGACAACTTTGCGCTAGGCGCGGAGTTGGCGTTCGCGAGCAGCCGGACGGGAACGGGCAATGCCAAGACCATCGAAAATTCATTCGCCTTTGGACCTTTCGCCCGGTACTACCTCTTTACCAGCAATGAACAATTTGGGTTCTTCGGCCAGGCACAACTTGCTTTCGGAACAGGCAAGCGCGATCCCGCCGTCGGCAATGTCTCCAAGAGCAATGCAATTTCCTTTGCTGTATCGCCAGGCGCGGCGTTTTTCTTCAACGAACACTGGGCGGTGGAGTTTTATATGGACTTATTCGCCATTTCCTCCACTGACCCGAACACGAATAATGATAATGACAAGTATACGGATGTCCGTTTTGGTTTTAACTCCATCAATCCAACGATCGGTTTCCGATATCACTTTTGACGTGAAACAAACAACCATTATATGAAAACGAAACAGGTAGTCATCATATGCTTCATGCTTGCTGCGATGCAACAGGCATACGGGCAGGCACAGTTTGCCGTCGGGATCAAGGCAGGTCCCAATTTCGCGACGATCGATACCAAGTCATCGCCTGGAACCAATTACAAAAACAGGGCAGGATTTCATGGGGGCGCCTTTGTACTCATCAAAGGGGGTAAGATCGGCGTGCAGCCTGAGATTATTTTTTCACAACAGGGATCGAAGGTCGAGATTGACAGCAAGAACCTGGAATCGAACTTCAGCTATATGAACATTCCGATCATCCTCAAGCTGTATACCGTGGCCGGCATCAACATCCAGGCGGGTCCGCAGTTCGGCTTTGTCACCAGTGCGGAGGCGCCCGTGCAACAACAGCTTGGCGGCGTGGCAACCGTTGGTGATGTGAAGGATAAAATGAAGAGCAGCGATTTTACGGTAGCCCTCGGGTTAGGGTGGGACTTGCCCTTCGGTCTGACGCTCGACGCGCGCTATAATCTCGGCTTGTCGAAAATCTATGACGATGCCCCTACGCCACAATCAGACGATGCCAAGAATCAGGTATTCCAGTTTTCGCTGGGGTATAAATTGATCAAGCTGGGCAAATAACCCTGTAGGAGACGTTGTCCCTACAGGGTAGGAGACGTTGTCCCTACAGGGTAGGAGAC
>CAYMWA010000287.1:1772-3238 GCA_964393795.1 uncultured Roseivirgaceae bacterium
AGGAGACGTTGTCCCTACAGGGTAGGAGACGTTGTCCCTACAGGGTAGGAGACGTTGTCCCTACAGGGTAGGAGACGTGTCCTTACGGGCTTGGCGTTCGGCGCGTAGAGAAAGGTATGCCTTGTCTCTACGCGCCGGGATGCCTTTTCTGCGCGCTACCGGATGTCTATTGCGCGACGATCAGGTAATAATTTTTCTTCCCTTTTTGCGCGAGGAGGTATTTGTTCTGCAATAATTTGAATTCGGGTTTTGCGTTGGGGTCGGTCATCTTTTGTTTGTTGATGCTCACCCCACCCGCTTGAAGCATCTTGCGCGCCTCGCCCTTGGATGGGAAGATGGCATTGCCTGTGGCGACCGATAGCAAATCGGTGACGTTAACACAATTGTCGAGTTCAGCTTTCGAGATCGTCACCCGCGGTACGCCTTCGAATACCGCAAGCAGTGTTTCTTCATCCAGGGTCTCCAGTTCTTTTGTCGTGGAATTGCCAAAGAGAATATTACTGGCGGCAATTGCTTTGTCGTATTCCGCTTCTGAGTGTACCCGTACCGTGATATCTTTTGCCAGTGCCTGTTGCAATTTGCGCAGGTGCGGGGCTTGCTGATGTTCGGCGGACAGCGCTTCGATGTCTTCCTGCGAAAACAGCGTGAATATTCTGACAAAATTTTGGGCGTCCTCGTCACTTACATTCAGCCAGTACTGATAGAATTTATAGGGAGAGGTCTTGGCCGGGTCCAGCCAGATGTTGCCGCCCTCCGTTTTTCCGAATTTGGTGCCATCGGCCTTGGTGATGAGCTTCGTCGTGATGGCATACGCGTCGCTGTCGCTCTTCCTTCGGATCAGCTCAGTGCCAGTCACGATATTTCCCCACTGATCGGAGCCACCCATTTGTACTTTGCAGTTCTTGTGTTGGTTTAGCCAGTAGAAGTCATAACCCTGCACGAGCTGATAGGAGAATTCTGTAAAAGACAACCCGGTCTCCAGACGTTTTTTGACGGAATCTTTAGACATCATATAGTTCACGGTGATGTGTTTACCCACATCGCGGATGAAGTCCAGAAACTTAAAATCCTTGAACCAGTCGTAGTTGTTGACCATCTCGGCGGCGTTGTCGCCCGAGAAGTCCAGAAACTTTTCGAGCTGTCGCCGTACACAGTCGACGTTATGGCGAAGCACGTCTTCCGACAAGAGGTTGCGCTCGGCGGATTTCCCGGACGGGTCGCCCACCATGCCGGTAGCGCCGCCGACGAGTGCCACAGGCTTGTGGCCGGCACGCTGAAAATGCAGCAGCGTCATGATCTGGCAGAGATGGCCAATATGCAACGAGTCGGCAGTGGGATCAAAGCCGATGTAGCCAGCCGTAGGTCCTTTCAACAGCATTTCCTCCGTTCCAGGCATGATGTCATGCAACATGCCGCGCCAGCGAAGCTCCTCTACAAAGTTCTTCATCGTTTCATTTTTCGTGCGG
>CAYMWA010000288.1:0-3224 GCA_964393795.1 uncultured Roseivirgaceae bacterium
CGCCTTTGTAGAAGCCATCCCGACCGTGGTCACGAATGAGCGCCAGTGTGTGGCCGAGGTCCTCCCATACAATCGTATCTCCCTCTTGCCATTCCTCCCGCATGAGGAATGACGGCATCACCGAATTGTGCTGCTTCAGCTCATCCTGGATGTGGTTTAGACTGCGCGCCTCCTTCCGCGTAAGCGGAAAGCCCTTTAAAGCGAGCTCGACAGCGGGCTGAACGAGTGCCTCCCATGGAAGCCGTCCGTACTTGCGATGCGCCTCGAACATTCCGGCGACGGATCCGGGCACACCGCTGGACAAATGTCCTTTCAAGCTCAATCCATCGCGTACGTTGCCCGCGCTGTCGAGGTACATGTCGCGCGTGGCGCGTTGAGGAGCCCGTTCGCGATAGTCAAGTGTAGTCGTGAAGCCATCGCTCCGTCGCAGTACCATGAAACCCCCACCGCCAATATTTCCCGCTGATGGATGGACAACAGTAAGGGCAAACTGTACCGCGATGGCGGCGTCAACGGCGTTGCCACCCGCAACCAGTATTTGTTTTCCTATGGCCGATGCAAGCGGATGTGCCGAAACGACCATGGCTGAATCGGCGAGAACGCCTACTGCTGGTGCGCCTGATCGTGGTGATTTACAGGCAACTACGGCTATGGCAAGTAAAAGCGGAAAAATGCGTTTTATCATTATTAACATTGGTAAAGTCACCATAAAATTCTTAATTCAAGTCAAAGTTGGCAGATCGATGAGTCTCAGGAAAGAAAAAGCGGCGCGGTTAAAGGTTCAGGTGTTGGAACATACCCTCAAACTTATTGGAAAAAAGCCTTTCGAAGATGTCTACGTCGAGGATATCTGCGAAAAAGTAAAGATATCAAAAGTCACCTTCTTCAAATACTTCCCTCAGAAGGAGGATGTCCTCCTTTATCATTTTCGCATCTGGTGCCTGGCACGGTCGGTAGACCTGCATCTGAAAAACCGCGAGGGGTTGCAGGGCGTCTATTTCCTGCTTGACAAACTCGGTGATGAATGTGAGCACCATCCCGGACTGATGCTGAGCCTTGTCGGTTACCTTGCAGATTCGAAGCGGCCGCCCAAACCCTTTCCGGTGAAGCCGGAAGAAAAGAAATTGTTGTTTCCGGATATGGCCGACATCACGGGAATTGAAATCCTTTCGCTTGAGCAGATGCTGGAAAAGTTTGTACTCGAAGCGATCATGAAAAAGGAGATTACGCGCACGAGCGCCACGCGCGACATCACTAACCTGCTCGTTACTGTGTTTCTGGGCTCAATTGTGTCGGCACACCTTATTCAACAGACACCTCAGAAACTCTATTTCAGACGAAATCTCGACAACGTGATTAAGGGATTAGCGTAAGGCAAGTTCTAAGTTTAAAGTTCAAGGTTAGAGGACCCACTTAAAACTTAAAACTTATAACTTAAAACTTAAAACTTACAACTTAAAACTTACAACTCAAGATCGAGGTGGATATTGTCGAGATAGCGTTGAAGGATGTTGTCGTTGACAACGCGGACGAGCAACACCTGTTTTGCATGGTTGTCGTAGACCAGTTCCATAAACTGGTTCTGGAAGTGATACAGTAAGACGTTGTAGTGATAGTACGTGTTGGTGGCCAGCAAATCCCCTCCATCCAGGAGCAGACATGCCTGGTCACTTACCGAAAGATTATTGAATTGAATTTTGTCCATGGTTCCAGCCCCTCATTCTCGTGAAAGATTCACGGTCTCACCCCAAAGTACTCTTTTCAACCGCTAAATTTTTGTGCCATCGGTGCATTCTTACCGGGGTAAAGGCGATACAATTTTTAATGCCCCGGCCTCGTTTTCCATTTACATAAACAAAGTGCTATTTTTGATGCCTTTTAAGGACGATTGTCCCAGTCCCCAAGTTCAGGACATTGATGAGAAGAACCCCGCTTTACGCCATTCTCCTGCTGCTGCTCTTGCCTGGATGCAGCAACCGCACAGCGGGCACGACAGCGGTGGTGAAGCCCAAATACCACCATTGGTGGTTTAACAAGAAAAAGGACAAGCGGAAGAAGCGGACGAAAGTGGTCCGCATGCGGAACTAGCCGGGGTAACGTCCTGAACGATCATGGCGCGTACAGGCAATGCCGGAGCATACTGGCCGGTCGGCATAAGGGGCCTGTACTGTCGATCAAACATTTCCTCAGACGGTAATTTTCGGAGGCAGGTTTTTCTTGACAAATTGCCTTCTCACCACGTCAATATGTGAAGAGTCAGCACCCAGTTCTATAGCCGTTACGATCTGTTCAGCGTACTCGCTTGCTTTCTTTTTGTTCTCGTCGCGCAGCGCGCTGTATTCTTCCAGGATGGCGTCCTGGTCCCGGGGAGACAGTTTTTCATCCGCAACAGCGGAAGAAAGCGCTTTTTCAAGCTTGGAATGTCCCTGCGATGAACAGGAGCCAAAGAGCAATGCGAGCAGAAGGAAAGGCAGAAGGAAGTGATTGCGCATGGTGTTGATTTCAGGAACCGGTGCGAAACATTCGTCGAAAATAAAAACGCCCTCTTGAAATATCAAAAGGGCGCGCTGCGCGGTCCGGACGGGACTCGAACCCGCGACCTCCTGCGTGACAGGCAGGCATTCTAACCAGCTGAACTACCGGACCATTTCCCGAATGGAGTGCAAAGATAGCTTTGGCCGCCTTTTATCCAAAAAATTCACAAAAACATTTTGGGACACCGGGCGGGAACGGCTTTTGTCGCGATGTAGTAAACCACATCCATGGAAGCGGGAAAATTCAACAGGCTCACAGTCGAAGCACGAGCAGATATTGTATGGCAGCAGGGGAAATTCGTCGACTCGGTCATGATGAGCCCATATTGCCTGATGCTCTACAGCATCGATGATCAGTTCGTCGAACTATCGCTTGACCTCAGATCCCAGAATATCGTATGGATCAGCATCGCCAACGAGCATGACCTTTCCAAATACCTCCGCGATGTGACCATCGCTGTCTGACCAGCGGAATAAAAAAAGCCCACCACAGCGGCGGGCTTTTCAGGTATAGGTAATGGGGTTTACCAGAATCTTTTCTCCGACCTAATGTCGGGTTGTCCTCGACGCACTACAGGATGCGACGGGTTTTTAAGTGGTTGATGACATCGATCAACAGGCCGACGACCGTCATGGAACCAACAAAGGTGAAAAACATTCCCATACGTGCATTGTTTCCGGAAAGCGCAT
>CAYMWA010000289.1:0-3196 GCA_964393795.1 uncultured Roseivirgaceae bacterium
GAGTACTGTATTGACCGTTCCCTGATAGTCGACTTTAAGACCTTCCTGTTGGTGTTGCATCACACCGTTCTGGTCAAAGACGCTGATGATGTTAGAGTGTGAAAAATCAATAGGGGAGATCTGGGTATAGCGAACGGCCGTCACGTTGGCGAAATCACGAACGGATTCTTCATCGCCCTGCAGGAAAAGCCACTGCGGTCCGGTCATCTCGTTTTCAATGCTGAACTCCTTGAGGCGCTCCGGCGTGTCATGCTTCGGATCGATACTCACCAGCACATACTTGACGCCGTTAGGCGCACTTGGGGTGATCTTTGATTCGATTTCTTTCATGTCGGCCACCAACCGTGGACAAGCACTCTTACAAGATGTATAGATCATGACCACTACCAACACCTGACCCTTGAGGTCTTTGAACTCAATTTGTTCGCCATTTTGGGTGTTCCACGTGGATTCAAGTTGGTAAATAGACATCCCGTTGATTTCTTCCTTGCTGCTGGTGGTTGCATCAGCTTCGGGCGCTTCTGCGGCTCCCTCATCGCTGCCGGATCCGCTACAGCCGGAAAGGCCCGCCAGCAACAGAATGGATAATAGTACGCTCGTCGACTTCATCTCAAAGTGGTTTGTGGTTTACATCTTTCACGCAACGGAACCCCAGGTTCCGGAGGGTGAAACTAGCTTTCAGGCTCGACCGTAAGGCATAGCGCATGAAGGCCCCATAGTCGGTCAGATCGCTGGCATCGATGGCACCCGCTGCGCAGAAGAGCGCAATTTCGTTGTTTTTGTTACGCGCTTCGCCAGTGAGAATAATGGCGTTGAAATCCATCGTCCATTCCCATACCAGTCCATGCAGGTCTTTTACCCCCCAATAGTTGGGCTGCGTATATCCTGCGGGTTTCTTGTACGAATCATGTACTTTGTAGCTCGCGATAATTTCGAGATTGTAGAGGCTGTCGTGCCGTGCATCGCGGGAATCTTCATCCGCCATGGCGACATATTCCCATTCATTTACAGTCGGCAGCCGTTTGCCCTGGCACTCACAATAAGCCTTCGCGGCGAACCAGGAAACTTTGTTTACCGGGCTCCACTTCAGTCTTGGATCAGGCGTTGTGTCGTTCACCCAGTTGTTCAAGTATTTACTGTCGGCGAAAAGCGGTGTGACGTTCGACCTTTGCCACTTTGGGTATTTCTTCACGAATTCGGCAAACGCTTCGTGTGTTACCGGCGTAATATCCATGTAAAAACTTTGGATATGGACCGGATCATCCCCGGCAGCGCCGTAGAGGGGAACAAAGTCCCCTCCCTTGATAAGCGCCATATTCGTCGGCTGCGCTGCGGCCACCTGCCAGAAAATAATCAAACTCAAAGTGAGCAAATGTTTCATCGTGTTTACCTTCTTCCTTTCTGCCGTTCTGCCTTCACCATCTCGGGTGTGACAACCGTACCGTTGTTACCCCATTGGTTATATACGTACGTCAGGACGTTTGCGACCTGATCGTCGTCAAGTACCTGTGCAGGCATCGTGCTGTTATATTTCTGTCCGTTGACTACAATTTCTCCGGACAATCCGTTCAGGACAATGTTAATGGCCCGGTTCACGTCGGCGTTGAGGTAGTCAGACTCCGCGAGCGGCGGAAAGGCGTTGCCCAGACCGGAACCATCTGCCTGATGGCAAGCAAAGCAGGAGCGCGCATACAGGTTTTTTCCCAGGGCGATACGCTCTTCCTTTGTTCTGATCACAGGCGTCTTGATGTCGGCCACTTCGCCCATCTGCGATTGAACAACACTTCCTTCAGGCAGGTATATACCTTCCATCACTTCGCCGGCGAAAACTTTCTTGTTCGGCTCGCCGGTAACGACAAGGTTACTTAATGCGCCCTTGTTGAACGCGCGGAAGGCTGAGTGGTCCACCAGCACGAGGGCTCCGGGAACGTCGACCTTAAACTCAATGATAGAAGCACCACCGGCCGGAATCAATGTGGTTTGCAAGTCCTCGTTCACCATTTTTCCACCTTCGACATACACGCGGTCCATAATTTCTCCGATCACGTGGAACGAGGAAACCAGGTTCGGACCTCCGTTGCCGACGAATAGCCTCACCGTTTCGCCGACCTTTGCCGTCAATGCGTTATCGCCGGTGAGCGCATTCACCCTTCCGTTAAAGACAACATAGTCCGGGTTTTCTTCCAATGCTTTTTGCATACTGAATTCCTGGAAGCCGGGGTCGCCGTTTTTGCCGGTAGTATAGAAATCACCCTGCATGATATAGTATTCCCTGTCTACCGGAGGAAGTCCGCCTTCCGGTTCGATAAGGATCAGACCATACATTCCGTTGGCAATGTGCATACCTACGGGAGGCGCTGCACAGTGGTACACATAAAGTCCGGGATTGATTGCCTTGAAAGAAAATGCCTTCTCGTGGCCGGGGGCTACGAATGAAGCTTCCGCGCCACCACCGGGGCCGGTTACCGCATGCAAGTCGATGTTGTGCGGCAATTTGTTGTCAGGGTGGTTCTGCAAATGAAACTCGACCTCGTCACCCACCCGAAGGCGAATAAACGGTCCAGGCACACTGCCGCCGAAAGTCCAGAACATATAAGTTACGCCGTTGGCAAGTTCTCCTTCTTCCTCTGTTATCTCCAGCTTTATCACCACTTTCTTGGCGCCCCGGTCACCAACAGGGTCGGGGACAAGCGGAGGGCTTACCAATACGGCTTCCATTTCGCCGGAAACAGGGATGTCGACGTTCGAACGTTCGTCGCCATTCTCGGATGAACATGCCGCCAGGGCGGACATTGTGATCAGGGCCAGCGCATACTTCAAATTCTGTGCGCGAGAGATGTTAAGTCGCATAAGTTTTTGTTTAGGATATGACAACGCAATATAAGGCTTCATGTGTTAGGACCCAATCGCGACTATAATTCATCCGAATGTGGGCGTCCCGTAATGCAAACGTGTGAGGTGTCCTAATGCTGCCTGAATTGCCTGTCATCCTATTAAATATTAAAAGACCTTTTTATCCATTATTCCCGTCAACGGCGCGATGACCGATTTGGTTTTGCCTCTGCACACTTTATCGCAGGAAACTGAGAAAAATCAGGAAATTGCGCACCGGGAAGGCCCAATTCGACGCCATCTGTCGACGAACGTTAAATGGGAAATGGTCATGAAATGGATTCGCGGTAAACTGTTAGATGAA
>CAYMWA010000290.1:0-3174 GCA_964393795.1 uncultured Roseivirgaceae bacterium
GCACGAACGGACTGGAGTTGGGCAGGGCTGATGTTCGATATGGATAATGATGGGTACAAGGACATCTTCGTTACTAACGGTATCATTCACGACCTGACCGATATCGACTTCGTCGATTTTCTCGCCAATGAAGTTGTTCAGGAAATCAGCCAGAAAAAACGGATGATCGACATGACCACTGTTATCGACAAGATGCCCGTAACACCGTTGCCTAATTATGCGTACCGAAACAACGGCGACCTGACCTTCACAAATGTCGCAACGGAATGGGGCCTCGATCAACCGAGTTTCTCCAATGGCTGTGCTTACGCCGATCTCGACAACGATGGCGACCTGGATCTTGTGGTCAACAATGTTAATATGGAAGCCTTTGTTTACCGCAACAACAGTCGAGAACTGACCAACCACCACTATCTGCAACTTGAGTTGTCGGGAGAAGGCGCGAATCGCTTCGCTATCGGGGCATCGGTACGGCTATACGCGGGCGATGAGGTGATAACGCAGGAAATGATGCCTTCACGAGGCTTCCAATCGTCGGTGGACTACATCCTGACTTTTGGTTTGGGCAAACACGAGATAGTCGATTCGCTCGCTGTTCTCTGGCCTGACAACCGTGTGACCACTATAACAGAGGTCAAGACCAACCAAAGGCTCAAGCTTTCGCAAGCGGATGGCCGCAAGATCGACCTTCCGCAAAGGAAGGCCTCAGTACAACCGCTTTTCAGGGAAGTGTCAAGCAGGTCGATGGAAAGCCATCAGGAAGATACCTTCAATGACTTCGACCAGGAACGACTGGTCGGCAAGCAACTGTCGCGAGAAGGGCCGGCACTGGCGATTGGCGATATCAACGGAGATGGCAATGAAGATGTCTTCATTGGCGGATCGAAGGGGCAAGCGGGGGTGATTTACCTTCATGAAGGATCGGGCAAGCTGAGGCCCCTCTTGAGTGACTGCTTCCAGCAGGACGCCGGTTTTGAAGACACGGCTGCTGCATTCTTTGACGCCGATGGAGATGGTGATCTTGACCTTGCCGTCGGGTCCGGTGGAAACGCGATCGATGACAAGAATACGTACACGACGAGATTGTACCTGAACAACGGACATGGACAATTCACACGAAGTGCGCAAGAACTTCCGTCGAGACGAACCAATATTTCCGCGCTGGCTCCTTTTGACTTCGACGGGGATGGCGACGTTGACCTGTTTGTCGCCTCGAGGAGTGTGCCGGGAATATATGGCGTAAATCCTGAACACCTGCTGCTCGTCAACGATGGAAAGGGAATATTCTCCGATGGAACGGACCGGTATGCGTACGACTTGAAGCTTGCAGGAATGATAACCAAGGCGCGTTGGGCGGATATTGACAATGATCAAAAACCCGACCTCGTCACCATATCCGATTGGGGTACGCCGATGGTGTTCAAGAACTCGGGGCGACGATTGACCAAGTGGTCCAGCTCGCTGGATTCACTCAGCGGATGGTGGGGCGCGCTGGCCATACATGATCTCGACGAAGATGGCGATCTCGATCTGGTGCTCGGCAACGCAGGTTTGAACATCCCGTATACGGGTACCAGGGAACGTCCGATGAAACTCTGGGTCAATGACTTTGATGAAAATGGAACCATCGAACAAATCACCACTACGCACGATAACGGACACGACTACCCGATTCACATGCGCAAGGAGATTACGGCGCAAATGCCCGGGCTGAAGAAGCAAAATCTGAAAGCAACGGATTATTCGAAGCGTACGATCCAGGAGCTCTTCCCGGGCGGGGCCGCCGACAAGGCATTGGTCAGAACAGTCAATACGTCGGCGTCTGTGATTGCAGTGAACGAAGGCAATGGCCGGTTTTCGATACGCGAACTTCCTGACAGGGTGCAGTGGTCATGCGTATGTGGGATTTCCTGTGGCGACGTCAATAACGACGGACACACTGACCTTATCATGGGCGGAAACTTTTTCGAATACAAGCCGCAATTTTCACGACAGGACGCGAGCTATGGTCACGTTCTCCTCGGAGACGGCAAGCTCGGATTCAAATGGCAGCCTTACAATAGTTCAGGGATTTTCGTGCGTGAGGAGATACGTCATGTAGAATCTTTCAGCGATCGCAACGGACGAGCTTATGTGATCGTCGCCATCAACAATGCCAAGCCGCGGGTATTCGCCCACGCCGGTAGTAACCACCCGCAGATGATAGCAAAATGAAGAAGAGTATAGGTTTTGTTCTAATCGCACTCGTTTGGGCAGGATGTCATCAACGTGGGAAACTGTTTGAAAAACTCGATGCGCAGGCCTCAGGCATCACGTTTACGAATACGCTGACTCCCACTGAGGATTTTAACATCATCGACTATCTCTATTTTTACAACGGTAGCGGCGTCGCCATAGGGGATATTAATGGCGACCAGTTGCCCGATATTTTTTTTGCAGGAAATCAGGTTCCCAACAAGCTTTTCCTCAATAAGGGGAACCTGCAGTTTGAAGATATTACCGAGGCGGCGGGAATCATCGGCAACAGTACATGGAATACCGGAGCGGTAATGGGCGACGTCAATAGCGATGGCCTCCTGGATATTTACGTTTGCGCCGTGGTGGGATTAAAGCACCTGCGTGGAAGGAATGAATTGTATATCAACAATGGAGACAACACTTTTACCGAAGCGGCGGAGGACTATGGTCTCGACTTTGATACCTACAGTTCGTCAGCAGCTTTTCTCGACTACGACCGTGACGGTGACCTTGATATCTATCTGTTGAATCATGCCGTACATACCGCTGAATCTTTCGGTCACGCCAACCTGAGAAATAAAAGATCTTACGAATCGGGAGACAAACTTCTCCGCAATGATGGATCAAAGTTTGTCGACGTAAGTGAAGAGGCGGGCATCTATGGAGGCATCATTGGCTATGGATTGGGAATTGCGATTACCGATTTCAATCTCGATGGCTATCCCGATATTTTTGTCGGAAATGATTTCCACGAAGACGACTACCTCTACATCAACAATACGGATGGAACGTTCCGCGAAGTTGCGAAGGACGCATTCACCTGTACGAGCAAATTTTCCATGGGAAACGATGTCGCTGATATCAATCATGATGGCCTTCCAGATCTCATCACACTGGATATGCTGGCGGAAGATGAAACAGTATTGAAGTCATCGG
>CAYMWA010000291.1:0-3150 GCA_964393795.1 uncultured Roseivirgaceae bacterium
CGCTGGTTTGGCTTGTCTAAGCCCCCTATTTTGTGGACGATTTTTTCAAAAGAGTCTGCTACTAATGCCCTATTCCCGCATACCTTGTAGGTTTAGCGCCAATTTCATCCCCGGATTTTACACCTATTCTCCGCAAATCGTGCGGAGAATAACGAGCTTATTCTTCGCATTCCCTTTAGTAGTCCGGCAGGTTCGGGTTTAAAATATCCATTACTCTTTCCCCCAGCATTAGAATTGTAAAATTCATTCAACATAATCTGAAATATTCCGTTTATCTTTATAAAATATTACAATATGGACTATAGATCAGTTCTTACGCGGTTCTCGAACCAGCCATTGTCGCATCAATTGCTGGTTTCCATATTTAAGGACTATGAGCGCCCTAATGACAAGATCTATCAGCTTGCAAAAGCGGGTTTAATTCAATCAGTCAAAAAAGGGCTGTACGTTGCCGGGCCTGCGTTAAACACTGACCGGAAACCTGAACCGTTTTTACTCGCAAATCACATTTTGGGTCCCAGCTATGTATCGCTTGAAACCGCGTTATCTTATCACGGTCTTATTCCCGAGCGCGTTTACGAAATCGCCTCCATGACTACCCAGGCTCCGCGGAAGTTCACTACGCCCCTGGGGACCTTCACGTATACGCGACTTCCTCTGCCATACTACGCGTTTGGAATTCGAAGTGAAAAACTAGCTAACGACCAGTATGCCATGGTTGCCTCAGCAGAGAAAGCATTGTGCGATAAAATCGTCACCACATCAGGATTGTTGCTCCGCAGTAAAAAAGCGGCAAAAGAATTTCTGCTTGAGAGCATGAGAATGGACGAAGAGGTTCTAAGGCAACTTGATACGAAAGAAATTTCGACCTGGATAAAAGGTAGCCTGAAAGAAGAAAGTCTATCAATGGTTGTTAATGCACTACAGGAATTATGATCAAAGACTGGCTGGCAGAATATAATCCGAAGAATAAAGACGAAGCACAATCAGCGCTTCGAGAGATCATGCAGGAAGTTGCGTTGGCGGGATTGTACCGCAGTGGATTCTTCGAGAAAGCTGCGTTCTATGGTGGCACTGCCCTTCGCATTTTTCACGGACTTGATCGCTTTTCAGAAGACCTGGATTTCTCGCTTCTGCAGCCAGACCCTGACTTCGCGCTTGACAAATACCTGGACACCATTCAAACAGAGTTTCAGGCATTGGGAATGCAGGTATCCGTTAAAGAAAAAAAGAAAGCAAAGGATACACACATTGACTCAGCGTTTTTGAAATCGGAAACGATTTGGAAAGAACTTGTACTGGAAGGGATCATTCCGCAAACTGGCCTTTCACAACAGGCGAACATAAAGATCAAGCTGGAAGTTGATACAGTTCCTCCCGTTGGATTTGAAACAGAAGAGAAATTGTTATTGCGACCTTTTTCATTTTATGTGAAATGCTTTACGTTACCCAATCTTTTTGCCGGCAAGATGCACGCGCTGCTTTTTCGCAAATGGAAAGAAGACGTGAAAGGCCGTGACTGGTACGATTTCGAATGGTATGTAAAAAAAGGGATTGGGATACATCTAAGACACTTCGTTGAGCGGGCGCAGGGAAGCGGAGATTTGCCTGACGAAAAATTGACTGAACAAGACTTCAGAAAATTATTAACCGACAGAATCAATTCAGTCGATCTCGAAAGAGTAAAAGCAGATGCCGTGCGGTTCATTCCGGACGGCACCAGCCTTGACATCTGGTCAAGGAAATATTTCCACGACTTATCGGCACATCTGAAGGTTGAGTGAGTCCAGGCTGGTCACAATTTTGCTCGAAACTCGTCCCAAGATGCTTAAAATGTCACATTCTCGCACATAAGGGTAGTGGTCTTCGCTGGTATCAAACATTTACCACTTTAAGACCGTTTAGTGGCAAATGTTTGCGAAGATGCCTTAAAGCTTACGCCTATTGTACCAAAGACTCTGAAGGAAACATAGCCATTGTGCGAGACTTGTCGTCAAAACGTGCCCTTGAACTGCGTCGGGCGCGCATTACAGAAATCATCATACGCACCATTGGCAATAAATAGTTTCGGCTCCGCCTTCAGATTAAATACCCGATATAGAAAGAAGTTCGACCTTTCCCTCCGCGAGAAATCGTGCTCCAGCGCGGAAAAATAAAACGGTGCCTCCTTAGTCAACTTGGTGGACTTCACCTCTATGTATCGGTCTGTACCGTTGGTATTTCGCGAAAGGATATCAAAGCCTAATCCGTCGCCTTGGGTTTGGGATACCCACTCGATCTTGTCGGCGAGGTTTTCCTTTCCTTCCTGGATGAGGCGCCATCTCTCGTAAGCGAAAGCAATGCGCTCGCCGGCTGTGCCAATAGCACGGTTTGCCTGCTCAAGCTCGATGTAGTTGACTTTTACCGGACTCCGGTAGATCAGTTCCGGCTCCTCCAGAACCATTTTCTTTGCAGGCATCTTTTCTACCATCGATTCGAAAACCAGTTCACGTGGTGTAGGGGCAACTTCTGCGAAGCGTTTGAATGCGTCCTCAATTTCAGGCTTCCGCCGGAGATGCGCCAAGACCACATCTTCGAGCAAAACTTTTTGATAGTTATAAGCCGGCAGGTATCCGCGAATATAAGGCTGCCCCATTCGGGCGAGTACGGCACTGATATTCCGATTCTTGAACTCTACGGAGCCGTTTGACCGGTTCTTCAAAAGCGGAAGAATTCGCTGACGCGTTTCAGTTTTACTGTACGGAATACCAGCTTGTTCCTTCGCAAGCATTTCGAAGTATTCGACGACGATGATCTCAACTTCTTCGCGTGTCCAGTCTTCAGCCATAACCGACCAGGTTTAACTCAAAAATGATTTGGTTCCGCCCCTCCCGGGCGAAAGGCTATATGCACTGCTTAGCCCTGTGCATCACCTTGTGTGCGTATTGTCTTTGGCATCTTTAGAACAATTAATGCCTTAATCAAACCCCAAAACATCAACGAAATGATCAATACCGCCAGGCCGCTTAAAGAGTATAACATGGACTCGCTCAAACCGTTGGCCACTGCAACTAAATCGGGTATCTCAGCTATGGCAAAAGCGTAGAACATTTCGGACATGAACATCAATTGTCCAACCATTCGGATCAGGAACGCTAGCAAGCCGAACAG
>CAYMWA010000292.1:0-3143 GCA_964393795.1 uncultured Roseivirgaceae bacterium
CAGCCTTCTCAGATCATCTAAAAATAAGTTCGAGAATTGTACAGGGAGGGCGACTTGACAGGACAAATGGAAAATTTCCGTTTGTCCTGTTTTTATTTTGACCTAACTCCTTGTTCAACATATCCGTATAAGTCGCGGCGTCGTTCACGCGAGTGGTTCGACGGCAGATCTATCAATAGTGGGATCCTTCTATCGCCGCTTCGGGAACAATTTTTTTGGGAGCACGAACAGCTCACGCTTCCCGCCTATGGAAATTACACTCAACAAAACCCTGATCTCCGTTCTTGAGCTGAGGAGGTTGCTGGTTGATCTCAGGGAAAAACGCCCCGATATTCGTATTCGCTTCCGCCTGCTGGGCGAATTGTGGACGGTCAACTTTATGCAGGTGATGCGCGTCAACGAAAAAGGTGCGCTGTTTTTTGATGACCTGCTCGGGTTCCTGTCCGTCAGCGACCTTAACTTTATCATGCAGTTCGAACTGGAAAAGCCTTTCCAGGGCTTCCAACCCTATTATCACTACGAAGTGACGCCCACGACCTAATGGCGCCGCTCTTCATAAAAAGAACGAATACCAGTTTTAGTATGTTCAAACATAGGTACATATCGAAAAAATGTGTATGTTTGCAATGACGGAATCCGGAAGGGCCGGATCCGCGGTTGCCGGCGTATTTGATTTAACTAAAACTTATAGAACCTTGAAGACTTCGAATTACGACAAGTTTCCTTTTGTGCAGGTGGAAAACGACAGCCAATCCTGCGTTGCGGGATGGGACAATGTGATTGGTACGCTGAAGAAAAAGCTCGCCACTATCGATGGCCAGGTCAAAGTGGTGGTGGTAGAATGCTATCAGGGTGTCCATCATGAGGAAATTGCCACCCAATTGAAGGAGGGACTGCAACCCGCGTCCTGGATTGATTCCTGCACGGCCTTTAAGGATGAATCCGCCGTACGCGAAATGGTGTATCCCGATGTGACCGACGATCCTACTTTCGGATACATGACGCGACTGAGAATAGACGACTACCTCGATGCCTCGCGCATGGCGCATCTGGGCAGCCAGATCGCAAAGGTGAAGCAGGGTACGGTGGTTGTGTATGGTACCGGCGCCAGCAGGATCGCACAGCAGTGGGATGTGCTCGTCTATGCCGACATGGCGCGTTGGGAAATTCAGAAACGCATGCGGCGCAACGAAGTCAATAACCTTGGTGTTCAGAACAAAAACGCCGAGTTTTCAGAAAAATACAAGCACGGCTTTTTCGTTGACTGGCGTGTGTGCGACCGCCTGAAACGAGAACTGCTCGGCCGCTATGACTTTTTGCTCGACACCAACCAGGAAAACGCCCCCAAACTGGTGGAGGGGGACGCGTTTCTCAAAGGTCTCGAGGCGGCAGCGCAACGGCCATTCAGGGTAGTGCCCTTCTTCGATCCCGGGCCGTGGGGCGGACAGTGGATGAAGGAAGTGTGCGACCTCGACAGGTCTGCGCCTAATTTTGCGTGGTGCTTTGATTGTGTCCCGGAAGAAAACAGCCTTATGCTCCGCTACGGCAATATCGACGTGGAAGTGCCTTCGATCAACCTCGTCTTCTACCAGGCGGAAAACCTTCTCGGCGCAAAAGTACGCGCACGCTTCGGCGATCAATTTCCGATCCGCTTTGACTTTCTCGATACCATGGGTGGCGGCAACCTCAGCCTGCAGGTCCACCCCAGCACGGAATACATCCGCGAAACATTCGGGATGCAGTTTACGCAGGATGAAAGCTACTACATCCTCGATGCCGCCGACGATGCCATTGTGTACCTCGGACTTCATGAAGACGTCAATCCAAAGGAAATGATCTGCGAACTCAGACAGGCCCAGGATGGCAAGAACGAATTTAACGCCGAAAAGTATGTTAAGACGTGGCCCATCCGAAAGCATCAACACATGTCTATTCCGGCAGGTACCGTACACTGCTCGGCCACGGACACGATGGTGCTCGAGATCAGTGCCACACCTTATATCTTCACTTTTAAATTGTGGGATTGGGCGAGACTCGGACTTGACGGTAAACCAAGGCCCATCAGTATCGACCACGGCGAAAAAGTGATCCGTTGGGATTATACGACACCGTGGGTAGAAAAACACCTGCTTGAGCCGCTCGAGTTGATCGGGGAAGGCGACGGATGGAAAGAGGAGCGCACCGGCTTGAGCCATCTCCAGTTCATCGAAACGAGAAGGCACTGGTTTACGAAAAAGGTGACGCACAATACTGACGGCATGGTAAATGTCCTCAACCTCGTACAAGGAAGGGAAGCCATAGTGGAAAGTCCCGAAGGCAAATTCGACCCCTTTGTTGTGCACTATGCGGAAACGTTTATCGTGCCCGCCGCTGTCGGCACTTACACGATCCGGCCTTACGGTGAAGGGGAAGGAACAGAATGCGCTACCATCAAAGCGTCGGTAAGGGCATAACTTTGTTGTTTTTTTTCTATTTTGCACTTGTCCATATGTTTGAACAAATAATTGACCGATGAATCTGATATCCCGGAAACTTTACGCCATGACGGCTGCGCTTGTGGTCGCCGGCCTGCTGACGGCTTGCAAGAGCTATTCGCCAACAACGGCCAAAACGCAGACGGACGCAAGCGACCCCGTCGCCGCAGATACGATTTGGCACATCGGCATAAACGACAATTCCGCGGCCGAGCTGGCGCTGGGGCCCGCAGGTTACAAGGACTTCCTCAGCCGGGATTTCGGATATGAAGACCGCTATTACCTGATTGGCAGATCGGAAGCCGCCAAAGACTTCCCCTATGTCTTGCCGGGCCCCGACGACACGTGGGGTGGTACGTGGGGAACGTCGGGCTGGCGCACACACGATATCAACATCCTCTTCGGAGTGGCACAGATACCAACTGAAGATGAGTGGAACCTCGTTTTAGACCTGGTCGACGTCAACCCGCGTAAATCACTAATCAAAGTGAGCGTGAACGATCAGCATGAAAAATTCCTGCTGAAAGGCGTGAGTGACAAGTCTCTGACGGAAACGCCATCCACCGACACCGAACAACGGCTGGTGATTCCGATCCGGAAAGGCGTAATCCGCGAAGGCGGAAACCAGATTACGATCACCATATTGGAAGGGTCCTGGATCGTCTTTGA
>CAYMWA010000293.1:0-3090 GCA_964393795.1 uncultured Roseivirgaceae bacterium
TCCTGGTTGTCCGTCACCACGACACACTGGCACCAGCGACAAGAAAATTCTGGATCGCCGCTTCCCTTGTTTTTCGGATCGCACTACTATTTGCTATTCCCAACCTTTCCGATGACTTCTATCGCTTCATCTGGGACGGACGTATCCTCGCCGCAGGCGAAGACCCTTTCGCCGAAGTGCCCTCGTGGTACATGTCGCATACACACAACATCCCGGGTCTTGACGCCTCGCTGTACGCCTCGCTCGGCGCGACAGAAACGTTCACTATTTATCCACCCGTTGCCCAGCTGATATTCTGGTTGTCGGTGAAACTTTCGCCTGACTCCATTTATGGAAGTGCCGTCATCATGAAGGTGATACTCTTCGCCTTCGAGGTGGCAACACTGTGGATACTCGCCCGGACGCTCCGTGCCTTTCAACAACCGGCATCGCGGCTGTTGCTCTACGCAACCAACCCGCTAGTGATTCTCGAATTTACAGGGAACCTCCATTTCGAAGGGATCATGATCTTTTTCCTTTTGTTGGCCATCTACCTGATGCACCGAAAAGATGGGTGGTCGCCGCTGATGTATGCGTTGTCAATAGCTACGAAACTTATCCCGTTGATCTTCCTTCCCTTACTTGCGCGCTACCTCGGATGGAAAAAAAGCATCCGCTACTGGACGATCACCATAGCCTTTACGCTCCTGCTGTTCGTACCGTTGTTGAGCTCAGCGCTCATTCACGGGCTGTCGACCAGCATCGGCTACTACTTTCAAAGATTTGAGTTCAACGCCAGCATCTATTACCTCGTTCGCGCAGTCGGTTATGCGTTGGCAGGTTTCAACATCATTCAGTACGCCGGCCCGGCGCTGGCATTAGTGGCCACGACTATCATCCTCTATATTTCATTCAGGGGGCCGTTCTGGAACCGCGTTGCTTCACCCGGCACCCAACTCTTCGCGGGTATGCTGTGGTGCCTGCTCGTGTATTTTCTTTCCGTCACGATCCTGCATCCCTGGTATATCATTACCTTGTTGCCTCTCTCCCTGTTCACTCCGTATCGGTTTACCGTGGTCTGGACCGGGGCGATCTTTTTGACCTATGCGGGATACAGTAAAAGTGGCTTCGACGAAAACCTTTTCCTCGTGGCACTCGAGTATACACTGGTGATTGGCTACCTGATTTATGAAACGGTATGGGTGAAATACAGAAGCGTCTCCTGATCATTTTTTACCGCAATCCAAAGATCGGTCCCGTCAAGACCCGGCTCGCCGCCACCATAGGTAAAGCGCGCGCACTTGAAATCTATCAAAAATTGGCGCGCCACACGAGACAGGTCACCGAAAAGTTACCATACGATAAGACCGTCTACTATACCGACACCGTTGACCGCCTGGATGGCTGGCCGAACGATACCTATCAAAAGGCATTGCAGCAAGGTGAAGACCTCGGCGTACGAATGCACAACGCTTTCGTATCCGGGTTCGAAGCGGGCTACGAGGCGATCTGCATTATCGGCACCGACTGTTGGGAAATTACCGACGCCATCATCCAACGGGCGTTCGACGCACTGCAATCTGCGGATGCGGTCATCGGGCCTGCACAAGACGGGGGTTATTACCTGCTTGGACTGAAGGGGCCACAGCGATCGGTATTCCGGGATAAAACCTGGAGCACGCATACCGTTTTCCGCGATACCGTCGCTGATTTCGACCAGATGGGCCTGAAATACGAAATCATGCCAGTGTTGCGCGACGTGGACGTTGAGGATGACCTCCCCCAAACATGGTTGGAGTAGACGTTTATACGGAAGGAATTCCAGTACTTGAAGTCACAATTTGTGACCTCAAGTACACGAAATGTTTGCTCCACCGACGATCTCTGCACACATTTGCACCATGACGTTCCTGTATCTGAAGGCTGTCCACATTATCTTCATCGTCACCTGGTTTGCAGGACTATTTTACATGCCGCGACTTTTTGTCTACATCATTGAGGCACACGACAAACAAGACCCGGAACGATCGATCCTTCTGAAGCAGCTGTCGATGATGGCCTCCCGACTTTGGTATGGGATCACCTGGCCATCTGCCGTCATTACCCTGGGGTTGGGCACTGCCCTGATCATCAATGATCCGGGTTGGCTGCAGCACGGCTTCATGCACATCAAGCTGACGCTGGTTTTTTTGCTGTACGTGTATCACTTTTCTCTGCATTTTTTGTTTAAGCAACTAGGGAAAGGGGTCGTCCGATATACTTCACAGCAAATGCGCATGTGGAACGAGGTGGCCACCCTCTTTCTGATCAGCATCGTGTTCATTATCGTGCTCAAGAGCGCTTTGAGCATGGTGTGGGGGCTCGCAGGACTCATCGTCGTGACGGCGTTGATCCTCGCCGGGATGGCGCTTTACAAGCGATACCGAAAGCACAACGAATAAATGTATATATCATGAACAGCATCAACACTTGTTCATCGCTGAGCACTCCGCGCTTACTTTTCGGAGCAGCGATGGCGACGATTCTATCCTTAGGCCTTTTGTCATGTGGCGAACAGAAGGAAGAAAGCCTTCCTATTCTCGGTGAAAAACACATCACGGCAACGGATACCACCTATCACACGATCGGGCATTTCTCGCTCGTGAATCAGGACAGCATGGTGGTCACCGAAGATGACCTCCGCGGGAAGATCTATGCCGCCGACTTCTTCTTCACATCATGCCGCACCATCTGCCCGGTCATGAAAACGCAGATGCGCCGGGTTTATGAGGCTGTCAAAAATGATCCGGACGTAATGCTCGTCTCGCACACCATCGATCCGGAGTATGATACGGTGGCCCTCCTGAAAGACTATGCCGAACGGCTTGATGTAGACAGTGACAAGTGGTATTTCCTTACGGGGAATAAGGACTCCATTTATTACCTGGCACAGACGAGCTACTTCGTTACCGCGATGGAAGATGAAGCCGATCCCGACGGATTTATCCACAGCGGTGCCTTCATGCTGATCGACAAACACGGGCGCATCCGTGGCAAATACGACGGCACAAAAGACGAAGAAGTGGACAAGCTGATCAAGGATATCGCGATACTCGAAAAAGAAGGGTGAGG
>CAYMWA010000294.1:0-3054 GCA_964393795.1 uncultured Roseivirgaceae bacterium
GCTTGCGGTGGCATTTTGTATTGAAGCCAAATTCTTCCATATTTGGTGTCGATGAATTTCGAATACACCGAAGAACAAAAGGCTGTCCGGGCTGCTGCCCGCGAGTTTGCCGTAAATGATTTACTACCTGGCGTCATCGAACGCGATACTCACCAACGCTTTCCGGCTGAGCAAATCCGCAAGATGGGCGAGCTGGGTTTTATGGGAATGATGGTCGACCCGCGCTACAACGGCGGGGGTATGGATACGATTTCGTATGTACTGGCTATGGAGGAGATCTCGAAAATCGACGCGTCGGCCTCCGTATGCATGTCGGTCAACAACTCGCTCGTTTGTTGGGGGCTTGAGAAATTTGGCACGGAAGAACAAAAAGAGAAATACCTCAAACCGCTGGCCACCGGATCCATCATCGGCGCCTTCTGTCTCTCAGAACCGGAGGCAGGATCAGACGCCACAAGTCAACGCACATCGGCCGCCGATAATGGCGACCACTACCTGCTAAACGGTACGAAGAACTGGATCACCAACGGTAGTACCGCCAGCGTCTACATCGTCATCGCGCAGACGCATCCTGAAAAGAAACACAAGGGCATTAACGCGCTTATCGTTGAAAAGGGTATGCCCGGATTTACCGTCGGAAAGAAGGAAGACAAGATGGGCATTCGTGGATCAGACACGCATTCGCTGATGTTCACGGATGTCAAAGTGCCCAAGGCCAACCGCATCGGAGACGAAGGATTTGGTTTCACGTTCGCGATGACCACGCTCAACGGAGGCCGCATCGGCATCGCTGCCCAGGCTCTCGGCATCGCCTCTGGCGCATTTGAACTCGCGCTCAAGTATTCGAAAGAACGCAAGGCTTTCGGCAAACTGTTGTCTGAGCACCAGGCGATTCAATTCAAGCTCGCCGAGATGGCCACCAAAATTGACGCGGCCCGTCTCCTTGTTCACAAGGCCGCCTATCTGAAAGACTACAAGAAAGATTTTGTGAAGGCCGCCGCGATGGCGAAGCTCTACGCGTCCCAAATCGCCCAGGACGTCACTACAGAAGCAGTACAGATCCACGGCGGCTACGGCTACGTGAAGGAATTCCACGTCGAGCGCCTCATGCGTGACGCGAAGATCACGCAGATCTACGAAGGAACGACGGAGATACAGAAGATGGTGATTTCACGCGCACTGATAAAGTAGTAAGTTTTAAGTGGTAAGTTTTAAGTGAGGGCGGGCGTGCTAATGCGCAACTTCCGGGAAGTTTTAAACTTCCCGGAAGTTACCCGCATGCGCGCAGGCAATCACGCCTTATTCCATGCATACACTTTCTCCGACACCTCCGTCAGCAGATTGGGCTGTTTCTCCAGTGCATTGCCAATCACGATCATGTCAGCCCCGGCTTCCAGCGCGGCAAAGGCTTTCTGTGCGGAGTTAATCCCGCCGCCGACAATCAACGGTATGGATATTGACTTCCTGACCGCTGCGATCATGCGGGAGCTGATTTCCTTTTCCGCGCCGCTGCCGGCATCGATATAGATGGTTTGCAGTCCCAGCATCTGCCCTGCCATGGCGGTACTTGCTGCAAGTGAATATTTGTCGTCGGGGATGGGCATGGTATTGCTGATGTAAGCTACCGACGTGATCTTCCCCGAGTTGATGAGCATATAGCCGGTCGGGATCACTTCCAACCTGGTGTTTTTCAAAATCGGTGCGGCCACAACATGCTGACCAATCAGCAACTCGGGATTCCTTCCGGAGATCAGCGAAAGGAAGAGAATCGCATCCGCGGAAGCGTCGACCTGGATCGCATTCCCTGGAAACAAGACGATAGGAATCGTCACATTTTCCTTGATGTGCTTTACTACTTCTGACAGATTAGAACTGGTGACGAGGCTTCCGCCAACAAAAAAATAGTCAATACAGTTTTCGTTCGCCAGGTTGATGAGATGGAGAAGCTTCGCCGGGTCTTCCGCTTTATCCGGATCAACCAGCACTGCTATCGACTTCTTATTTTCCCTGTGTCGTTGTTGCAGTGTGTCAAGAATCGCCATCTTCCTGTTGTTTCCTGATAGCCTGTGATTGCAAGTACTCGGCCAGTTTCTCGCGAGCGATGGACAAGAGGTATGCTGTTGCCTGCGTGGCGAGCACCGAGCCGATTTGCGTGACAAGTCCCGCGACCGCCGACGTTTCATGAGGCTCTTCCCATTCCGTTTCCTGGTTCCCGGATTGGCCCTCCGCGGCAGCGTTCTTGCGCGCTTTCCGCTTCTTTTTGGTGCCTTGTGAAAGGCCGCTCACCAGAAAATAGGTCAACGCCAGTGCGCCGCCAATAACCAGTGCGTTGGTGAGTATCTTTTCAGAGCGCTCAGCGATTCGCTTGACCTCATCCTCCAACAGCTGCCGCTGCTCTGCCGAACGCCGGAGCAGTTCTCCTTTTTCGGGATTGTCAGTTTCAAGTTCCATAAGACCTATTGTTTCTTTCTGAACGCCAATTCAAACCGGCCAGAGAGCTTCGCGATCAGTCTTGCGCGCGATAACCAAAGGATAATACCCGTGATCAGATAGATAGCCGCCACGATAGCGAAGCCTGCAAATAGTCCGAGTTTCACACTAAGCAAAACAGCTACCGCAACGCTGACAAAAAGGACGAAGAGTGCAAACACGAATGCGATGAGCAAATACGCCACGCCCTTCGCCAGGCCGCCAGCCACCTCTTCTTTCACCTCCACTTTAAGCAACGCGACACGCGTCTCGACATAGCCGCTGAGGTTTTCGAGCAGCGCGTCTACCTTGAAAAATTTTGATAACGTGTCTTTTAACATGGTGTCGTATCCACTGCAATATAGATAGAAGATTTGATCACCGACTAAAGCCGATCCGGGATTTCGCCGATTTTCATGTGGGGCCTGGAACCGGTTAATGGCTGTTCAGCGTCTGCACCGCCATCCAGGCCATCAATCCGGGGCCGATCCCGAGTGCGTCTTCGTCTATGTTGAAAGTGGGTGTATGGACGTATGAGGTAATTCCCTTTGCGGGATTGCTTGTGCCGAGCCGATAGAAAGACGC
>CAYMWA010000295.1:0-2950 GCA_964393795.1 uncultured Roseivirgaceae bacterium
GCAGGTTAGTTCTTGATATAGTCCGGCATGACGGGCAACTGCGCTCCGACATGACGCCGCCAGCCCGCTAGTCTCTTCGACAACCTCATGACAACTTCCGGATGCCGTGATGACACGTCCTGCTTTTCGCCAGGGTCGTTCTTAAGATCATACAGCTCAAAGGCGGACGCTCCCTTCCCGGTTAGACTTTCCTCGAAATTTTCAAGCAGTTTCCATCGGCCACTGCGCACGGCACCTCCGGGTCGCATGCCCACACTATGATAATGCGGATAATGCCAGAAAAGTGTTCGTTGCTCAAGTGCCTTTTCATCCCTAAGTAGTGGGAGGAGTGAGATCCCGTCGATACCTGCGGGGGAAGGCGCGTTCAGCAGCTCGCAAAACGTAGGCATGAAATCGTACGATGACACAAGTGCGCCAGATGTCGTGCCGGCCCGTATGACACCGGGCCAACGTATCAACAGAGGCACCCGAATACCGCCCTCGTAGAGCCAGCCCTTTCCCGCACGCAGCGGTGCCTGGCTTGCATCAGACGCGAGACCACCGTTGTCGGAATAAAATATCACAATGGTGTTACGCACAAGATGCAGTTCGTCGAGCACAGCCAGTACGTGTCCTATGTTCCGATCCATGCGCGACAGCATCGCCGCGATGACCGGGTTGCGGGCTGCTGTGTCCGACCCGACAGACTCTTGCCAGTACGCAATATCTTCTCTGCGCTCCATCAATGGATTGTGAATGGCGCTGAAGCTAAGAAAAAGAAAGAATGGTCTTTCGGCATGCCGGCGTATGAAGCGGACAGCACGGGTACCAATTGAGTCGGACTTGTGTGGATCCGCTTCGGGGTCATCGTCTTTTGTCGGTTTATCGATAACAAAGAAGTCTTGGAACCCTTGTTTGTCCGGATAATACGGAATTGCACGTGGGCCGAATTTCTCCCGGCTCAAATGCCATTTCCCGAATAGTGCAGTCCGATAATCTCTATCACGAAAGACTTCCGCCAGCGTAATCTCTTCAAGAGGAAGGAACTTTTGCCATTCAGGAATGCGGAGAACTGCATTTTCAGGTATCGCACCCGGAATGTAATCAGTCAGGTGGAGCCTCGCAGGCGATTTACCCGTAAGGATGGAAGCCCGCGTTGGCGAACAAATGGCAGCAGCCGAGTACGCGTTTGTAAACCGAAGCCCTTCCGAAGCGATACGGTCGATGTTGGGCGTCTTGTAATAGTCGCTGCCGTATGCAGAAGTCTGTGACCACCCAAGGTCGTCGGCGAGGATGAAGACTACGTTAGGTTGGGCATAGGTGCAAGACGCATGCAAGCCCGCAAACATGAAAATTAGAACCAAGCGACTAGTCATAACTTCGCGTCTAATATCTTTTTCACGCCCTTCAAAGCGTTGGGAGAAAGTGCGTATATTCACAGGCCATCAGCGGACCGGGCAACAATAGTACAGCCGCTGCAACAGGTCCCGTAATTTACAAAAAACGACAAAGCGACACACAGGAATATTGTCCAATATACAACATAAACGATGACGCTATGAAGAAGAAGTTTTTCAATGCCAAAATCTATCGCAACGATTCAGCTACTGAACTGATTGTTGAAAAGGGCCGGATCACCCAGGTGGGCAAAGGCCTGCCAAAATGCGATGAGGAAATTGACCTTAACGGGAAACTGGTCTTGCCTCCTTACGTAGATCCGCATTTACATCTGGATTATGTCTACACAGGTCGCAACGACGGCGGAAAAATAAAGTCGGGCACCCTGTTCGAAGGCATTGCCCGTTGGCATGAGATCAAAAAAACACAAACGATCGAAGATGCTAAAGAGCGAGCGATACAAGGCATCCGTGAAGAAGTTTCACAAGGTGTACAATTCATCCGCACACACATTGATGTTACGGATCCAAAACTTACCGGTCTGAAGGCCATGCTCGAAGTCAGGGAAGCGGTGAAGGATATCGTGACGATTCAGATTGTTTCTTTCCCCCAGGAGGGGATGTATGCTTTCAAAGGCGGCTATGAACTCGTAGAAGAAGGATTGAAAATGGGAGCGGATTGTGTTGGCGGTATCCCCCACTTTGAATGGGCCCGGGAGATAGGTGAGAAATCCCTTCATAGCATCGTCGAACTCGCCGTGAAACACGACAAGATGATTGACGTACATTGTGACGAAACGGACGATATTATGGCTCGTTTCCTGGAGTTGTTAAACGCGCTGGTAATGGTAGAAGGTATCGGCAGGAAGACAGCTGCAAGCCACACCTGTTCGTTTGGAAGCGCCGATAATGCCTACGCTTTTCGCATGATGAGTTTGCTGAAAGCAAGCGGCATTAACTTTATCAGTTGTCCTACCGAAAATGCCTACCTGCAAGGCCGTCAGGATACCTATCCTAAACGGCGTGGATTGACCCGCGTAAAGGAGCTGCTCAACGAAGGCATCACCGTCTGCTTCGCACAGGATTCGATCAATGATCCATGGTATCCGCTCGGCAACGGCAACATGATGAATATCCTGGATAATGGCATCCATTTGACACAGGTTGCTTCGTACGAAGAGGTAGAGACTGCATTTGACCTCATCACATACAACGGTGCAAAAACGCTGATGCTTGAAGATCAGTATGGATTGGAAGTGGGCAAGCCCGCCAACTTCATTGTGCTCAATGAGTCTTCCGTTTTTGAAGCCATTCGCAAGAGGGTAGAAGTACTGGCCTCTGTGCGCAACGGCAACTTCCTGTTTCGGCGCCGGGAACCGGAATATGATGTGGCGCTTGAATTACAGCCGGTCAGTGTCGCATAATAATGTGATTGCAAAAAAGGTGTTCGAATGACCGGTTAGTGCGTTTCAACGCAAACTTCAACGTAGCGTCTTTGTAGCAAAAATGGCGATGACCATTCCCGGCACGGCAAGCACAATTGCCAGTCCGGGAAGGCTCATTGCTGAATAAAA
>CAYMWA010000296.1:0-2943 GCA_964393795.1 uncultured Roseivirgaceae bacterium
GATGATGTTGCCGAATCCCGAAAAAGTAAAGGCGGAGTTGGAAGGGCTGCTGCTCGCTTAACGGAGCCGAAGGCAACGAACATTCCGGTTGCAGGTTGCAGGTTGCAGGTTGCAAGTTGCAAGTTGCAAGTTGCAAAGTTGCAGGTTGCAAAGTTACAAGTTACAAGTTACAAGTTGCAGGTTGCAAAGTTGCAGGTTGCAAGTTACAAGTTGCAAGTTACAGGTTGCAAGCAGTTCCCCAACCGCCAACTGCCAACAACCAACCACCAACTGCCAACCGCCAACTGCCAACCGCCAACAACCAACCACCAACCACCAACCGCCAACTTTCTTGTAACTAGAATGGATACCCTATCCCAATATTATAGATCACGGGTTCTTTGAAGTTGGTGTAGCCGCCGTGGCCATCGGGGGTGGCGAAGGGTTTAAAGAACTTTACGTCGTCAAGGACAAAGCGGTCTTCGGGTGCGCGGCCGGGATCGTACACTTTGATGCCGACGTCAAAGCGCAACACAAGGAAAGTAAAATCAAAGCGCAGGCCGAATCCCGTGCCTATGCCGAGTTCCTTATAGAAAGAGTCAAAGCGGAACTTTGAGTTGCCCTCCACAGGTTCTCGTTCGCCTGTCTCCGGGTTTTCGCGCGTTTGCTGGCTGAACAGCCATACGTTGCCGGCGTCGACGAAGATGGCACCGCCAACAAATCCGAACAACTTGGTGCGCAGTTCCATACTCCCCTCCAACAGGATTTCTCCGGGCTTTTCAAGGCGGTAGTTGAATAAGCCGTCGTCGGTGGGATTGCCGTCGACCGACGCGTCGGTGTTGAGGGGCGGCGGAATCGACCCGAGTCCAAGTCGGCGGGGTCGCCAGGCGCGGATGCTGTTACTCCCTCCGGCAAAGTAATATTTTTCATAAGGGAGGGACCGGTCCGACCCATACGAATAGGCGATTCCGGTGTTAATGCGATAAGCGAATGTAGCCCACTTATTGAGGATACGGATCTTCCGGAAGTCAAAATTGAAACGCAGGTATTTGAAGTATTGAAGGCCCTGATCGGTGATGATGTCCGGATCGATAAAATTGAGTGTTGTACCGCCCGGCTCTACCTGCGCGCGGATGAAGACGGCATTCCGGTCGAAGGTTCCATAGTTCCGGTTCCAGGTGATGCTGAAGATCATGCTGCTGACAAGCGACGGTTCAAACGAACGCGCCAGGTTGTAGTTGCCCAGACTGTCGAGGTCGTCGAGTACTTCCTGGAAGGCCGGCGACTTGATATCCGAATTGATGAGACTCAGGTTGAACAGTGCCAGCGAATACTGCGTGGTGCGTTGGTTTTGCCAGGTGTACGTGTTGGAAAGCGTCGTGCTGTTTCGCCGGTACTCCGGCCTGTCGGTGTAGCTGTACCCGACTGACAGCCGTGTTTTCGGGTTGTATTTTCCCAGCCACATCTGCGTACGGTCGCGGAACGGCCAGAGGAATTGCGGAAAAGTAATGGAGGCGTTCACCCCCGCTTCCGTGCTCTTGTATACGTCCAGCTCCTGCGTTGCCGCCGCCACCCCTTCGATACCAATGCGTCCATTAAGTTCAAAGTTTTCGAGTCCGCCGAACAAGTTTCGCTTTTTGAAGTTCAGGTTGTAAAAAGGTCCGGGGTAGCCCTCCGTAACATTGACGCCGACTTCGTTTGACCATTCATAGCGGTCGAGGGCGCTCGTGAAGATGTTGGCAATGAAGGTGCCGCCCGTTGTATCGAAGTTGATGTTCACGAATTTGAACGCGTCCAGGTTGGCGAGCTGCCGCTGCGTTTCAAAAGTTTTTGTCCGCGAATAGAGGTTCCCAGGGGAGAGGAAGACACGCTGCCGGAGAATTTTCAGGTTGTAATTATCCTGGTAATAGAGGTATTGCACATCGCGGTATCGCTCGCGCGTGCGCTCCTCGCCGGGACGGTTGATGCCGGCGTCCGTCGTAAAGCGGACGGAGTCAATGACGAATTGTTTGTGATATCCGCGTTTTGCGGGGTCGCTAATTGCGATCATCACGGCCACACGTTTGTCGTCGAGCAAAGTTGTATCAACGTGAAAGTCGATGTACTGGCGGCTGAAGTCGTAGTAGCCATTGTCTTTAAGGTAGAGGTCGATGCGCTCTCTTTCGCGACTCAGGTTGTCTTCGCGATACCGGACGCCTTTCTTGATCAGGCTGTTCTGTTCCGTCATCTTGATAAGGTTGTAGACTGTCGAGTCTGTAATGCGGTAAAAGACACTGTCGATGATGTAAGGTTGCCCTACATCTATTTTGTAATTCACGCTCACCAGTTTTCCCACAGCGTCTATATCCGCGGTAACGGAGTTTTCAAAGTATCCCTCCGAAAACAGATAATTCTTAAAGCGATTGATGGTCAGGTTGACGAGTCCGCTGTCAAACACAGCCACGGGTTCGCCCCACTGCATAAAGAGATTTCCCTTCTCGATTCGCGCGTCATATTTGTCGATGCGCTTTTGCTTTTTGAATTGAAGGTTGTTGATTTTTCGCTCCCGGGTGGCTTCCGCGATGCGGGCGTCGAACTTTGCGATGGTCCTCTCTTTTTTCTCGACAAATTTTTCCTTGTCGTAGTGGTTCTCGCCGAGGTAGTAAAGGGCAACGAGGTGGTGGATACCCGGAATGGAAAAGAACTTTCTATTAGGACGAGTCGCGTACAAGGCGCGGAGTTCCTCTTCATTCACGTTTGGCGGTGCTTTGATGCGCTGCCGAAAAAGCAGCTTCTCATTTTCCCTGAGATGCTTCGTTCCCAGGCAGCCCGTCAGCACGAGTGGCGCGGCTATTATTAGAAGAAAATATCTAATTTTCGGAATCAATAGTTCAGGATGCTAACGAAGGTCACAACAAAATTTATCAAATCCCTGCAAGTAAAGAAATACCGAAAACAGGAACAATGTTTTCTGATCGAAGGGGC
>CAYMWA010000297.1:0-2940 GCA_964393795.1 uncultured Roseivirgaceae bacterium
GCTGCGGAGACTTACTTCAACAAACAGCCAGCAGCACTCAACATTCAGGAGTCGGCCATGTTGGTAGGGTTACTTCAGAATCCGTCACTCTACAATCCCTTTTTTCATCCCGAGAATGCCCGTCGAAAAAGAAACCAGGTACTGTACAAACTTTACAAACATCACTACATCGCTTCACGCGATGCTTATGATTCGATCCGCTCCCTCCCCGTGGCACTTGACTACTCCGTAGAAAATCAAAATCGCGGTCTTGCCCCCTACTTCCGCACATCCCTGCGCGGCGAGTTGCTGCAATGGTGTGAAGAAAACGGTTATGACCTTTTTGAATCAGGATTAAAAATCTACACAACGATCGACAGTCGCATGCAGCGCAATGCCGAAAAAGTGCTGCAAGAAAAAATGGCGCTCTTGCAGGCTTCGTTCGAAGAGGCGTGGGAAGCGCGTGGCAGTGAGCCTTGGGTAGATGACGGAGGCTACGAAATTGAAAACTTCCTGGAAGAGAAAATCACCCGCACGCCACTGTACCGGAGACTCGTCGAGCGGTATGCGGAGCATCCTGATTCGGTCGACATTGTGCTGCACCAGAAGCGCCCGATGAAAGTATTCAGCTGGGACGGCGACCGCGACACTTTATTCAGTTCGATGGATTCATTGCGCTATTACAACCGCTTTCTGCAAGCCGGTATGATGGCAATGGATCCGCAGACCGGTGCGGTGAAGGTGTGGGTCGGCGGTATCGAACACAAATACTTCAAGTACGATCACGTGCGTGCGGCGACGCGACAGGCGGGATCGGTGTTCAAGCCTTTCGTTTACGGCAAGGCGATCGAAGACGGCTACTCGCCGTGTTTTAAACTATATGACGTTTCCCCTTCCATTAGTTTACCGAACGGCACGATCTGGCATCCGCCGAACGCATCAGGCGATTTCGGGAGTGGACAGCAGCTCACGTTGCGCGAGGCGCTTGCGCAATCCAAGAACACGATCAGCGCGCAGTTGATTGAATTGATCCGGCCTGTCAACGTTGTCGAGTTTGCCCACCGTCTGGGAATCAGCACCGATCTGCAGCCGGTACCTTCCCTCGCACTCGGCACGGGCGACGTATCGCTGTACGAAATCGTCGCCGCCTACAGCAGTTTTGTCAACCTGGGATTGTACACCGAGCCGTACTTCATCACACGCATTGAAGACAAGAATGGAAACGTGATTGAGAGTTTTATTCCGAAAACGCGGCAGGTAATGGATGAGAAGACCGCGTACAAGATGATCTTCATGTTACGCGGAGGTGTGGAGTTGCCGGGTGGAACCTCTGCGGGCATCGATCCTTTTCTGAAGACCGGCAACGAAATCGGCGGCAAAACGGGCACGACCGACAATGCTTCCGACGGATGGTATCTGGGCGTCACCAACAATCTCGTCACAGGTGTTTGGGTTGGCGGCGACGAGCCTTCGATACATTTTCCTTCGTGGGTATTTGGTTCCGGCGGCCGCACAGCGCGGCCGATATGGGAGGCGTTCATGATCAACGTGTACAAAGATCCCACCCTTGGCTATGGCAAAGGCACGTTCAATCGTCCATCCGATCCATTGGACATGACGCTGGATTGTTCGGAGTATGATGAGTTGGAGGGATTTGAATGAGGGTGAGTGGTGAGTGGTGAGTGGTCAGTGGTGAGTGGTCAGTGGTGGAGGTTGTGCGTTGGCTTTCGTGAGGCGTGAGGCGTGAGTCGTGAGTGGGGTGTGCGGCTGGATGGGTTGAGGTCTTATGATATCTTTTTTGAAGCCGTCATGTTGAGTGGGCGGCTGCGAGGCCTGGCGCCGGCATGTGCGTAAGCGAAACATCCGCATGAGCGAGGGAACCACTCCGAATCGAAGTCTAATCAAGGACACCTTCGCGACACTTCATGATCATTTCGACACGAGGGGGGCTCTTCCTAACAAATGAGCTCAAAAAAAGTTTGACCTTTCTTGGCGGTTTGTTATATTAAACGCCGAATCACTCCCAGTGCCCAGGGATGGTCAGAACAGCATTAATTTTCCTGAAGCGAATTTTCGCTCGCTCCTGACCAGGTTCGTGTGTATTCATTGATCATTGCCAACCCCACGCAATGGAACCTGAGATCGAACACGCGTTTCCACCTTTGTGGCACAATCTTCCGTGCACCTGCGCCGTCGTCTGCCCTGGCGAAAAAATAGTTTTCTGCTACAGCAAGCCTGTTGACACATATTGTCACTGTACTGTTGTTTCTTACACACAAGTCACCAAGAAATGGAATTACTATTAAAATTCACCCGTGTTTCCGGGCATGAACTGCCTGCCAATTACCAGTATCATGTTTCATCATGGATATATCGCGTCATTGGACAAGCCGACAGCGCATATGGGACCTTTCTTCATGAAAAGGGATTTGAATCGGGTCTCCGAACCTTCAAGCTCTTTACATTTTCGCAGCTTGATCTTCGGCCTTACGAGATTGAAGGTGACCGGATAAGACTACGGGGGAACGAATTTTCGCTGATTGTGAAGTTTTTTGTTGACGCAAGCCTCGAAAACTTTCTCAAAGGACTATTTACAGAACAGCGAGGGTATTTCGGCAATGAGCGGGCGCGGATCGGGTTCCAGGTTGCTGCCGTAGAATCGCTGCCCAAGCCACAATTCACGGATACGATGCGTTACAAGTGCCTTTCTCCCATCATTGCGAGCAAACGGCGAGACGACGGGTCCGTCGCGTACCTTCATCCTGATGATGAAGGGTTTGCCGAGACGTTTATCAGGAATCTCAGGAGAAAAAGGAGTGCCGTTGCCCTTCATAACGAAACAGCAATGGAGGATGACCTTTCAGGTTATCCATTTTCCTTGAAGATATTGAATACTCCGCGTAAAAAGGGCGTAGCAATTAAGGAAGGATCGGCCGAGGCGACAAAGCTGATTGGCTACCT
>CAYMWA010000298.1:0-2880 GCA_964393795.1 uncultured Roseivirgaceae bacterium
AAGTACACCACCGGGCAGGCAATCACAAACCCGACCAGAATCATAATTCCATATGTCCGCGACAGCTTCAAAACAATGGCTGGAACCGATGCACCTAATACTTTTCGGATACTCACTTCCTTTCGGCGAAGCCTGATGGAATAGGCAGTGATACTGAAGAGTCCAAGGCATGAAATGATCACTGCGATGAGCGAGAATAGGGAGCATGTGGCGCTGAGGCGATCCTGCGCCTTGTAAAGGGCGTCAAAAGATTGATCGACGAAACGGTAGTGGAAGGGTTCATAGGGTCCCATCGCATCCCATTTGCTTCGAAGCAGCGCTAATCCCTCTTCTATACGGCCTGGTTTTAACCGTACCGCCAGTCGGCCAACGTTTTCGGGAGTATAAAAATGGGCGAGGGGCTGAATCTCACGCTTTAGAGACTGATAGAAATAGTTCTCTACTACGCCGATCACCTTATACCGCTCGTTCCCGCCGCCTTCAATGATCTCCTTGTTGTCAATATCGGTCCAGCCAAACTGCTTCATTGCAGCTTCGTTAAGGATTACTCCACTCTTGTCGCTTTCTATTTCCGAAGAAAAATTCCGGCCCTTGACGAGCTGCATCCCGAACGTTGTTAGAAAGTTATGGTCGACATACACTTTTCGGAGCGATACCTTTTCGCCAGCAGGTGAATCAGCGCTGGTGAACCCGTTGTAGTTTTCATCGTACTCGCCGGGACTGACGCTGAACGATGCGGACTCAATGGCGGTTTCTTTCTCCAGTTCGTTCCGGAATGAAAGAAGCTCCTGCCGGGCCTTCTCTGGTTCTTTGAAGAGTTCCGGCCATGCGTCGATAGCCACGACGTTGGCATGGTTGAATCGAAGGTCCTGTGATTTCATATAGTGAGTCTGCTGCCAGATAATAGCGGTGCCAATCAACAGGATAATGGAAGCGGCAAACTGCAATACGATCAATACCCGCCTAAGGTATTCGCCAGACAAACCATTTCTGATCACGCCCTTGATCGCATTTATCGGTTTGAGCCCCGACAACGCCAGAGACGGCGCGAAGCTTGCACACAAAGCCGGAAGTATGCATACGCACACCACAAAAACGATTAAGAGTTCATTTTGCTGAAACTCACTCGTTACACCAAAATCATAGTAGCGATTCAAATAGGGCAACACCTGCCATGTGATAAGGAGTCCGATCAGCAAGGCAATTATACACGTAATAAGCGCTTCAATAATGAATTGAAGGGTGATGTGTCGCTTTAGGCTGCCGAGCACGCGGCGAAGTCCGACTTCTTTCGTGCGTTTTAATGTTTGTGCAACTGAAAGGTTCGTGAAGTTGATACAGGAAATAAGGAGGATGGCTGAAGCAATGATGGCGAGGATCGCAATCATCCCTTCATTTTTTGCGAGACGGGCATGCTGTTCCGACAACGGCAGCAAGATCACACTCCACGTGGCCTTGCGGTCTTCGAGGAAGTAGGTGTCTTTAAATCCCTGCAGCTTTTCCTCCAATGCTTCTTTCGAACTACCCGGAGCGAGTTCCACGTAGCCCTCCATGAAGGTGTTGTACCAGTTTCCCGCCTGATCGATGTCAAGCCAATCGGGGGCATTTGCCCAAGGGATCAATGCTTCGAATTGGAGCGTTGAATTCTTTGGTGGATCCTCTGCTATTGCGGCAACAGTGAATTCCATTTTTTCATTGATAAGACGAACTGACTTCCCCATAGCCTCCTCTTCGTTACCGAACAGCGCTCGTGCCTTCGATGTTGTGAGGACGATCTGGTTGGGTGAAGCGAGAGCTTTCGTCAGGTCGCCCACCCGCATCGGGAAGTCGAACATGTCAGCAAAATCCCGATCGACAATATGGTAGCTGGTGCGTGCAAATGTGTCTTCGTATGCGATGATATCCTCGCCCCAACCGTGGAACCTTGTTGCATGAACGATCTCCGGATATTCTTTTTTCATTAGTGGAATTTGGGGCGTTACAATCAGGTCGTCGTAGCCTCCTCCCGTATAGCTGTTACCCACTCGATAAATGCGATCGGCGTTGCTGTGGAATCGGTCGAATGATTGTTCATACCGGATAATCAGAAAGAGTAGCAGTGCCGATGCGAATCCGATTGACAACCCAAAGATGTTGATGAACGAGTAGCTTTTGTACTTGATGAAATTACGCCAGCCGGTTTTCAAATAATTGGAGAGCATACTTGCTGAGTTATGAATTTGAAAGGGATTTTCTATTGTGCGAAAGGACATTGAACGCAGTACGTCGAAAACAAACAGGAGCCTGGCCATTCGAACACCCCGGCCGCGACAACGTTTGTGAAAGGCTTCATACAAATCTCCCTGAACTTCTTCCAGAAGGTGCGAAGCGCTGAACCATCGGAGGAGTTTGTCGGCCCACACAGGGGGTTGACTGGGGCGCTTTTCTTTCATAGAGATTATTTGAGTTTCAAGGCGGGGACCTTCGACCATAGTCGCACGCGTTCGTCCCGTATTTCGCGGATGACGTTCAATCCATACGCGGTTGCTGTATATAGTCTTTTCCGCCTGCCTCCGCGCTCAGGGCTCGCTTCACCCATCCTCGACTTCAGCAGACCCTTGTCCTCCAGCCTCCGCAAAACAGTATGAACGGCAGGTATCGAGATGCCATGTCCTGTTTGGTTTCTATATTCTTCTGCGACCGATACACCGTATACCTCGTCCAGGTACAATGCGATCAGCAATACTGCTTCTTCAAGATTGCCGAGTTGATAGTTCATTTCTGAAATCGTTTAGACGAAAGTACTATATAATTAATATTTGTAAAACATATTCCATAAGAAAATTCGAAAGACCTATGAACGATTGTCGCATTTGCCCCGAACGTTGCCGCATGGACGGT
>CAYMWA010000299.1:0-2874 GCA_964393795.1 uncultured Roseivirgaceae bacterium
CCTGTGCATTATTTTTTTTCTGAAGGCCGAGCAGCAAAGGAACCTTATTGATCTCGCCTGGATCATTTTGATTAACCTGGCGATTTCCCTCGGCGTGGACTATTATTTTATTCCTGCGCTGATGGATAAGATCAGGTTATACAGTCAAAAAAGAAGAATGACAAAGAAGCATGCCGCAAGATTGCTGTGGACCTCAAGGCCGTACAGCAGGTATATTCGATTTGCATCGCAGCGTCCCAGGATCTTTGTGGCAGTGCTCGTCTTCAGTTTCGGCATCCCGCTGTTTATGTTACCGGAGCGGATCGGCGACGAAGACCTCGATGAATCAGAAATGACGTTTTGGGCCCGGACTTATAATAACTCGATTGGAAGTGACTGGTTCAAAGACGTCCGTCCTGTGCTGGAGAAGGTAATCGGCGGTACGTTTCGGATGTTTGCCGAAGACGTGTTTACAGGTTCCTATTACGGTGAGCCGGAACGCGTCAGGTTACGGGTAACCGCTGACATGCCTGAGGGGAGCAGCGTTCAACAGATGAATGAGACGATTGTGCAAATGGAAAACCTCATTACCCGGTACAAGGAGGTTGAATGGTTTTCGACAGAAGTGAATGCGACGCATCCTCCCTCCGCGACTATAGATGTGCTGTTTGAACCTGAATTTGAGTATAGCGCTGTTCCCTTTATGGTGAAAAGTGCACTTGAGAATAAGGCCATGGACCTCGGAGGCGCCGATTGGGGTGTCGCGGGATATCCGATCGAATATTTTCATAAGCAATTTAGCAACGCGATGGGCTCGAACCGGGTGGCCCGCAGGATAACGCTCGAAGGCTATAACTATGATCAACTGTACAGCTATGCGACGCAATTGACGGGCATGATGACGAACGTCCCCAGGATCGGAGATCCGTTGATTGTCGGGGCTCCGAGTAACTATATTACCCAGCGCCCAGCCAAAGAATTCTATGTGGACTTTGACGAAGAGCGAATGGCCGAGAACGGTCTTACAATGGATCGATTATACAGCAAGTTCGATGAATGGAGTTTCCGCAAGCCGGTGCTGACCACATTTTTCGAGGGTCAGATGCAGTCGGTATGGATGGTTTCCGATCGGATCGACGATTTCAGGATTTGGGATTTCATCAATACCGGTTTTGATGTGGATAACGTACAATATAAAATGGCCGGACTGGCTCGAATTGACAGCCGGCTGACCGGCAATGCGATTTACAAAATTAATCAGCAATATCGCCTCGGGGTGTCCTATGACTTTACCGGCTCTCAGAGGCTGGAGGAATCCATCCGGGACCGGCTCGTGAAACAGATAAACGACGTACTTCCGCTGGGCTACACGGCGTACTCCCAAGACTACGACATGGGGTTGCAGGAAAGCAGCCAGTATTATTTGTTGGGACTTGTTATCGCTTGTGTATTTTTGATATGCGCCGTCATTTTTGAATCATTGCGGCAACCCTTTGCCATCCTGATGCTCATTCCGTTTCCCTTCATAGGTGTGTTCCTTACGTTTTGGCTATTTGGCATCAACTTCGACCAGGGAGGCTACGCGTCATTTGTATTGCTGATCGGGTTGGCGGTGAACGCCGGAATCTTTATCATCAATGATTACAACAATCTCAAACGTGCCTTTCCGGCGGTGAATGCCTATACGTTATACATGAAGGCATTCAATCACAAGGTAGTCACTATTCTACTGACAATCTTTTCGACGGTGATTGGGTTGGTGCCATTCGTGTTAGGTGCCCAAAGGGAGGTGTTTTGGTTTGCCTTTGCAACCGGCACCATGGGGGGGTTGCTGTTTTCGTTTGTGGGTGTTTATTTTTTTCTGCCCGTCTTTTTATTGATGGGGAAGGAATGAGCACGCATGGGGTGGTAGTATCTGTCTGTAAATATCTATGGTTCAAAATGAACCTTTGATTATTTGTGTGAAACGCCCAATGAGCATTGTGAAGCTTGGTTGTAATATGCAGGCAATTTGTTGCCATGTGAAACCTTAATCGATCGATATGCTGCGACCTGTAAGTAATCGTCACATAACGCGAGTATGTTATGGCCTTTGTCTGCTATTATCCGCATGCACAGCGTCTGAATCTGATAAAGGGCTTCCGGTGGTCAATCTCGACGCGGCGGAGACGCGGGATGTGAATTTGTCGGCGCTTATTGACGAGGCGCGGATCATTCCACTTGAGACGCGCCCGGAGTGCCTGGTTTCATATCCGCAGGTCTGGATTGCAAATGACTTTGTTTTGGTGGGCTCGTTTCAATTGGGCGTACAACGCAAACCCGGAAGGGTCTTCCGCTTTGGTTTAGACGGGAAATTCATTAACGAAATTGGGGCAGGCACAGTGGGAAAGGGACCGGGAGGACACCTGGCGGAACCAATGGCCATTCGATATTTTGAGGAAGAACAACTGATTCAGGTGAATTGGGGAGGCAAATGGAGGGATCCACAATTGCTTGACCTGTCGGGTGATTTTGTGCGCGATATTTATACGCCGGAGGCAGGGTATATGGACCTGCAATTCGCGGAGCGATTGAACGATTCTATCTGGTTTGGATCGCCTTTTGGTATCGTTGGTCCGAACGACTTTAGTCCGGGTGATTCAAGTCTTTTACACTTTTTTACGAGCGACGGTCGGGACGTGCGCACTGTTCCGCGACTCATCTTTGCAGCAGGGGAGCGTTCGATCGGCATGCCACCCACGCCTGTACACTACAGGGAAGATGACACCTGGAAATTTTTTGTGACGGGGCTGGATACGTTGTACAGGATAGAGAAGATGCATCTCGTTCCGGAGGTGGTCTTTGAAAGCGAAAACTATTTAAGGCACAACACGGCTACGAAACGGGAAGATTACG
>CAYMWA010000300.1:0-2870 GCA_964393795.1 uncultured Roseivirgaceae bacterium
AAGTACTGACCCACGGCGGACAGCAATGCCACGCCAATTGCGAACCAAAGTTGAAACTTCGTATAATATCCGACCTGGTCGGCCGGCGGCGCCATGTTCGAAGAGCCGCCAAAAATATTGTTCACAATGCTGTTCCACACAGGAATCGAGGTGGGCATAAGCACCTGGAATCCCATAAGGCAAAGCACAAGTACGCCGATGAAGATCCAGAATTCACGTGAATAGGTAGCCACTTCCTTGTCCGACGTCGGAATTTCCTTCCATCGCACCACGCATAAGACGACGGCCATAAACAGGAAGAACAGCATATAGAGCAACAGTTGCCCTGACAGGCCGAGGTCTGTGAACGAGTGAACCGAGGAGTCGCCGAGTATCCCACTGCGCGTGAGGAATGTCGAATAGAGAATGAGAATGAATACCGTAATCACCAGGATCATCGACGCCTTGAGCGCCGTTTCACTGTTCTTGTACGTGATCATGGTGTGTATAGCAGCCACAAGAATAAGCCAGGGAACGTACACAGCATTCTCCACAGGATCCCAGTTCCAGTATCCGCCAAAATTCAGCGTCTCGTAGGCCCAGTAACCACCCATCAATATACCAAGTCCGAGGATCGCACCCGCAAAGAGCGCCCATGGCAGCGCTGGCCGTACCCAGTCCCTGTATTTTCGAAGCCAGAGGCCGGCAATACAGAAAGAGAATGGAACGAGCGTGGCGGCAAAACCAAGGAAGAGCGTGGGCGGGTGAATAACCATCCAGTAGTTCTGCAGGAGCGGATTCAGGCCATTGCCCTCAGCCGGAATAAAGTCGGGTTGCGTCTGGAAGATCGGTGCATCATGCATCACTTCGCGCAGCAGAACGAAAGGTGAACTTCCGATTCTGAAGTCCAAACCCGGCAATACCACGCCGAGGATCATCGATGCCAGAAATGCCTGAACGAGGGCAAACACGGTCATTACTGGTCCTTCCCAAAATTTGTTGGTATGGATGATGACGATGCCGAGCACAGCCTGCCAGAACATCCACAACAGGAAGCTTCCCTCCTGGCCGTTCCAGAAAGTGGAGATGAGGTAGTGGCTGGGAAGTTTGCTGTCAGAATAGCTGTACGCGTAGTGGTACTCGAAGTAGTGATTGGCGATGATGATGAATAGGGAAACGCAGATGCCGAGGACGGCAATTGCGTGGGTATAGAAGCTGACTGCGCCGTTGAGTTTCCAGTATTTTTGGTTGTCGATGGAGGCGGCATTGGAAGCCTTAAAATACGAAAAGGCTGATGCCAGGGCCGCTACAAACGAGGTGATCACGAAAAAGTGACCCAGGTCACCAATAAAATAATGAATCATTACAAATGACGAATTACGAATGACGAACTACGAATGCCGGATGACGCATTTTTATACGCGCACGTTTTGCTCCTGATATTTTGAGGGGCACTTCAGCAGGATCTTGCTCGCCTTGAAAACTTCGCCTTCATAGCGGCCAATCACCACAACTTTTTCCGACTTCGTGAAATCCTGAGGCATCGGCTCAGCGTATTCGACTTTTTGATGCTTGCCGTCTTCATCGACCAGCACAAAAGAGAAAGAAACCTTATCGAGGCCAGGCTCAATACCAATTACATTTCCGTCCGCATCCTTCGTCAATTCGCCAACAACGTGAATGTCGTTGGTATTTCCGGCAGTAGCCATGGCATAGGCTTCGCTAAACCCTACATAAGTACTGGCATCGCCTGCGGTGGACATCAGAATAGCAATTGCCGAAGCGATAACGATGATGACAAGAATATGTGATTTTTTCATGGCTGTAGCGTGAAATTAGGGTAAATATACGTACGCCTCCAGTTCGTTCTCAAAACGATTTGTTCTCCTGTTTAGTTTGCTTGCTCGCGTCAATCATCTCCTCCAGTTTGTTCAGTTTCCGGTCGAGCAAAAACAGGTAGAGGATAAGTCCCGCCAAAACGATCAGCACAATTGCCACGACGACATAAATTTTTCCGTCGGCGCGAAAAGCGTCCGCCATTTCGGCGTTTTGTGCGTCAGCAATATGTGCGACTGACAAGAACAGGACTGAAAGCAGGTATTTAAGTGTTTTCATTGCTGAGTTCAAGGAATCTATCTTCCAGGTTTTTGTAGCGTATTCTAAGGGAAGCAATCCACAATCCAATCAAAAACCAGCCGATCACTGCCGGATAAAAGACCATCCGCATGCGGTTGTCAAGGTCGTAGGCATTGAAGCCGGGATTCCCACCACTTCCCGGATGCAGTGAATCCTGCAACCTCGGGATAATGAAGAGCAGGGGTATCATCGCCGCAAAGGCAAAGATATTGTAGACGGCGCTCAGGCGGGCCTTTTGTTCGCTGTTCTCGATAGAGCCGCGCAACACAAAGTAGGCGAGGTAGACGAGAAGCGCAATGGCGGCTCCATTTTGTTTGGGGTCACCATGCCAGGGCGAACCCCAGGTATAATTGGCCCAAAGCATCCCGGTGATGATACCGAGGAGGCCGAAAACAATGCCGACATTAGCGTATTCAACCGATTTACGGTCATATCCCGCCAAGGGCTTTCGGAGGTAGCAAATCGCGTAGTAGACCGAAATCAGGAACAGCAGCACCATCCCGAACCACATCGGGACGTGAAAATACAGCGCCCGGATGGTCTCGTTGAGGATATCAAGCCGGGGAACACCCGCCAGCAAACCGGCCACATGCACATAAAGCAGAATGACGACAGCCCCGATTTTTAACCACGTTTTCATAGAATCATCCCGGACAGGATAGAATCACCCTGACAGGGCCGCAAGTTAGGCATGAAAGGGCAATTTAGAATACCGAATATCAATTAAATCAGTTGCGGGTTGCCAGTTGCCAGTT
>CAYMWA010000301.1:0-2857 GCA_964393795.1 uncultured Roseivirgaceae bacterium
GAACGACTCCCTGACACCGTTCGCATAGTGGTCGGCAGGATCACCGGGCGCCCACATATACAGTGCCGCTTCCGCGAGGATAAGGTGAACCTCCGCTGCGGACATCAACCGCATCTGCAACAATGGTCCTTTCGTTTGCTTGTAGATATCGTTGAGGTGTGACACATGCGGATTGAAGGTTCCCTGACTGAGATTCGGCTTCATATTATAAAACCGCGTCGCCAGAATAGATGGCGGAATTCCCACGTATTCCGGATCAAAGTCGACACTTTGCCCTGCAGCCTCCTCATAGACATCGACAGTATCCTGAGAAACTTCTCGCTTGCCGTCGACGATCCGGTCGATCTTTGAACCAGGCACCAGCACCAGCGGGATCTGAACTTTGTTTGCCCAAACGCCCAGTCTCGGATCATCGAGCGCCTGGAGCGCTTCGACCAGTGTCGCACACATTTTGATGCGCATGTAAGCGCCAGCGGGGTCAGTGTCAAACACGGTATTGCTCGGCCATGAATCACCGGGTGATGAACCTGGGTAGGCAACGTTGGCATCCTCCGCCGCTACGGTGATCAACGGATACATCTCCGGATTACCTGTGATCTTTTCGATGCCTTCTTTTGCCACCTCGGGTTCCTTTGCTGACAACCGCATATAGTAACGCAGGGCCACCGAGTTGGCAAACTTCCTCCAGTTGCCCACATTTCCGCCATACAGCACATCCTGCGAGGAGCTGATATTGTCGTACTCACTTCGATCTTTGGACAATAGTGTATTCGCCGTTTCAAGATCGGCCAGAATCCCCATGTAGATATCACGTTGAGGATCGAAGACTGGTTTAAAAAAAGCAGTCTCTTCTTCCGCGCGACCCGCTTCTGAATAGGGTGCGTCACCCCAAAGGTCAGTGATCAATCCAAAAGTATAGGCCTTCATCACCAGGGCGACACCCTGGTGAAATTCAAGACCTTCGGCAACAGCTTTCGTATAAAACTCATCGGTATTTCTCAGAATACCATAATACGATGACCAGCTCTGGCTTGAGTTGCTCCAATCATAGTCGTTGTGGCCACTCGACCAGCCATCCAACTGGGTATGTTGCATGACCCCGGCGATGTCGCCGAATCCCAGGTCGACCACCCGCGAACCGACACCGGTAATGATGGTGGGCATTAACAGATTCAGGTCCGTTGTCTCAGGAGCCGCACCATTCGGGTCGATGTTCAATTCATCCAGATCATGGCAGGCGCCAAACACGAGAACCAAAGCCAGCGCGACTGTTATGTTTATCTTATATCTTTTCATCGTCATGATTTTTAGCTGTTAAAAGGTAAATCCTAACCTGAAGCCTACCGGGATCACCCATGGCTCCGCGTTGTATCGTTCAACTCCACGCAACAATGTGCCATTTCCCTCGGCCTGAAAAGCTCTTTCAGGATCGACGCCCAGGTCGGCATCTTTTGTCCACACCATGATGTTGCGGCTGTAGACCGACACGTTGATGTTCTCCATTCCAACCTTTCGCGCGATGCTGCCCGGCAACCGGTAGCCTAACGCAATTTCTCGCAACTTGATATAGTCAGCGTCAAACGTATTTACCTCGCCGATGTCCCATGGATAGCTCGCAGCATACGGTATGAAGGTCGTTCCTTCATTGCCCAGGTTTTCCCTTTCCAGCACAAACTTGCCTTCGTCATCATAGTGTCCGATGACCCCCGGCGCAAATGTTCCGTCGTAGACGGTCATGCCGCTGAAGGTCTCCGGGAATCCGCCGTAGTCAGGGCTCGGGCCTCCCACCGGCCTGAGGTGATCTCCTAACAGCAATTGATCCGCATGTGCAACCACCCAGTCGCGCAACGCCTGGCTGGGCGCGCCACCCAGTTCGCCGGGATGTACCAGCTCGTTGATCCATGTTTGCGTAAGGCCTCCTTCCGCGAGGTAGCGGAAGCTTTGTGATACATACTGGCCTCCCGATCGCCAGTCAAACGTCATGCTGAGGGTGAAATTCTTGTAGGAAAGTGAGCTCTGTAGCCCCATGATAAAATCCGGATTGTAGTTTCCAATTTTGGAATATTCCTCCTCCTTAATCCATTCCGTATCGGCGCCTTCGTTCGGGAGAAGCGGATAACCGTAATACGGCGACGTTGGATCGGTAACCCTGAGCACTTTTCGCGAATACAGGTTACCAACGCGTCCATCCTGACCAAGCGCATCATTCTTCACATAGCCAATGTTCCGCACCCGCGCCTGGTCCCAGAACTCGATGAAATCAACGTCGTCTGTAAGTTCGAGTATCCAGGTATCATTCTTTGTGAATGTCGCGTTAACATCCAGTTTCCAATCCGGCGTCTGAAGAGGCGTACCGCCCAACATCAATTCCACACCCCGACTGCGCAGCAACCCGGCGTTGATGGTCACCCCTGTGAATTCGGTAGAAACGGCGAGTGGCACGCTCAGAATCTGATTGCGATTGTCTACTGAATAATAGGTCGCATCAAACCGAAGTCGATTGGCAAAGAGTCTGAGCTCCGTACCGACCTCGAACGAGGTTGCCTGTTCGGGCTTAAGGTTCGGGCTGCGCAACCGGGCGTCTTTCGCCAGGCGGATGGCATCGCCCCACTGCCCTGCATTCTGGTACGTGGCAAGTAACTGATAAGGACTGGTGTCATTACCCACCTGCGCCCAGCCGCCTCTTATTTTGAACATATCAACCTGGTTGCCCAGGTTCACAAATTCATCAACGATCACGCTCAGCGAAGCCGAGGGATAGAAGTAGGAGCGATTCTCCGGCGGCAAGGTGCTCGACCAGTCGTTGCGCGCAGTAAGATCGAGGTAGACGGCATCTTTCCACCCCAGGTTCGCCATT
>CAYMWA010000302.1:0-2837 GCA_964393795.1 uncultured Roseivirgaceae bacterium
CGATCTCCCCTACAGGCTGCAGGCAAATGACTTTCGGCCCGAAGGCGACGACCTGAAGATTCCGGTCAGTACGACAGAAGGCGACTTCGATTATACACGTGCAATGGAAGGTGGCCTGGATGCACCCTTTATGTCGATTTATATTCCGGCCAGCTATCAACAGAAGCCTGACAAAGGTAAAGGACTTGCCAACGAACTGATCGACATGATTGAAGGCCTTACCACCGCACTGCCCGAAAAGTTTGCACTGGCACTCACTCCTGCCGATATCGAAGCCAACACCGCCGCAGGCAAAGTATCGCTTCCGATGGGAATGGAAAATGGCGCACCCATTGGCAATGACCTCGCGAACGTTCAATACTTCTTTGACCGCGGTATCCGATACATCACCCTTACCCATAGCAAGGACAACCAGATCTGCGATTCATCTTACGATCCTACAGGTACCTGGAGTGGTCTCAGCCCTTTCGGGGAACAGGTTGTTGCTGAAATGAACCGTGTCGGGATAATGGTTGATATCTCGCATGTATCAGACAGCACGTTCTATGATGTAATAAAGATGACACGCGCCCCAGTCATCGCTTCGCATTCTTCGTGTCGCGCCTTTACGCCCGGGTGTGAGCGCAATATGTCTGATGACATGATCCGCGCGCTTGCCGAAAATGGCGGTGTGATTCAAATCAACTTCGGCGCATCGTTTCTGGATTCGGTCGCGCGCAACAACGACGCGCTGCGCGATTCATTGGAGGCATTGCTCATCTCAAAGAACCTGACGTCACGCGATTCGGCAGCGCAACCGATCATCGACTCCTTTTCGAAAGAACACAACACGCTGTATTCGGATGTAGCAAAGGTCGCTGATCATATTGACCATGTTGTATCACTTGTCGGCATCGAGCATGTCGGCATCGGCTCCGACTTTGACGGTGTCGGCGATAGCCTGCCCGTGGGCCTCAAGGATGTTTCCGACTACCCCAACCTTATCGCCGAATTGTTGAAGCGTGGTTATAGCACCGAGGATATTGAAAAGATATGCTATAAAAACATCTTCAGGGTGTGGAATAAGGTGCTGGAAGTGGCGGCCGCATCAGACGGCTGATGGAGTTTCCGCATAAGAATGCCCGCGCAGTCATATCGGATAAATAACCACTATGTAAATCAATTCGTCAACGGATCAACTATATGAAGAGACACAGCATACCGATATTTGCGCTGACGCTGATGCTCTTCAGTTTCTATGACGGGTTGCCCCAGGCCGTGCTACGGTATGTGCCGCGCAACCCGGTGATCTGCTATTACAATACCGAGAACAGACATGATCATGTGGCGGAATCACATACGTTCAGAGCGCTGCGCAACGGTACGGCTGGGCGAATTAAGTCTGCGACCATTGAAGTGGAGTACGTCAATTTCCCGGAAGACGGCCTGGCAAAGGCTGCATTTCAATATGCGATTAACATTTGGGAGACAGAGCTGATGTCGCCCGTGCCTATTCGCATCCGCGCGGAATGGACCGATCTCGAGGCGGGGGTACTGGCAACGGCGATCTGGGGCAGTGCTTACGCCAACTTTGGTGGAGAACAATATATGAATACGTTCTATCCGGTGGCGCTGGCGGAAAAAATTGCCGGACATGAACTCAACGACCCCACCGAACCCGACATAGTTGCCACCTTCAACCGCAACATCGCCTGGTACCTCGGCATTGATGGCCTTACCCCATCCGGGAAAATGGATCTGGTCACTATTGTGCTTCACGAGATTGCACACGGACTGGGTATCACCGATTCGTACACGGTCAACGGCGACTATGGAACTGTAGGACTGCTCAGCGGCGGCGAGGTAGTGCCATTCGTATTTGACGCATTTGTCGAAGATGGCGCTGGCAAGAACCTGCTGTACGACTTTGAATCCCCCTCGACAGAACTCGCTGGCGCACTCCAAAGGAAGAACGTTTTCTTCAACGGTGAGATGACCGTCGCTGCACTCTTAGGAACCAGGCCGCCCCTTTACGCTCCGACCGTATTCGATAGAGGCTCAAGTATTTCACACCTCGACGAGGCCGCCTTCAACGCCCCGGGCGATGCGAACCGGTTGATGACGCCGCGGATTTCGCCCGCGGAATCTATTCACGATCCGGGAAGTGTGCTTCGGGGCATGTTTAGCGATATGGGATGGGTGAACACGCGAATCGTTCATGAACCCTTAAAAGATACCGAGCGAAAGGACGGCGAGCCCTACATTGTGTCAGTCTTCATTCGCAGTGATAGCGGATATGATGCAAGTACCGTGGAACTCCACTACTCCGACGACGACGTCAATTTCACCACGGTGGCGATGACTCCCACAGGCGTGCCCGACCTGTTTTCGTCGTCGCTGCCGGGAACAACGGAGGATAAGGCGTACTTGTATTATATTTCGTTGACCGACGATACCGACCGGATCTTCACCAGTCCCGGCAAAACACGCGAACGCGGGAAGCCTGCCGAGCAGGCCAAGCACTTTTTCAAGATTGGGTCCGATACGGCGCCACCTGAAATCAATCACGACCCGCCGGCCTATATATTTAACACGGAGACGGAACTCAAAGTAAAAGCGGAGGTGCACGATAACCTGGGCGTCGGCGAAGTGATATTGGAATATCGCGTCAACGGAGGTACGCTTCAGACACAAGTAATGGCGCCCACGTCAGTCACGGATGAGTACCGCGCTACCGTTGCGCTTCCGGTGCTGGACTTTGGTGACGTTGTCGAGTACCGTATTTCGGCTAATGACCAGGCGAACCAACAGAACGCCGCTAGCCTTCCGGCCGAGGGATACTTCCGCGTAGCGGTAAC
>CAYMWA010000303.1:0-2830 GCA_964393795.1 uncultured Roseivirgaceae bacterium
CCCGAACGGCTCTGGAAAGACGACGATGATCAAATCCATCCTGGGGATGGTGGTACCCTCCGCGGGCGAAATCCGCGTCAACGGAAAGTCTATCCGCAATGACTGGAAATACCGGGCCAACATAGGATACATGCCGCAAATCGGTCGCTACCCGGACAACATGCGCATTGGTCAACTCATCGATATGATCAAAAACATGCGCAATACCGCAGCCATCGACGAAGAACTGATTGAGGCCTTCGACCTTAAACGCATCTATGACAAGCGCATGCACGCGATGTCAGGGGGCACGCGTCAAAAGGTAAGCGCTGCGTTGGCTTTCCTTTTTGACGCGAACCTGCTGATTCTCGATGAACCTACAGCCGGCCTCGATCCCGTCTCGGTAGAGATTCTCAAAGAAAAAATCATCCGCGAGAAATCAATGGGCAAATTACTGATTATCAGTTCCCACATCCTCAGCGACCTCGATGAACTGGCTACCGATGTCGCCTACATTTTTGAAGGTCGGATGCAATATCAAGACACGATAACGGCACTCAAAATGCACACTGGCGAAACGCGGCTGGGCAAAGCCATTGCCGAACTCATGCGTCAAAACAACTTCGAGACAAAACTGCAATGACATGGTACGTATAATAAAGTATGTATTTTATGACCTGGCGCGCACACGGTTCATCTTGCTGTACACAGCACTGTTGCTGATAAGCACCATCGTACTGTTTCAATTCGACAGCGATCCGGGAAAGATCATCCTCAGCCTGCTCAATATCGTGCTGATGGTAGTGCCGATGGTGAGCATTGTATTCAGCACCATCCATTTCTTTAATTCATATGAATTCATCGAATTGATGCTGGCACAACCCGTCAACCGGAAGGTAGTTTTCCTCGGTGAGTTCGCAGCGTTGGCGCTCTCATTGTCACTGGCTTACACGATAGGCGTAGGGGTGCCCATCGCCGCGTACGGCGCCTGGGACGGTGGCCCCGCCCTGCTGTTTTCCGGACTAATGCTTACACTGGTGTTTGTGGCCCTGGCTTTCCTTGCCTCTGTCCTCACCCGCGACAAGGCCAAAGCCATCGGACTGGCACTTCTGTTCTGGATCTATTTTTCACTCATCTACGACGGAATATTGTTGTGGATCATCTTCTCTTTCACCGATTATCCACTCGAAAAAGTGACACTTGGACTCGTCGCCCTGAATCCCGTCGATCTAGCGCGAATTATTATGTTGCTCAAACTGGACATTTCCGCATTGATGGGGTATACCGGCGCCTTTTACAAAAACTTCTTCGGCAGCAGTACGGGCATTCTCTTCTCAAGCGCTGTGCTCCTGCTCTGGATCACCTTCCCGATCGGTCTGGCTACGCGCATTTTCGCCAGGAAGGATTTGTAGAACGAGAAGCGGGATCGTAAGAATACTTCCCGGTGCCGCGGAACCGGATGCGACTCAATTACGTTTTCGCCTTGAATAAACCGGCTTCGGCCATGCCCTTGCCGGTTTTCCGACATGAAGAACTTATATTGAACCCTATTGTAGATTCCCTCGAATGAAAAACGACATTTCCACCCGTGAGGACATTGAGACGCTTGTCAATCAGTTTTATGAAAAGGTTCAGAAGGACCCATTACTGGCGCCTGTATTCAGCCACGTGGATTGGGACCACCACCTGCCGATCATGTACAACTTCTGGAGTTCGATGATGCTCGGCGACCAATCCTATCGTGGCAATCCCCTCCAAAAACACCTCCCGCTTGCTATCGAGGGTGAACACTTCGACCAATGGCTCAAGCTTTTCCATGAAACCATCGACGCAAATTTCACCGGCGAGAAAGCGGAAGAAATCAAGTCCCGATCGCTCAGTATTGCATCGATATTTCAGATGAGGCTAGGGATTAAGAGGCATTGAGGTGGTCAGTGGTGAGTAGTGAGACATTAACACACTTTTTCTACGGTTTCATGATTTTAATCATTTTTTGACCGAGCCGGTCGGGCCTACATTTACGTTCGTCAACAGAATCAAAGAGTCAAAGAGATGAATTCAAAAAACGCGATAAAGCCTGACACCAAACCCAAGTTGGGTGAGGAGTTGGCGAATGCGATTACGCATGGTATCGGCGTCTTGCTCGCGATTGTGGGTCTCGTACTGCTGGTGCTTCGCGCTGACGAAAGCTCGTTAGCAGGTTTTGCAATCTACGGAAGTACGCTCATTCTCCTATATCTCGCGTCGACGTTGTATCACAGTCTTATCTTTACCGGGGCACGAAAGCTGTTTCGTAAGTTTGATCACATGGCCATTTTTCTGTTGATCGCCGGCACGTATACGCCGTTTTGTATTACAGCTCTGGATGGCTGGATGGGGTGGGCACTACTCGGTGCCGTGTGGAGTTTCGCTATCCTCGGCATTGTAATGAAGTCGATGTACACGGGTAGATTTGAATGGCTGTCAGTGGCCATCTATATTCTGACCGGATGGATGGTGATCCTGGCCATCAAGCCCATTTACGACACCCTCACCGTTGCCGGATTCGCATTCCTGGTAGCCGGTGGGTTGTCCTACACGGTCGGAACCCTCTTTTATATGGCCAAGCGTGTTCCCTACGCCCACAGCATCTGGCACCTATGGGTCCTCGCTGGAAGTGTATTACACTACTTCTCTGTACTAACGCTGACTTAGAAATGTGTTTGGGTGTTCGTCGGGCAAAGCATCAACACCCGACTCCGCTGCCGCGCCTTAGCCATACGCCAAGCTTCGTCGGGCAAAGCATTAACACCCGACTCCGCTACCGCGCCTTAGCCATACGCCAAGCTTCGTCGGGCAAAGCATCAACACA
>CAYMWA010000304.1:0-2797 GCA_964393795.1 uncultured Roseivirgaceae bacterium
GTCATTCCCTGGCAGCCGTTTGATGTCATTCACATCAACCTCAACCTGCCGGAGTACATCAATCTGAAAGCGGAAGGAAGCTACATTTACATCAATGACGGCGGCGTGCGCGGCATCATCCTCTATCACAAAAGTGGCACACAGTATATGGCCTACGAACGCAACTGCTCCTATCAACCGAACAGCGCCTGCGCAACGGTCGAGGTACACCCGTCGACACTCTATATGTTCTGCCCCTGCTGCTCCTCAACCTTCGATATGGCGACAGGATTCCCAACGGGAGGAATCGCATGGAGACCGCTGAATCGGTATGCGACGTCATCGGATGGATCGACGCTGACGATTACGGATGAGGTTGTTGATTGGTAGTGGTGAGTGGTGAGTGGTGAATGGTGAGTGGGTTGTGCGACTCGGCGGGCTGTAGGTATTTCTGAGGTTGTGCGTTGACCATCGTGAGTCGTGAGTCGTGAGTGGGGTTGTGCGGATCGACGGATGTCTCTTTTAGCTCGCGTTGTACGTGGCCTTCGTCAGTCGCCCCGCTCACCACTCACGCCATCAATTTCTCGATCACGTTATCCACGCTGATGCCCTCCGCTTCCGCCTTGAAATTCCGGACTATGCGGTGGCGGAGTACAGGCTTTGCAATTGCCTGAACATCTTCAATATCCGGAGAATACTTTCCATCCAGCAGCGCATTGCACTTGGCGCCCAGCACCAGGTACTGCGATGCGCGCGGACCCGCACCCCACTCAAGGTAGTCGTTCGCAATGGCCGAACCTCCAGCTACACCAGGTCTCGATTTGTTCGCCAGCCCCACGGCGTATTCAATTACATTGTCCGGAACCGGCACGCGCCTCACCAGAAGTTGAAAAGCCAAAATTTCCTCCCCCGTTAGCACCCTGCTTACGCTGTTCGTAGCGTCACCCGTGGTGGCCTTCACCACCCCTACCTCCTCGGAGAAACTCGGATAGGTAAGCCGGATGTTGAACATAAAGCGGTCGAGTTGCGCTTCGGGAAGTGGATACGTGCCTTCCTGCTCAATCGGGTTTTGCGTCGCCAAAACGAAGAAAGGCCGCGGCAACTCGTAACGGGTACCTGCGATAGTGACCGCATATTCCTGCATCGATTCCAGAAGGGCAGCCTGCGTTTTGGGGGGTGTGCGGTTAATTTCGTCCGCAAGAACAATGTTCGCAAAGACGGGCCCCTTTACAAATTTAAAGTTCCTTTCCTTGTCCATCGTCTCGGCACCTACGATGTCCGATGGCATCAGGTCCGGCGTGAATTGGATCCGCTTGAACTGAAGATCCAATGCCGTGGCAATCGTGTGAACGAGAAGCGTTTTCGCCAAGCCTGGCACGCCAACCAAAAGCGAGTGGCCCTGACAAAAAATAGCAATGAGAACCTGTCGCACCACGTCCTCTTGCCCAATGACCACCTTCGCAATTTCCGACTTAAGATCCTGGTAGGAAGTAGCCAATGCGTTGGCAGCCTCGACCTCTGATGAAAATTTTGCCATGTACCTTGTTTTTACAGCAACAGTCCAAAACTATACCTCTCTCTTAAGATTTGTTGACATGCCGCGGACCGTGGACTGTGGACCGTGGACCGTGGACCGTCAACCTACACCGTCATGATCTCAGTTTCTTTCTTTTTCAATAAGCCATCTATGCGACCAATGTATTCGTCCGTGAGTTTCTGAACCTGTTCCTCTGCCCGTTTGACGTCGTCTTCCGACACTCCTTTGACTTTCTTTAACTGTTCGTTGGTTTCTTTCCGGATGTTGCGCACAGCGATCCTTCCCTGCTCGCATTCGTGTCCGACTTGCTTCACAAGCTGCTTTCTGCGCTCTTCGGTGAGCATGGGGATGTTGATGATCACCTGTTGGCCGTCATTCTGTGGATTGAGCCCCAGGTTGGCATTCATGATGGCTTTTTCGATCTCCGGAATCGTCCCTTTTTCCCAGGGACGGATGAAAATCGTCCGCGCATCGGGGGCCGTCATCGAAGCCACCTGATTCAAGGGCGTCATCGCGCCATAATACGAGACCATTATTCCATCCAGCATCGACGGGTTCGCTTTGCCCGCCCTTATTTTGGTGAGTTCCGAACCCAGGTGATTGAGCGTTTTCGTCATCAGCTCCCGGGCATCCTCAAGGTATAGTTCGAGTTCTTCCATATATTCTAAGGTGTTGATGTCTTGATGTGTTGGGGTGTTGGGGTGTTGGGGTGTTGTGGATGTTCCTGCCACCCTCACGCTTGCCCGCCGACCTGCAATCTGTGCCTGCATCTTCGCGTGCAGCCGACACCATCACTTCACACCACCACACGCAGGACGCCAGCCAACTGGCAACTGGCAACCGGCTAACTGATTAGTGTTCCCGCCCTTTCTCCTTTGACAATCTTCAGCAGATTACCCTTCTTGTTCATGTCGAAAACAATAATGGGCAAATTGTTCTCCATACAGAGCGTAAACGCGGTCATGTCCATAATGTTCAGGTTCTTCTCATATGCCTCCTGGAAAGACAAATGGTCATAGCGCGTTGCGTCGGGCACCTTTTCCGGATCTGCAGAGTACACGCCATCCACCCGTGTACCCTTCAACACCACGTTACACTGCGTTTCAATGGCGCGAAGGCTCGCGGTCGAATCCGTTGTAAAGTAGGGATTCCCAATGCCAGCACCGAAAATCACAATTCTACCCTTTTCGAGGTGCCTGATCGCCCGGCGACGGATAAACGGTTCACAAACCTGTTCCATTTTGATGCCCGACATCAGGCGCGTGTACATGCCATGCCGTT
>CAYMWA010000305.1:0-2759 GCA_964393795.1 uncultured Roseivirgaceae bacterium
AATGCCCAATGCCCAATGCCCAATGCCCAATGCCCAATGCCTAATGCCTAATGCCTAATGCCCTTTTACAATGACAAACACATTAAAATTAAGCGGACTGGAAGCGGTGGAGATTACACCGCAATCGAATTTTGTGAACATCGGAGAGCGGACGAACGTAACAGGCTCGAAGAAGTTCCTGAGACTAATACGAGAAGAGAAGTTTGAAGAAGCACTGGATGTTGCGCTCGATCAGGTGCGTGGAGGTGCGCAGGTGATCGACGTCAACATGGATGAGGGGATGCTTGATTCGAAGGCTGCCATGGTGAAGTTTCTGAACCTGATGGCCGCGGAGCCGGAAATTTCACGCGTACCTGTGATGATCGATTCTTCAAAGTGGGAGGTGATCGAGGCCGGATTGAAATGTATCCAGGGTAAAGGCATTGTGAATTCGATTAGCCTGAAGGCTGGCGAAGATGAGTTTATTCGTCAGGCGAAGCTCGTGAAACGGTATGGTGCAGCGGTGGTGGTCATGGCCTTTGATGAAAAGGGTCAGGCGGACACCTATGAGCGACGTACCACGATCTGCAAACGCGCGTACGATATCCTCGTCAATGAGGTCGGATTTTCGCCTCAGGACATTATTTTCGATCCCAACATTTTTCCGGTGGCCACGGGCATCGAGGAACACAGGACCTATGCGCTGGACTTTTTCAGGGCGGCGAAATGGATACGTGAAAACCTTCCGCATGTGCACGTAAGTGGTGGCGTGAGTAATGTGTCGTTCAGCTTTCGCGGAAACGACAAAGTGCGCGAAGCGATGCATGCCGCTTTCCTTTATCACGCCATCCAGAACGGGATGGACATGGGCATTGTCAACCCGTCGATGTTGGAAGTCTATGATGCTGTGGACAAGGAACTGCTCGAAAGGGTGGAAGACGTGTTGTTGAACCGCCGCGACGATGCAACGGAACGGCTATTGGAGTTTGCGGAGACTGTGAAGGGCTCGGCGAAGAAGAAGGAAACGGACAACAGCTGGCGCAATGGTACGGTGGAAGAACGCTTGTCGCACGCGTTGGTGAAAGGCATTGTCGATTTCATCGACGCGGATACGGAAGAGGCGCGGCTCAAATACGGCAATCCACTCACGGTGATCGAAGGTCCGCTGATGGCCGGCATGAATGTCGTGGGCGACCTGTTTGGTGCCGGTAAAATGTTTCTGCCACAGGTGGTGAAGAGCGCCAGGGTAATGAAGAAGTCAGTAGCGTACCTGACGCCGTTCCTTGAGGAAGAAAAAAAGAAGAACGGCACAACGACGAAGGCTGCGGCTAAGATTCTGATGGCGACGGTGAAAGGCGATGTGCACGACATCGGCAAGAACATCGTCGGCATTGTGTTGGCGTGCAACAACTATGATGTGGTAGACCTCGGCGTCATGGTTCCGCCCGAGAAGATACTCGAAACGGCGAAGCGGGAAAATGTGGACATCATCGGGTTAAGCGGACTGATTACGCCTTCATTGGATGAGATGGTCCATGTTGCGCGCGAGTTGCAACGCGAGAAGTTGTCATTTCCCCTGCTGATTGGTGGTGCGACGACGTCGCGGATCCACACGGCCGTAAAGATCGATCCGGTATACGACGGACCGGTGATCCACGTACTCGACGCTTCGCGCTCCGTGCCCGTAGCAAGCGAATTAATCAACAAGGATACGCGGGAAAACCTTAAGCTGAAATTCAAAGAGGAATACAAGAAGCTGCGTGCCGATCATGAAAGTCGCAAGACGGCGAAGCACTACATTACGCTTGGTGATGCGCGCAAGAACAAGGTGAAGATCGATTGGCAGGCCACGCAATTCACCAAACCGTCTTTTACGGGCCGGAAGGCGTTTGTCGATTTTCCGCTGGAGGAGATCAGGAATTACCTCGACTGGACCCCGTTTTTTCAAACGTGGATGTTGGCAGGCCGGTATCCCGGAATCTTCAAGGATCCGGTAGTAGGCGTAGAGGCGAAGAAACTTTTTGACGAAGCCCAGGTCATGCTCGATGACATCATTGCGAACAAGCGACTCCGCGCGAGCGGTGTCGTTGCGTTCTACGAGGCGGTAAACGTGGGCGATGATGTAGTGCTCAGTGAAGATGGGAAGCCGGTGGCGACTTTTCACTTTTTGCGACAACAGAACAAGAAGGCGCCAGGGCTACCTAACTTTTGCCTGGCGGATTTCATATCGCCGGAACCCGGAAAGGATTATTTTGGAATGTTCGCCGTTACCGGAGGACTCGGGCTTGAAAAGATGCTGGAAGCGTTCAAGAGCCGACAAGACGACTATTCCGCGATCATGGCGAAGGGATTGGCAGACCGGCTGGCCGAGGCGTTTGCCGAATGTCTCCACGAGAAAGTGAGAACGGAATTGTGGGGCTATCAACCTGCTGAGAAGTTAACGAACGAAGAACTGATTGCCGAAAAGTACAGTGGCATCCGTCCGGCGCCCGGATATCCCGCGTGTCCGGACCATACGGAGAAGAAACTGCTCTTTGAACTGTTGCAGGCGGAGGAAGTAGGCATACAGTTGACCGATTCCTATGCCATGTATCCCGCGGCAGCAGTCAGCGGCTATTATTTCTCGCACCCCGACTCCCGGTACTTTGGCCTCGGCAAGATTGAAAAAGATCAAGTCGAAGATTACGCCAAGCGGAAAGGGATGAGTGTACCAGAAATTGAGAGATGGATGGCGTCGAATTTGGCGTATGATATATAATGTGTTAATGTGTTAATGTGTT
>CAYMWA010000306.1:0-2744 GCA_964393795.1 uncultured Roseivirgaceae bacterium
AATGACTAATTTCCAATGTCCAATGACCAATTTCCAATGACCAATGACCAATGACTAACATCTAATACCCAACCTCATACACCACTTCGCCTTCAAAATCGAGGACGGTTTTCTCAACCTCAAATTCAACTACGTTGCGTAAATTGACAATGGCTTTGTGATCGCGCTCGTCTTGTAATATCATCGCGCTTTCGGATAACAGAATCAGTTTCGAATGAGACATCCATCCCTCGCCAGACAACCGCACGCGGATCAACGTGCCGCTGTTCTCCAAGACATGTAATAATTCCCTGAACCTGGAAAAATCAACCCTCTTTTCCATACAGGCTATCGGGAACGATCAGGACAAAGTAAATCCGGCTTGACACCGTTCAAAAAATTAGGTACTGATGCATTCATCATCTTCAAGTAGAATCGTAGTGTGATTGTCGTAATGTGCTTTCTGGATCTTAACCGAAAGTTACTCATTACAGAGACCGTTGTGAATTATCTTATAAGGTAAATTGAAAAATTGTTGGCATAGTTTTTTACCGCCAGCCGATTTCTGACGTACCGTGGCGTAATGCGACATCGGCCCGTTACGCTGCAACCTTCTGATCCTGAATCAGGCAAAAGAACTCATGTAGCGTGATGCGATGGATTTGCAGTATCCGCGATAGCGATTTCAGGGTAATGTTGGCCTTGCCCCTCTCAATACGCCAATACTGAATCTCAGGCAGCTCATAGCGATCAGCGAAGGCCTTGATGGTCACATACCCCTTCTTCATCCGCAGGTCTGCCAGACAATGGCCAATGTCCGCCAGCAGGGTCCGGAATGCCTTGTCTGATTTCATATTGTCAATTTTTCAATTTGCAGAGTCCTTACTATACCTGGTAAAAAGCTATGCCTGGCGCACAGAAACCGATCTTTCGGCGACCTTGAATGACTGCTGAATATGGTGGTGGTAAAGTCTAGGCGGGTTCAAGCAGGGTGGCCGGCACCTGCACCTGGATAACTTGCTGGATGCCCTCGAGCAGGACATTGAAACGCCGGTTTTTGTCCTCTCCCGTGAGGACGCCGGTCTGTCCGGCAAGGGGGCCATCGATAATTCTTGCCCGGTCACCCACGTTGAATTCGGCGACTTCGCCCGTGGCCTCCAGGAAATACCCGGTCGTGATGAATCGATTAATGAGTTGGTATTCCTCCTCCCGCAAGACAGCGGGTTTGCCGTTGTGGCGGATGTTCCAGGCGATGCCCGGCGTGGTCACAATCTCGGCAATGCGGTGTTCGTGATCCTTCACAAAGATGTAGCTGTTGAACAGCGGAACGTCCACCTTCTTCTTGCGATCACTCCATTGGCGCATAACCTTCTGCATCGGAAGAAAAACATCGTAGCCGCTTCGCTCAAGCAAATCCCGGACTTTCTTTTCCTGCCGGCTCTTCGTGTAGAATACATACCACTTTGTCATCTTACTACATTACGACCGTGCGAATATAACGCCGCGGCATTAATGCGGCAAACACACAAAGCGGCACGCTACCTGCCCAGGCTAAACCAAAAGGTAGCGCCCTGCTCCGGAGCGGCCTCGGCACGGATGGAGCCTCCGTGTTTGAGAATGATCCGCTGCGCTATGGCCAGACCCATCCCGACACCTTCAAATTCGGTGACGTCGTGAAGCCGCTGGAATGTACCAAACAATTTATCAGCGTAAGCCATATCAAAGCCTGCACCGTTGTCGCGGACGTAGTAAGTGACAATACCGTCAGCTGTTTCCGCGCCCACATGGACGACGGGCTCCGGTTTCTTCGAGGAAAATTTCACAGCGTTGGAAATCAGATTCGACCATGCGCGTTCGAGCAGGCTGTAATCACCGCTGCCTTCCGGCAGTGGCTGTACTTCAACGCGGGCGCTATGCGGCTGATCCTGCGCCAAGCGCTCAAATATCGCCGCGACGAGTGCATTCATATCGATAGGCGACTTTCGCACCTCCTTCCGGCCGATTCGCGAAAACAGCAGAAGGTCGTTGATCAGTGCTTCCAGACGGACGGCGTTATCGCGAATACGTTTCACGTATTTCTCCATGCCTTCCCCGAACTGGTCGGCGAAGTCTTCCTCCAGGATCATCGCGTTCCCATTGATCGCGCGCAACGGCGCCCGCAGGTCATGCGACACCGAGTAGGAGAATGATTCGAGTTCGTGGTTCGCGGCCTCCAGCCGCATCGTTGCGCTTTCCAATTGCGTCCTGAGCATATCGTTCTCCGCACGCATACGCTCCAGAAGCGCCTCTTGCTCCTGCAACCGCTCACTCAACGTACTTTTTTCCTGCATGATATATTGATTCAAATACGAATGCTTCTAATATTCACACCCCAACACCCTCAAAATCGAACCACCAACCCCACTCCTCAGCAAGCCCCACGAACCATGGCACACATGAACACACGAACACATTAACACATTAACACCCCAACACCAATGTCATTAACTTAAGCACTTTTTGATTACCTCACCTCAATCCTCTCCTACCTACGGCAGGCAGGCCTAACGGAGAAGAAGTCAGCGGAGCTTAAGTTAATGACATTGACCTCAACACCCCAACATCTTCAAAATCGAACCACCAACCCCACCCTTCAGCAATCCCCACGAACCATGGCACACATGAACACATTAACACATGAACACATGAACACATCAACACCCCAACACATCAACACCCTCAAAATCGAACCACCAACCCCTACCCTTCAGCAATCCCCACGAACC
>CAYMWA010000307.1:0-2743 GCA_964393795.1 uncultured Roseivirgaceae bacterium
ATTGTTGAAAAGATGAAAGTGTTTGCAAATTGGGCCGGGCATTGGAAAGGTGAAGGCACCATGCAGGCCGGTCCGGGTGAACCGAAGACTTCCCTGGTCGCCGAGCACATTCAATACAAGCTCGACGGCACAATTCTGCTGGTGGAGGGAATCGGGAAAGCCCGCGATGGTGCCGGAGAAGAACAGGTCGTGCACCATGCCCTGGCCGTGTTGTCGTTCGATCAACAGTCCGGCGAATACAAGTTCCGGTCGTACCTGCAAGACGGCCGATCAACCGATGCGTGGTTGAAAGTGGTCGGCAAGGACCAGTATCTGTGGGGGTTTGACACGCCACGTGGAAAAATACGATACAGCATTGCGATCGATCCGGCTGAGAACACCTGGCATGAGACAGGTGAATTTTCAAGTGACGGAGCAACGTGGCGCAAGTTTTTTGAGATGAACCTGACGAAGGCAGGATAAGCAAAACACTGTTCATGGAATTTGGCAAGACTGACAACCTCTCGGAAATTGATTTTTCCCTTCCGCCGGATGCGGCCGATACCACGCGCATCCTATCGGGATTAAACAAGTCGTCCAAGCCGTCCGTATACGTGGGCTGTGCCAAGTGGGGGCGAAAAGACTGGATTGGATCGATCTATCCGCCGGGAACCAGGGAAGCAGACTTTCTGTCGTTGTACGCGAAACACTTTAACAGCATTGAGCTCAATGCCACGTTCTACAAGATTCCTTCCTTCAAGCAGGCACAGGAATGGAGTAGCAAGGTGGGAAGCGATTTCCGGTTCAGTCCCAAGGTTTCCAACAGCATCTCGCACAATCATCGGCTGAAGAATGTCGCGGAGCGGGCCGAGTGGTTTCTAAAAGGCATTGAAGGGTTCGGAGAAAATCTGGGACCGGTGTTCCTGATGTTGCATCCGAACATGGGCCCGAAGTCGCTCGACACTGTCGAAGCGTTTCTTCAAAGCATTCCGAAAACCATCAAAGTGTTCGTCGAATTGCGTCACGCCGACTGGTACGCCACACCCGAAGCGTACGATGCTGTCTTCGCCATGCTTGAGCGGAACGGTGTCGGCGCCGTGATCACCGACGTGGCGGGTCGCAGGGATTGCGCACACATGCGGTTGACCACCGGCGAGGCGTTCATCCGCTTCGTCGGCAATGACCTCCACCCTACCGACTACACGCGCGTCGATGTTTGGGTGCAACGATTGAAATCATGGATGGACGCCGGGCTTTCCTCGGTGCACTTCTTCATGCATCAGAATGAGGAAGTCAATTCGCCAGTTCTTGCCGCGTACGCTGTCGAGCAATTCAACAAGCATTGCGGTACGGATTTGCCGGTGCCGGTGTTTGTAGATTCGCACAAAAAGGGGGCGTGAAAGAGGAGGGGTGCCTCACGCAAAGGCGCAAAGGGCGCAAAGGTTTTTGTAGTGGTGCTTCTGGTGCACGAGCGGTCTGGTTTCGTCGGTAGAAGTGTTTGCCTCACGCAACCTGGCAGCCTTACTCCTGTTCCTCAGGATCCAATGAATTGGGCTTCGGTGAATCTTAATTTTTTATGGTCGTTTTGACAGGTTAAAGTTAAAAACTCTATCTTTAACTTGTTCGAAAAGAGCCGCTAAATATCCCAAGTCGTCGCTGAGGAAACGTCCGAACAAAAATTTAATTTCTACAGAATTCACAAAACCGAATGATTTACAAGCTCTGATATCCTCACAAATAGAATTCATTTCCACAATAGGCTCCTAAGAATTCAAACTATAAACTCAAGCTTATGAAAATTTCCACCAAAACAATGTTAGTAAGCGTACTTCTTAGTGTTATGAGCCTAAGCTCCTACGGCCAGGATAATGTGGTCGGTGATTTTAATCTAGGAGATAATGGATTTAATTACGATTTAAGATACAGACTGAATCAAAAAGCTGCGATCGGATCGTATAATACACAAAACGGGCCTAATAATATACTTTACATCAATCGAGACTGGGATCCAACTTTAAACTGGCATAGTGACTTTGACATCATTTCGATGTATGGAAAAGTGGGGATCGGGTCGGTCGCACCGACGGCCAATCTACAGGTAAGCGCATTTTCAACTCCCTCAACGACTCCATGGGTATTGTTTGAGGGCGGTGGCTCAACGTTCGAGAATATAAGTTTAAGACTATTTGACACAGGAACTGCCGCAGGAAACATAAATATTCTGGATTTTGCGCATTCAAATCAAGGGAATGCTGTTTCTGTTAGCCGAATAAAATCGATCAACGTCGGATCAAACAGTGCTTCCGGTGCAAATCTGGTTTTAGAGACTGCGAGTAATAATACTGGCTCCTTCAATGCTTATCAAATATTTATGAAAAACAACGGAAATGTGGGTATTGGGACGGATAATACTCATGGTTATAGACTTGCAGTTAATGGAAAGACCATCACCGAAGAACTCGTTGTAGAACTGAAAGGTAATTGGCCGGACTACGTCTTTGGGGAAGGCTACGCCCTGCCGACCTTACCTGAACTCGAACAGTACATTACTATTAATAAACATCTGCCTGAAATGCCGACCGCTGAGGAAGTGGAAAATAATGGCTTGAGCTTGGGAGAAATGAATGCCATTCTATTGAAGAAGGTAGAGGAGCTGACATTATACCTTATCAGTCAAGATAAGAAACTGCAAGAATTGGAAGGCAAAATTAGATTATTGCAGAGATTAGAGGAATAGATCATCTGGCAGGATGGTTTGGATATG
>CAYMWA010000308.1:0-2725 GCA_964393795.1 uncultured Roseivirgaceae bacterium
GGACCGTGGACTTTCGACAATCCACCGTCACTCCACGAGATTAAGGGCGTTCCTCAATCCTGAGTAATCCGTCAGTTCTACACCGGCGCTGCCGATAAACATTTGGGCGTCGATCTTGACAGGGATGCGGTTTTTGTCGTCGGAGAAATATGCGGTGATCGAGTTTTCACCGTCGAACAATTTGTTCTTCGGCATCACGGGTTTGAATACCAGTGTGCGGATCTTGCCGACGCGGGTGCTGATGGTTTTCTTTCCTTTGTAGACGATGCGCATCGCATAGAATTCGTCTTCAAAGAAACCCTTTACCACTACGGTATCATTGTGCTGGATGTTGGACATATCCATCGTACGGAGATACAAAAATCCACCGATCATATCGCGCACATGCGGCGGTGCGTCATAGACAATGGGCTTCTTGAATTTTCCGGTTTTCTTGTCGGCCACCCTGACGCGAATCTTCCCGGTCTCATGATCGAAATACGTCTGCTCATCTTTCTTGTACCGCCCCTCCCTGATTCTCCTGTAGAACATGTGGGGCACGAGCGCCACCGTGTCGATGTAGGCACCCCACTGGTCGTCGACATCCGCCACCCAGTCGACCATGCCCACAGTTTTGCCGTAGACGTCGACCTTGAAACACGGGCGGTCGTTCAAAGTGAAATAATTCGGATGGATGGTTGCTCGTCCCCTACCCACAGTGAAGATCCCGTAGGTCATTTTAAAGTGCAGGGTTTCACCGCGCGAAAAACTTTCGTTACGCACCGGCATATATATGTCGTTTTTTCCACCATCGGCAAAGCCGGCAAGTGCAGAAAACAACAACAACCACAGTGAAGTTCTAACCATCGATACTGAATCAAATTGCAAATTTAGTCATCCGGCGCCGACCTAAACATGCAATGTGTCCACATTTATGCGTTAATCCACCAAATTCAGCGGATTTCGCAATCCGGAATAGTCAGTCAGTTCGACGCCTGCCTTGCCAATAAACATGGCCGCTTCTACTTTGACGGGAATCCGGTTCTTATCGTCTGAAAAATAAGCCGTAATTGAGTTTTCTCCATCAAACAATTTGTTTTGCGGCATCATCGGCTTGAAAACCAGCGTTCTCACTTTCCCGATTTTGGTCTTGATGGTCTTTTTCCCCTTGTAGACGATGGGCAAATCGTAAAACTCATCCTCAAAAAATCCCTTAATGGCAATCGTATCATTTACCTTCAGATCAGAAAGGTCCATGGTTCGCAGGTACAAAAATCCGCCGATCATGTCGCGCACCTGCGCCGGCGCATCGTAAACGGCCGGTTCGTTGAAAGCACCCGTCTTCTTGTCCGCCACCTTCACGAATATCTTCCCACGCTCGTGATCGAAATAGGTTTCTTCGTGTTTGCGGTAGTTGCCCTCATGGATCCGCCGATAGAACTTGTGCGGAATCAAGGCAGCGGTGTCGATATAGGCACCCCATTGATCATCGACATCCTTGACCCAGTTAACAAATCCAACCGTCTTTCCGAAAACATCCACCTTGTAGCACGGACGGTTGTTCAGGGTGTAACGGTTTTGGTCTACGTTGGTCATCCCCTTGCCGACTGTAAAAATACCATACGTCATTTTAAAATGCAGCGTTTCCCCGCGCGAAAAACTCTCGTTCTCGACCGGTGAATACAAATGACTCGTGCTGGCATCGTCGAATGAGGCCAGGAGGATGAGTGATAGAAATGCGATGATAGGTTTCATTTTTTTTGCTTTTGGGATTTGGCTTTTGGCGGTTGGCTTTTGGCTTTTGGCTGTTGGCTGTTGGCTTTTGGCTGTTGGTTGTTGGTTTTTGGCTGTTAGCTGTTGGCGGCGTCTCAACGTATTTGTAACGAACAAGAGCAGTCGACTATTGGTTTTGACTGTGTATGATTACCTGAGTTTTAGCCCAAAACCAAAAGCCAACAGCCAATAGCCAACAGCTAACAACCAACCGCTATACCGCCACACTATTCTCTCTCAACGCATCATTAAGCGACGTCTTCTTATCGGTACTTTCCTTTCGCTTCCCGATGATCAATGCACACGGCACCTGGAATTCACCAGCCGGAAACTTCTTTGCGTACGAGCCTGGAATCACGACGGAACGTTCAGGAACGTACCCTTTGTACTCGACCGGCTTTTCTCCGGTTACATCGATGATCTTCGAACTCCCAGTGAGTACAACATTCGCGCCGAGCACGGCTTCGCGCCCAACCCTCACGCCTTCGACGACGATGCACCGGGAGCCGATGAATGCATTGTCTTCGACAATCACCGGTGCCGCCTGCACGGGCTCAAGCACGCCTCCTATTCCGACACCGCCGCTGAGGTGCACATTTTTGCCAATCTGTGCGCAACTACCGACTGTAGCCCAGGTATCTACCATGGTACCTTCATCAACATACGCGCCAATATTTACGTAAGAGGGCATCATGATCACACCCTTGCTGACGTAAGCGCCGTATCGGGCGATTGCGTGCGGTACCACCCTGACGCCCAGTGCCTTATAATTCCGTTTCAGGGGGATCTTATCGTGGAATTCGAAGATACCGACCTCAGTGGTTTCCATCTGCTGGATGGGAAAATACAGGATGACGGCCTTCTTAATCCATTCGTTTACCTTCCAGCCGTCGCCGGCAGGTTCGGCTACCCGCAGCACGCCTTTGTCCAGGTTTTCCACAACGGATCGGATGGCTGCCTGAGTTCCCGCATC
>CAYMWA010000309.1:0-2715 GCA_964393795.1 uncultured Roseivirgaceae bacterium
TGGGAATCTGAGGCAGTTTTCCAGCTGCGCTAGATTTCTCCTTTGCGAACTTTGCGCCTTTGCGTGAGGCGCTTTACCTTGCCGCCGGTATGTCGATGTTCGTGTGTTCGCTTAACTCCGGAAGCAACGGAAACTGCTACTATCTTGAAAATCAGGAGGAAGCGATTCTCGTCGACGCCGGCCTGTCGTGCAGGGAGACGGTCAAGCGCCTGAAAAGACTTCGGCTCTCCATCAAAAAGGTGAAGGCTGTATTTGTGTCTCACGAACACAGCGATCACATTTACGGTATCACGACCATCTCAAAGAAATATCGTATTCCCGTTTATATCACGCCGGCCACACTGGAAAACAGCAGGGTGACGATTGATCCCGATCTTGTCTGCACATTGCGTGCGCATGAACCCGTCACAGTCGGGCGGATTTCGGTCACCGCCTTTCCAAAGCTACACGATGCCTGTGATCCACACAGTTTTGTTGTAGCATGCGACGCCGTCCGTGTGGGGATATTCACGGATATCGGTGCACCTTGCGAACAGGTTGTGCGCCATTTCCGAGAGTGTCATGCCGCCTTCCTCGAAGCCAACTACGACCCCGACATGCTCGACCGTGGCCGCTATCCTTTTCATTTGAAGAACCGGATACGCGGCGGAAAGGGTCACATGTCGAACGAACAGGCCCTGGAGTTGTTTGCCGCCCATCGACCGCCATATATGAGCCACCTGTTCCTCTCCCATCTTTCGCGCGACAACAATTCCCCAAAACTTGTGAAGAACATTTTTACAAGGATCGCTGCCGGAACTGAAATTGTCATCGCGTCCCGCGACCGGGAGACGCAACTCTACCACATCCGCCACAGCCGGCGTCCGCTTCCTCCCGTGGCGCGGCGACCCACCCACCTATCCGCTCAGTTATCGCTCTTCTAGTGGTGGACCGCCATATCGGCTTTTGCGATCGACACAGATACCCGTGTAATGCCGCTGAACATGCTCGCCAGCAACCGCTCTTCAAAAATACAACACGGTGAAGTCCCGAAGCTTGCCAGAGAATAGGAATAGCCGTATTTTGGTTCGCTTCAACACTCAATATCCAATCCTGCGCCTATGAAAGCGTTCAACATCAATCGCCGCCGTTTCCTTCAAGGGGCTACCGCTTCGCTCGCCCTCACGACATTTGGAGCCTATGGTATCGATCTCATCAATCCACAAAAGCCGTGGCGCGTGGGATTGATCGGTACAGGGTGGTATGGCAAGAGTGATCTTTTTCGACTCATTCAGGTGGCGCCCGTAGAGGTTGTAGCACTGTGTGACGTCGACAAGCACATGTTGTCAGCAGCAGCCTCACTTGTGGCCCAGCGCCAAAAGTCAGGAAAAACGCCCCGGCTATACGGCGATTACCGAAAGATGCTCTCAGAAAACGAACTTGACATCGTGCTGATCGGTACGCCCGATCACTGGCATGCGTTACAGATGATTGAAGCCGTGAAAGCCGGTGCCCATGTCTATGTGCAGAAACCCATCAGCGTAGATGTCGTCGAAGGCGAAGCCATGGTAGCCGCGGCACGCAAATACAATCGCGTCGTGCAAGTGGGGACACAACGGAAGAGTACGCCCCACCTTATCGACGCCAAGGAGAATATTGTCGATGCGGGCCTGCTGGGCAAGATCTCGCATGTGGAGATGTGCTGTTACTACCATATGCGACACAATGGTCCGCTCACACCGCAGCCTGTGCCCGACTTTCTCGATTGGGAAATGTGGACCGGCCCCGCGCCGATGCGCGCATATGACGGCCTGCCGCACACAAGGTGGTGGCGTACTTTTATGGAGTACGGCAACGGCATCACAGGCGACATGTGCATTCACATGTTCGACACCGTGCGGTGGATGCTCAATCTTGGCTGGCCCAAGCGCATTTCATCAACGGGCGGGATATACGTTCAAAAAGGAGGCAAGTCCAATATCTCCGACACCCAGACGGCGATCTTCCGCTATGACGAACTCAACTGCGTATGGCAACACCGGACCTGGGGAACACCCGCCGATCCGGAATATCCGTGGTCCTTCACCCTGTATGGGGAAAAAGGAACCCTCCGCGGCAGTACCATGCAATGTGATTTCACGCCAGTCGGCGATGGCAAAAAAATTCACAAGGATGTGGTCTATGAAAAGGAAAAGTATCCCGAAGACCTTACGGAAGAACGAATCGAACTGAACGCTGCCCCCGCCACGCGACGCCACATGCTGGACTTTTTGAAAGCCATCGATCAAAACGGAAGACCGGTGGCCGACATCGGCGAGGGACATATTTCCACCGCCAGCTGTATCCTGGCCAATATTGCCATGGAGACAGGGGGGTCACTCGAATATGACCCGGTAAGGCGTCAGGTTGTCGACGACCCCGAAGCAAATAAGTTACTGGAAAGATCGTATCGTAAACCATGGATACATCCGGAAGTAAACAAAGTATAAGTATTTAAGAAAGAGGATGTATCAACGTATTATGGAAGAATGGAGGAGCCTTGCAAGGCTTCTCAGAAAAATCGCATGTCATTGTCAGCAAAGTATCGTGCCAATCCTGGTATTGGTGGCGTCCCTCTTTCAGGGATGTTCTACCTCGGATAACCCTAATTTGTCGCACAGACCCTTTCCCGAGCTAACGCCGGAGGAGGAAATGGAGACTTTTGTTCTTGAACCCGGGTTAAAAATACAGCTTGTT
>CAYMWA010000310.1:0-2689 GCA_964393795.1 uncultured Roseivirgaceae bacterium
TTTGCGTTTCCTCACGCCAGGCGACAAGCAGTTCACGGATCACGAACATATTCACCTGGGGAACATCGCACAGCGACAGGATTTCTGATCCGCTTATAGTGCGCTTCGATGAAAAAAAGCGCTTCGAAATCTTGTCGGCATAGGCATCTCCGTAAGCGGCTATGGCTTCCAGACTGATTTTTTCATCCATATTGTGAATATATCCTTTACTTAGCGGTCTAAAGTTAACGGTTATTACCGCAATGTCCATACCGAATAACGCCGCCCGGCGCGCCTTATGATCGAAAACCGTATCAACAGAATCGTGCTCTTGTCGTGCCTTCTGCTGGGCGTGGTCAAAGCTTTCGGTCAGGCGGCGATCCCTCCCGGAACCTGGCGACTTCACCTTTCATATCGCGACATCCGGTTGATCGAACACAGCCCGGAAAACGTCTTTGCAGCCGGCACCAGCGGCATCGTTGTTTATAACATAAAGGACCGGTCGCTGAAAACATACAACAAGCTCAATGCACTGTCGGGTACGGGCATTACGGCGTTGGGCTACGATACACCGCGGCGTCAGCTGCTGGTCGGCTATGCAAACGGCGTCCTTGACATCATCGGCGATAAGGAGTCGAAGAGTTTCACAAGGTTGCGGGATGCAGACGTGACCGCATCAAAAAAGATCAACGCCATAGTTGTTCACGACGACCTCGCCTACCTCTCAACCGCATACGGAGTGGTCATCTTCGACCTTCAGCAGCTCGAAATCAAAGAAACATGGCGGGACCTCAGTGTATCGGGCGAACAGCTCGCCGTACGGGAAGTCACGTTCCTTAACGACAGCATTTTTATCGCTTCCGCGGATGGTGTCCTCGCCGGTAATCGACACGACAACCTGCTTGATTTTAACAACTGGACGCGCTTTCCGGAAACCGGTCCGGTGCATACCATCACTTCCTTCAACAACAAAGTGTACGCCGCCGGCAACGCGGGTTTGTACCGGTTCACTGGCAACGGCTTTGTGCAGGCAACGCAGCTGCAAAACGCGCATATCGCCTCCCTTTCCGCATCCGAAAGCCATCTGCTTGCGGTGGCGGATTCAACGGTATGGATAGTTGACGCGGCCGGAAATGCCACACAGGTTTCAGACCCGACAATCGTCGCCCCTGAGCGGGTAAGACAAACCGGCGAAGGCGTCTTCTGGATTGCTGATCGCGCTTCGGGCCTGGTCTCCAACGCAAGCGGGACGTTCAGCGCCTATCTGCCCGACGGGCCATCTCAAAACGACGTCTTCAGAATGGTGCAGCATCAGGGCAGGATCGTCACCCTATCGGGAGGCTTCACCACGACGGGCCAACCGCTGCATCAGCCAGGCAAACTGAACACCTTTGAGAACGGGCGATGGGAGACTACCGCACTGTCTGTAACGGACCTCACCGATGTCGTTTTCCTCGACAACAAAATGTACACCGCCACGTTTGGCGACGGCATCATCGTAACCGATGCCGACGGCAACGTCAGTTATCTCGATGAGACCAACAGCCCCCTTCGCAGCACGTCCGACGACGCGCGAATAACGGCGCTGGCACGATCGGCAAGCGGCCTCTGGGTGGCAAACTATGGGGGCGATCAATCCCTCCATCTGCTGAGAAACGACGATACGTGGCAGTCGTTTGCCTTCCCCTATGTGAACGCCAACAGACCGATTCGGATAGCAGTCGACGGCCGCGGAAACGTCTGGATGACCCTCAACCCGGAATTGGGCGGTGGCCTTATTGCATTGGATCCCGCGACAGGAGCCACATACGAAAAGACGACAGCAGCGGGAGCCGGCAACCTTCCGCATGACCACGTGGGCTGCATGGCCACCGACCGTGACGGAGCAGTATGGGTAGGAACGAACTCGGGCGCCGCCTACTTTCTGTCTGTCGATGGCGACGCGGTGAAGCCCATCTACGAAAGTCGGTTCCTGCTGCGAAACGAAAGAATCACCGCCCTGGCAGTCGACGGTGGAAACCGGAAATGGATTGGAACAGAATCCGGCGCCTGGCTGTTCAGCCCGACAGGCGAAGTGCTGATCCACCACTTCACCGCCGACAACAGCCCATTGCTTTCAGATTCCATTGGCGATATTGCGATCCATCCGACCACTGGTGAAGTGTTCTTTGCGACTGACCGCGGAATCGCGTCGTACCGAAGTGATGCTACTGAAGCCGGACCGCGATTCAGCAACGTTCGGGTTTTCCCGAACCCGGTACACCCGAACTTCACGGGCACAGTCGCGATTGACGGCCTTGCCAGCGATGCTTTGGTACGCATTACTGATATCAGCGGTAAACTCGTCTGGCGAACACAGGCGCACGGAGGCACCGCTACCTGGAACGTCCGTGACCACCACGACCACCGCGTATCCACTGGCGTGTACCTGGTGTTTGCGGTAACCGAGGATGGGACAGAAAGTGAGGTGGCCAAGATCGCTGTGATCAGCTATTGATGGAGGGTGGGCCTTTTCACCGCGAAGGCGCGGAGACGCTGAGGCCGCTGAGGATTTTGATAAGGTTTACTTCTGTCGCTTGCAGTTGCAAGAGATAGCTTGAGTTAAAAGCTTACTAGAAGTTGTTATAGCAGAAACACCAAAACTCTGCGGACTTTGCGTCTCTGCGCCTTCGCGGTAAAAGGCCTACACGTAAAACAAAGATGAAAACCC
>CAYMWA010000311.1:0-2680 GCA_964393795.1 uncultured Roseivirgaceae bacterium
AGGTTGTTTAATGAAATAAAAATAAACTTTGACCAACCCATAGATCACATAACGGGCTTTTCTGATTCATACAATTTTGTCCGGTCGATTAAACCCGCAGCCAGTCGCCAAAATATTTACAACAGCGCGGGAATTTTGAATGCAATCCGGCACGACCCAAGGATTTCCGGAGTAACGCCTCGAACGACAGCCGTAGTATTCTTTACTTCGGGCACAATTGAAATTTCAGCCTTTGTCAACGGCATAGATGTCGATCCGGAAGAAAAGCTCTTCAACTTTGGCGATTACATTATAAAAGGGTCCGCAAGTGATATTAAAAATGTTGCTAATAGCATCATTCTGGGAAAGCCACTGGCCGACAAATTATTAGCCGACATTGGCGATCCGGTACAGGTCACAACTCCCGCCGGTGAACAGTTTTCACTAAAAGTTGTTGGATTCTTTGAAACCGGTCTTCAGGATTTCGACAAGGTCCAAAGTTACGCGTCAATAACGACCACTCAAAAACTATTGGGCAAGGGACAGAATTACTTTACTGAAATTCAAGTAAAACTCAAAGACCTGAACGCCGCACCGAAGGTAGCTAAGGAGTATGCCGGCATGTTCAGAACAGAGGCAGAAGACATCCAGACTGCTAATGCGCAATTCGATACCGGAAGCTTCGTCCGGTCATTGATCTCCTATGCGGTAGGGATAACGCTCCTGACAGTTTCAGGTTTCAGTATTTACAACATCCTCAACATGATGATTTATGAAAAGATGGATTCCATAGCAATCCTGAAGGCAACAGGTTTTTCCGGCCGGGATGTAAGCCTCATCTTTCTTTCCATAGCAGCCACAATCGGCGTATGCGGCGGTTTTTCAGGGCTAATTTTCGGTCTGCTACTTTCGTTTGGCATTGATCAGGTACCCTTTGAAACTGAATCCTTGCCTTTGGTCACCACCTACCCCGTAAATTATGATGCATCCTTTTACATGATCGCCTTCGCTTTTTCATTGATCTGCACGTGCCTGGCCGGACTATTTCCAGCGTCAAAGGCCAGCCGCATTGATCCGGTTATTATTATCAGAGGAAAATAGCCATGAAACAGGTTGTCCTGGAGGCACGAAGTATCAATAAGAGTTTTCACGACCCTGTAACGATACCGATACTGAAGAACATCTCGTTTAATATTAAGAAAGGAGAGTTTACCTCAGTAATGGGAAAATCAGGGTGCGGAAAATCGACACTACTGTACATCTTATCAACCATGGACACAGACTTTGAGGGTGAGCTTCTGATAGACGGAGAATCGACGCAAAATAAAAACGAAAAATACCTGGCACACTTGCGAAATGAGAAAATAGGTTTTGTGTTTCAGTTTCATTATTTACTGAATGAGTTTACCGTTCTTGACAATGTAATGCTTCCCGGCCTCAAACTGAATCGATTTCCCAGGCAGGAGGTCGAGCATCGGGCCACTGAGCGACTGAGACTGTTAGACATTGACAAGCTCGCCTTCAAGAGAGCAAATCAGATTTCGGGCGGAGAAAAACAGCGGGTAGCCATCGCACGGGCATTAATTAACGATCCCCTTATTATCATGGCCGACGAGCCTACAGGCAACCTGGATAAAAAAAACAGTGATGTTGTCTTCGAGATGTTCAAAAAAATGTCGGAGGAATTAAACCAGACACTATTGATCGTTACTCACGATCTGAGTTTCGCAAAGAATACGCATAGGATCATCGAAATGGAGGATGGATCGCTATTAGCACCTCAACACGCGTAATCCACGGCGCCGGCAATTTTGTCCTGCTGGCAACTTTGTATTTCCTGCAGCGAACGTACAGCAGACTCCAACCGTTTTGCGGTTTGATCGACCAGATTTCGGAACGGAAGTCAGCTAGCAAATATGCACGGTTCAAGGGCGACTGACGAAAATTTTCGAATGCAACGAGATTTGTCATCGCCACAAAAAGTACGGAAGCGTAATTTGTCCCACAATCAATGGAACCGTAAAGAACATGACGAACTACTATTCCCGAAAACTGAAGAAATCTTTTGACGAGGTAGTTCAAAAGATTACAGAAAACCTCCGACAACAAGGCTTTGGAGTTATCACAAGCATCGACCTACGGGATGTGCTGAAGGAGAAATTGAACATCAATTTCAGGAAATACAAGATTCTAGGGGCGTATAATCCCGAATTTGCATATAAGACCATTACCCTGGAATCGCACCTTGGCCTTATGCTTCCTTGTAACGTCGTAGTGCAGGAGCATGAAAACGATGAAGTGGAAGTTTCCGCAATAAGTCCGCTTGAGACCATTGACAGGGCAACAGCTACGCCGCAATTAAGCAGCATTACACATGAGGTCACCAACAGGCTACGCACTGCTGTCGACAATCTGCATCGCGACAAACCGGAGCCAACCCACGTGGAAGCGTTGCCCACGCGCGGCGACCGTGACTACATCAATGTATAAAGGTGCCATGGTTTCGGTTCCTGCCGGTTTGCTGGTCACTTTTCCAAATTGACGTATGATAACCACAACTGAAAAGCATGGGCTTCGCAAAAAACTGCTTGACGCCTGTATCGAAAAACAGCAATTTCTCATCGACGACTTCAAAGGTCGCATAACGGCCTTAACAGAAGCGCAGGGCATCGGAAATGAAGAGTCCTACGACAATGACATA
>CAYMWA010000312.1:0-2621 GCA_964393795.1 uncultured Roseivirgaceae bacterium
TATCAACGTATTATGGAAGAATGGAGGAGCCTTGTAAGGCTTCGCAGAAGAATCGCATGTCAATGTCAGCAAAGTATCGTACCTGTCCTGGTGGCATCCCTCATCCTGGGATGTTCGACCTCCGATAATCCGAATTTGTCGCACAGACCCTTTCCGGAGCTCACCCCGGAGGAGGAAATGGAGACCTTTGTTCTTGAACCTGGGTTAAAAATACAGCTTGTTGCGTCGGAACCGATGATTCAGGATCCGGTCGTCGCATCGTTCGACGAGCAAGGCCGACTGTGGGTCGTCGAAATGCGCGCCTACATGCCCAACATGGATGGCGAAGGAGAACGCGCTCCAACGGGGCGGGTGTCGGTGCTCCAAGACACGGACGGCGATGGCACGATGGACGTCAGTACGGTGTACCTCGACAGCCTCGTGATGCCACGGGCACTGGCGGTGGTGGCGGATGGCGTCCTCGTTGTGTATGAAGAATCGCTCTGGATGACGCGCGATGAAGATGGCGATCTCAAAGCCGACGTGGTGACGCTGATAGACGAAGACTACGCAGACAGCACCCTTCCCGAACATGCCCCCAACGGACTTTTGCGGGGCATCGACAACTGGTACTATAACGCCAAGTCAAAGCTAAAGTACCGTATGACGGATGATGGCTGGACCAGGGACAGCACTGAGTTCCGTGGACAGTGGGGCATCGCGCACGATGATGCCGGACGATTGTATTACAACTACAACTGGTCGCAATTACACGCCGACCTTGTTCCGCCCAACTACCTGACACGCAACCCGAATTACACACCACTCACGGGTATCGACCACGCGTTGACGCTCAACCGTCGCGTCTATCCTATCGCACCAACGCCGGCCGTCAATCGCGGTTACATTCCGGGCATCCTCGATGAAGAAAAGAAACTCAGGGAGTTCACCGCAGCGTGCTCTCCCCTTGTATACAGGGGCTCCGCACTGCCCGACGAATTCTACGGAAACGCCTTTGTTTGCGAGCCGTCGGGCAACCTTATCAAGCGCAGCGTGATTGAAAGTTCGGGGCCCTATCTGGCCGCCCGCGATCCGCATCCCGGGAAAGAGTTTCTCGCCTCTACCGACGAACGCTTTCGACCCGTGCATCTGATGGGCGGTCCCGATGGTGCCCTTTATGTTGTGGACATGTACCGTGGGCTCATTCAACACAAAGCCTACGTAACTCCCTATCTGCGCGAACAGACGCTTGCGCGGAATCTTGTACTGCCGATTAATCGCGGTCGGATATGGCGGATTGTTCCGGAAGACTGGAAGCCCGGACCCGACCCGAAACTGTCCGAGCGCACGCCTGCGCAACTGGTTAGCTATTTGTCCAGCACCGACGGATGGCGCCGTGACATGGCGCAACGGTTGCTCGTCGAGCGGCGCGACATGACAGTAGTGCCTGCGTTGACGGAACTCGCGCTGAGCGGTGATAATCGTCTGGGACGCTTCCACGCACTGTGGACGCTGGAGGGACTCAACGTACGTGACCCGGAAACGCTTTTCAAACTGATTGACGACCCCGATCCACTGATCGCCTCCGCCGCATTGCGCGTGGTCGAACCGGTGGCGAAGGCGAATCGGAGCGTGCAATCGCGCTTAGCCACCACGTTATCGCAGCAGTGGCAGACCGCGCCGATGACGCAGGCGTTGCAGATCGCGTTCACGGCCGCGGCACTCGATAACCGGGTAGCGCATGAACTGCTTGCCCACATTGCCACACGCTATGACACTTCCGCGCTCATGCGCGATGCAGTGATGAGCAGCATCGGCGGAAACGAGCTCGCCTTCATGCAAAAACTGATCGCCGATCCTGAATGGAAGACCCAGAACGCCGGCCGTTCGATCCTTATCGAAACGATCGCCGGCGCCATCGCCAGGAAGCGAAATCCATCGGAACTGAAAACATTACTCAACATGCTCGATGTCAGGGGCACCGCGCTCAACTGGCGTGAGCAGGCAATCCTTACGGGATTGTCGATTCAGGGATACACCGGTAATGTGGAACCTGTCAGGCTTTCCGAAGAGCCGCACATTTTGCGGCGCGATGACCTGGGTGTGCCCCCCGTGCAACTGAGCAGGTTGCGCGCGCTCTTTGAATGGCCAGGGTCGGTCTCCGCCGACACCACGGATGTGCAGGAACACATTTTGACCGAAGACGAAAAAGAGCGATTTGCGCTCGGCAGAAAATTCTACCTTGGTTCTTGCTCGGGGTGTCACGGCAACAATGGCGAGGGACTGCATCGCTTTGCTCCGCCTCTACGCGGATCAGAGTGGGTGCTTGGCGATCCGCGGCGCCTGACGCTGATCTTGCTGAACGGCATCGAAGGCCCATTGGAGGTCGCGGGCAAACGCTACGCTGAGCCGGAGATTCTACCGGTCATGCCCGGGCACTTTACATTGGACAATCAAAGCATTGCCGCGATCCTTACCTATATCCGCAATGAGTGGGGCCACGATGCGGGTGCCGTCAGCGCCAGCGAAGTCAGCAAGACGCGCTTCGACAATCAGGGCCGAACATTGCCCTGGAGTGCTGAAGAGCTTAATGCGCATGTAGAGAAGATGCAAGCGGAAGAAGGGATGTAGGGAGGTTGCAG
>CAYMWA010000313.1:0-2621 GCA_964393795.1 uncultured Roseivirgaceae bacterium
TCCGTTCGTTGTCTTTTATGTCGGCGAATTCCATCCGCGTAAGCTTTACCGAAAAAGTAGAACAGGTCAGCGCTGAAGATCTGAAGCACTATGCGATCTTACCGGAATATGGACATCCGGTAACGGCCTGGCTACACGATCGCGAGACCGTCGATCTCACTTTTGCGCGCGACTTCAGGAATGGCTATGAGATCACGCTATCCATCGAGGGTGTGGCCGATACGACGGGCAATCGAATGGCTGTGGTCGAGAAGACACTTTTGTATTTCGTCGCTGTGCCCGTACACTTCGGAGACGTGGTCATCACCGAAATTCTTGCGGACCCGGAACCCCGGGTAAGACTGCCAGCTGCGGAATTTGTGGAACTATTGAATCGTGGGTTGAATCCCGTGCAACTTGAGGGATGGCGATTTTCGGATGGCGTATCCGACACACCCCTTCCCGGGCATCTTTTGTTGCCCGGTCACTATGTGATTCTTTGTGCAGATGCCGCAGTCAGTCAATTCAAAGGCTATGGATCGGTGGTCGGATGTTCAAATTTCCCCACGCTGAACAATTCCGGAGACGCACTTGCCCTGCGCAACCCGGCGTTAGTCACGATTGACTCCGTGCACTATCGTGCGGACTGGTACCGTGATGGCGACAAGGCTGAAGGCGGCTGGTCACTTGAACGCATTGATCCGGCAAACTTTTGTGCGGAGTCAGAAAACTGGATGGCCTCGGAAGATCCGGCCGGCGGAACACCCGGCCGGCAAAACGCGGTCATGGCCACTATGCCTGACAATATGGGCCCACGGTTGATGCGCGTCATTCCCACTACCCCGGATAGCCTCCTGGTGCTCTTTGATGAAAAACTTGACGCAGTTGTTCCGTCACCGGAGGCTTTTACCTTCGAGCCGCCACTGGCGATTGAAGCGGTTGCCTTCAACGATGCTGGGCGAACCGGCCTGATTCTAAAATTGGCCGGAACAGTCAATGTCGGTCTTGACTACGCGATGCAGGTGCGCGGGATCTATGATTGCCCCGGAAATGTCATCCGGGAGGAGCATTCCCGGTGCACGTTTGTCATGCCGGAAAGGGCCGTTGCCTCCGATATTGTGATCAATGAAATCCTTTTCAATCCGCGCAGTACGGGTGTTGATTTCGTCGAGTTGTACAACCGCTCGGAAAAAACCGTGGATTTGCAAGGCTGGTCGATTCGGAATACAACTGTCGATGAAGATAGAAACGCCGCCTCCGTTTCCGCCGGTCCGCTGCTGATAAGACCAAAGGCCTATAAAGTGTTGACAGAAGATGCAGTCGTCCTTTCAGGCGAATACGTCAATGGCAGACCGGAAACATTTTGGGAGACCTCCCTGCCGCCGCTGAACGATAACATGGGCACCGTTGTGCTCCTGCGGGATGACGCATGGCCGATCGACTCGGTCGCCTATACAGAAGACATGCACAGCGTTTTTCTGGCAGACGATGAAGGGGTCTCCCTCGAGCGGATTTCGCCCGCGGCAAACGGGAGCGAATCCGCTAACTGGCATTCGGCGAGCTCAACAACCGGCTATGCAACGCCGGGCTACGCAAATTCGGCATTGCGGGCGATTAGCGGTACACTGAATGATCCGGTGTCCATTGAGCCAGAGATCATCCAGCCGATGGTTGCGTCCCGCTCCTTTGCCAGAATACACTTCCACTTCCCACGGGCCGGGCTTATGGCAAATGTCCGAATCTATGATGCGGAAGGCAGGCCGATCCGGCTTATCGCCGAGAGCGAGATGCTGGGGACCGAAGGTTTCTTCCGCTGGGACGGCGACCGCGACAACGGGCTGCCCGCTCGTACGGGATACTACCAGATCTGGTTCGAAGTGTTCGACGCCACAGGCTTTGTCCAAACGTACCAAAAGCGTATCGCGGTATATTAGGCTGACAATGAAAATGGAATAGAGCCCCGTGGTGGTGGAATGGATTTTTTCCTTTATGGCATTTTCACTGAGCCGGGCGAGCACAAATATTTTCAAAATACTCGGCATGCATAACAAATTTTTGATATCTTCGTTCACTTTGTCGGGGGACTCAACATGCGGAGGGAAGAAACTGTAGACTATGCAATCAAGGCGGCCTGGCATGCCATTGCGCGGATGTACCACCAGCAGGCGGCGAAGCACGACATCACGATGTCCATGGGATTTGTGTTGCTCAACATACACTCCGAGGGTACGCCGGCGACCAAGATTGCCCCGCTGATGGGTTTGGAAGCGCGGAGTCTGTCGCGGTTGCTCAGAACAATGGAGGAAAAAGGTTTGATATGCCGTGAAGCAGACAGCAGTGACAAACGCAAAGTGCGCATTGTCTTGACGAAGGAAGGGAAAAAGAAAAAAGAAAAGTCGCGCGAGACTGTTCTCCGATTTAATGAAGCCGTGCGCAGCCATGTAAAGCCAGGGGCGCTTGCCGTCTTTTTCAAGGTGCTGGAAGACATACAGGAGATTGTCGGCAAGGACGCTGTTTACAAAACGGCCACATCGTAACATCACATCAACGGTATCACTATACTATGAATCGTACCATCAGAAAAGTTGCAGTTCTTGGTTCGGGGATTATGGGATCGCGCATTGCCTGCCATTTCGCCAACA
>CAYMWA010000314.1:0-2614 GCA_964393795.1 uncultured Roseivirgaceae bacterium
GCATGAGCATGGGATGAAGTTCGTGCCATGGACGGTGAATACGCTGGAAGATATGAGGGAGATGAAGGCGATGGGGGTGGATGGGATTATTACGGATTACCCGAACCTGTTGGGTGAGTTGTGAGTGGTGAGTGGTGAGTGGTGAGTTGTGAGTGGTGAGTGGGTTGTGCGGCGCGGCGGGCGTGCGTTTGTTCTGAGGTAGTGCGGGGCGTTGGTGAGTGGTGAGTGGGTTGGCTCGGGTCTACCCGACGGCGGGCAAGTAGACATGAAAGGTTGCGCCCTTGCCCGGACGCCCCTCGGCGATCATGAATCCGTTGTGGTTTTCAGCAATTTTCTTGCATATCGCCAGTCCGATTCCGGTTCCGCCAAGCGTTGTTCTCGCATGAAGTTGCTGAAACACTTCAAAGATTTTCTTCTCGTATTCCGGTTCAAAGCCGATACCGTTGTCTTCAAACCGAATATGCCAATACGCTTTGACCGCAATTGACGGAGATTCCGGCAGATCGCTCGCAGGGACCTTCTCGGAGCAGATGATCACATGCGGGGGCACATCGGGCCTCGAAAATTTCAGCGCATTGTTGAGCAGGTTGTTAAACAACTGCTGCATTTGGAAAGGGATGACGTTTAGCGTTGGCAGGTTATCGCTGTCAATGGTGGCCTTCTTTTCGAGTATCATCACTTCCAGTTCATTTTTCGCCTGGGCCAGAAGTAGGTTGAAGTCTGTGGGTTCAAGTGCTTTCTCGGCGGTGGTCGTGCGCGAATACGTCAGGATGTCGCGGATAAGTTTCTGCATCCGAGCGGCACCGCCTTGCATCCGTCTGAAATAGTCGCGGCCCTTTTCGGAAAGGTTGCTGTATTCGAGTTCCAAAATGCGGTCGGAGAACGTCTGAATCTTGCGAAGCGGTTCCTGCAGGTCGTGACTTGAGATATAGGCAAACGAGGAGAGTTCTTCATTGATGCGCTCCAACTCCTTGTTTTTCTGCTCAAGACTGAGTGAAGCGCTCATAAGCCTTTCTTCTGACCGTTTCTTCTCCGTGAGGTCGCGTGTAACCTTTGTGAAGCCGATCACATCGCCGCGTTTGTTGTGCAGTGCCGTCATGACCACACTTCCCCAGAAGGCCGAGCCGTCCTTCCGGAGGCGCCACCCCTCGTGCAATGTTTTCCCCTTTTCTGCCGCTTCCTTCAACACCTTCTCCGGCGTTCCCTGCTTTTTGTCGACCTCTGAATAAAAGATGCTGAAGTGTTTGCCGACGATTTCATCGGCTTCGTATCCCTTTATCTTCTGGGCACCTTTGTTCCAGTTTTGTATGTACCCTTTAGGGTCCAGCAGGATGATGACATAGTCTTCCACCTCCGCGACCATCCGCTGATAGCGCTCCTCGCTTTGACGCAACAGCTCGTTTTTCTTGCGGAGATCTTCGTTGATCTGCATGATCGTCATTTCCTGCTTGCGCTGCTCCGACAGGTCACGGGTTACTTTTGAGAATCCCACGAACTCACCGTTGTTGTCGTACAGCGCGGTAATGGTCGTGCTTGCCCAGAAGTGACTGCCATCCTTACGGACGCGCCACCCTTCGTGGATGGCCTTTCCGGTTTCCCGCGCTTGCTGCAGCAGTTGTTCGGGTAACTTTGAATTGCGCCCCTCCTCAGGATAGAAGATCCGGAAGTGCCGCCCCACAATCTCGGACTCCGTATAGCCCTTGATGCGTTCAGCACCTTTATTCCAGTTTTGGACAATGCCATCCCCGGATAAAAGGATAATGACATAATCCTGTACGTCTGAAATCATCCGGTGGTACAGTTCTTCGTTTTGCCGCAGCGTGGTGAGTACCCGCGAGAGTTCTTTTGTTCGCTTCTGGAGATTGATGAGACCCACGTTTTCGGTGATGTCAATGAGCATGTTTACCGCGCCAGTCATCCGGCCGTTTTCGTCCCAGGTGGGATACGGGTGAGGCAGCACGTGAAACCGGCGCCCCCCAGGCAGTTCAATCACGATCTCTTCGCCCGTCACGGGTGCCTTGGTCTGGAGTGTCCGGGCCATCGGAGATTCATGCACCGGCAACGGGGAACCATCAGGCCGGTACATTTTCCAGGTGCCATACCACAAGTCTTTTCCAATTTCCGGTTTTCGCTCCCAGAGAGCAGCCGCAGCCTGATTGTAGAAGGAGAGGTACCCATCCACATCACAGCCATATACGGCTGCGGGAAGTTGGTCGAGCACCGCTGCATAATGCTCGCTGCGGTTCATGATACCGGTGTTGCTTAAACTGCTGCTTGTGAAAGCCATTGTGGGTTAGTTAAAAAAATAAGCGTGCCGCTACATCGGGCTTATGCTCGTAAGGTGGAGAAAAACAGACAACCCAGGCAGATATAGATCACTAAATATACGACCGGCATTCGGAATCCTTGCTAACCGGCCGCTGTTTTCGACAAAAAAATACGATTCTAAGATCATTAAAACGAAAAATTGATGAATTTCCCGTCGCAGGTGGAGTTATAAGGGGTAAACGAGACGAGGTGCTTTTGTTCGCCTTCCTGTTTCACTGTAAACCAAAGCGATATGAAGAAACTGATGATGCTGTTTTCCGGACTTGTAGTGGCCATAGTCGTGGGA
>CAYMWA010000315.1:0-1245 GCA_964393795.1 uncultured Roseivirgaceae bacterium
GAGACCTTCGACGAGGCCGTGGCGTCAATCAAATCCGTACGCCTGGAGGACATCAGGAAATTTCACAAGGACTTCTACGGTTCCGCCGACGCGACGATGTCTGTAGTGGGTGATTTCGATGCAGCGGAAATGCAGAAGCTGGCGACGTCACTTTTCGGCAACTGGACAAGCTCGCAGCCGTACAAGCGCATCGAAAGCAAGGCCATTCCGGTGGAAACCATTAATGAGTCGTTCGAAACGCCTGACAAACCGAATGCATTTTTCGTCAGTGCGTACAACTTTGAGTTTCGCGATGACCATCCCGACTATCCTGCGCTGGTCCTCGGCAATTACATGCTCGGCGGCGGATTTCTGAACTCACGGCTGGCCACGCGCATCCGCCAAAACGAAGGGTTGAGTTACGGTGTGGGTTCGCGATTCAATACCGGCGCGCTCGATCCTGTCGGAAGCTTTTTTGCCTATGCGATCTACGCGCCCGAGAATCTCGACAAGCTTGAAGCTGCCTTTAAGGAAGAGATCACCAAGGCGGTAACCGAAGGCTTCACCGCCGAAGAAGTCGCTGCTGCGAAATCAGGCTGGCTGCAATCGCGCACCGTAAGCCGCGCACAGGATTCCGGAGTAGCGGGAACACTAAACCACTATCTATTCATTGACCGCAACTATTTGTGGGACGAGGCAATTGAAAAGAAAGTGATGGCCCTAACGCCGGAACAGATCAACGCCGCGATGAAGAAGCATATCAGTCTGGAAAAGATGAACATTATCAAGGCCGGAGACTTTGCGAAGGGAAAAGGAGAAGGATAATCAACGCACACACCTAACCGTATAAAAGTGCTTCCGTGTAGTACCGAATCGGTGCCGTACACGGGAGCGCTTCCATATGTTGTGATTGGTGATTCATTGGATTCCTATAGTTTGCAATGCCACCTAACTAAGGGAAGCTTTCACATTGTTGGCAGCATCAGCACTCGTTAAACTAACAGGAACGATTGTTCCGTAGAAAAAGTCATTACCCCATTTACGAGCTTGCAGAATATGACCAAATTCATGTCTAAGGAGGTTGACGTTGTATCTATCCGTAGGGTTTACCAAAATACCTACTCCCGGAAGTGTGCCCGCTGCTCCATGTCCAATTGCTCCTACCTCAGTGGTATGGACTCTAACTCCTTCAAAATAAGTTGTACCATCTGCATTTGACCCAGTAAATGGTCCAGAAGGAATCCCTAAATTCTGGCCTGATCCGAA
>CAYMWA010000315.1:1345-2592 GCA_964393795.1 uncultured Roseivirgaceae bacterium
CCGTCCGCGCTTCTTCCACGCTGCAAATCCCGCACTTGCAGAACTTGAATTAATGCCTGTCGTGGAGCCGTTGTCTTGAGCTGCGGCATTAACAGCATATGCCTCAGCTACGCCCTTCGCATAAGCAGCATTATAAGCGTCCGCGGTATTATAGGTCACAGACACACTTCCCGTCGAATTCTTCGTATTATAAGTAGCATAGCCATTGGAATACTCGGTTCCGACAACGATCGTTCGCATTTTCTCTTCCTGCGCCCGCTTTTCACTTTCTTCCTCCAGCATTCCATCGGGATCAATAAACCGCAGAGGGTTGTTAAACGCGTATCTGTAGGGCGTCCATCTTCTGGAAGTCTCCGCCATGGGATCGACCACGCCCCAACGTGCTATTGCCGGATCATACATCCTTGCACCATAATCGAACCAGTTCAGACTAAGCGCGTCCTGAAGCTCTTTGCCGTTGTAGAGGTGCTTCTGATCGAGGGAGTTCTCTCTTTGAAAAGAGTTGAACCTCAGTCCAAACGGATAGTAATCATTCTGTTGTATCGCTACCCCTTTAACGTGCTTGATTGCCAAATCATCGAAGTAAACCGCCTGTCCTACTTCGTTTTCGTTGCTTATATAGATGTAAATATAGCCTGGCTTCCTGACCTTTGCAATGAGACTCATGCGATCACCGCCGCCTACCGTCGAATTCCCTGTTATCTCGCCATCTGCATCAATCTGGTCAAAGCCGAAGTCGTAGGGAATGTAATCTTCATCAAAAAGTATATAGTTGAGGAAAGCTTTGACGGGTGCATTAGGCTCTTCCGGGTAATCAGTGGTTCCGATTAAGACACCGTTCGCAAAAAGGTTGCTCACGGCATGATAGGCAACATCCGTACCGCCGCCGGCAGAGAGATCAAAGGCCTCTTGTAATGCTCCGGCAATGACTGCCCCTACATTGGTTGCCCCGGCTGTCGTTGTTTCATATTTGCCATACACTTCCATATTCACAACGTCGCCCGCATAAACTTTGAAGCTCGTTGCCGCGCCAATGACCTGCGTTTCTGGATACTGTTGCGAGGCCGTCAGCAAGTATGAGTTGCTGCCGGTTTCGGCATGAAAGCTCACCTCGTCTATATTACCTATCTCATATTTGGTAAAATTCTGCGCCTCATTCGCTTGATCCGTATTTTCAAACCCCGCACTGTAGTCCTCATCCTGATGCTTGAAGAGCGCCGCCTCGTTAAGGTAGAAAGCGTCACCAA
>CAYMWA010000316.1:0-2578 GCA_964393795.1 uncultured Roseivirgaceae bacterium
ATCTTTACAACAATACCCGTAACGCCTTCTTTACGGCTGGTTCCATTAACAATGCCCGGAATGTGACAACGGATGTGCCTTCCAGTCCGGAATCCGGCGCGGCTGAAGCGTCCGTGTCAACCAGATTCCTGGAAAAGGGTGACTATATGAGAATGCAGACGTTAACACTGGGTTATACGGTGCCGATGGGCGATGGGTCATTTTTGAAAAACCTCAGAGTGTATTTTAACGCTCAGAACCTTTTTGTGATAACGGATTATACGGGTCTTGATCCCGAGGTCAGCACCAATCCCGCTGACAACAATTTATTAAATAATCTTCCGACAGCGGGGATCGACTACGGCGCCTATCCGCGACCGCGTACGTTTACGCTGGGCTTAAATGCTGCCTTCTAATCGAAAGTTTTATTCTTAATGAAAATTGAAATGACAAACTTCAGAAAAATAAATAGGAGGCTGAGTATTCCGGTCCTTGTCCTCGGATTCTTAGCGGGCTCTTGCGATTTGCAAATTAAGGATACTGATTCTTTGATTACAGAGGGGCCATCTGCCGTCTTCAACGGAGTTGAGAACCCTGCGGGATCTATTGACGCGCTTTACAATAATATTTCAGGCCAGATCGCTACGCAGGAAAATCAGTATGCATTGATGGAAGTGACAACGGACGAGCAAGTGGTGCCGACGCGCGGTACTGACTGGGGTGACAACGGTGTTTGGCGAACCTTGCATACCCACACCTGGGGGCCAACACACCAGTTTATTATCAACACCTGGAACGACAAGAACGGTGCTGTGTTAAGGGCCACGCAGGTGATCGATCCGCTGAGTAAGGCAACACCCGAGCAGATAGCGCATGCCAAATTTGTGCGGGCTTACAACATGTGGCAGGTGCTGGATTTCTTTGGTCAGGTGCCCTTCAGAAATGCGACGGATGGTCCTGACGTTATCCCCGAAGTCATGAGCCGTACGGAAGCCTACAATATGGTCGTGCAAGATCTGACCGATGCGATCGAAGGCCTGCCAGCCAGCAATGCCATTTCCGACAACAAAACCCGTGCAGTGAAAGCCACGGCAAGGTTTCTACTCGCCCGCGTGAAGCTCAATGCCATCGTGTACAACGGCTCGTACGGTCCCAACGATTTACAGGATGTCATCAATGCGGTTGATGCCATAGAGGCAGACGGCTATGCTTTGGAGCCGGATTACTTTGATGTTTTTGTTGGGCCTGATTTTACCAATCGAGATGTTATCTGGAATGTATCGGCTGACGTGGGATCAAAAATGTGGAACTCCCTCCATTACAACCAGGGTGAGACTGACAACGAAGGCGGTGGATGGAACGGCTTTACTACATTGGCCGAGTTCTACGACAAATTTGAAGGTCCTGCTGATGATAATTCAATCGGAAGTGGTCAGGAGGAAAGGCGGGGTTACACCCAGACACTTGCCTCGACCAATGCCGAGAATGAAGGATTCGGCTACGGCTTCCAATTTGGCCAAATGTATGGATGGCGCGATGGCAAGGCGGTGCCGCTGGAAACCAGAACCGGCGAGCCTTTGATTTTCACGAAGGACCTGCCCGGCCTTATCGGTAACAACGAGGTGACAGGCATCAGGCTGTTGAAATATTCTCCTGCCAACGGCTCATTCACATCCGGAACGGTGCTTTTCCGATTTGCTGACGCCCACCTCATGCGCGCAGAGGCCATGTTGAGAAGCGGTACCGGTGACGCATTGGCAGAAGTGAACGAACTCAGGGCAATGAGAGAAAATACACCGCCGCTGACAACGTTGACTGAACAAGACATGATTGATGAACGAGGCCGGGAATTGTATCTTGAATACATCCGTCGAACAGATCTTGTCCGCTTTGGCAAGTTCAAGGACGCATGGGAATTCAAGCCTGCCGGTGACGGGCATACTGATCTCTTCCCGATTCCCGCCAGTGCACTGCTGTCAAACCCGAACCTGGTGCAAAATCCGGGATACTAGTGTAACCGATCAAAAAATAGAGAGGGCGTCGTGCCCTCTTTTTTTATTTTCTCGGCGTACCATTCAAATCAAAACCGTCGAGACATTTTGTGTCTGGTACCTTGGAGATGTTTATCTTTGAGATTACCTTTTGAGGGCCTATGGCTACGGGCCTTTCAACTTGTCAATCTACGCGCAAATGAAGAGGATAGCAGCTGTTCTATTATTGTCTTTGTCGATCCTTTCGTGCAACAAGGAGAAAGAGGCGGATACCGGTGTCAACGAACATACCTTGTTTACAAAGCTTCCTGCTTCGATGACAGGTATTTCCTTTGTCAATCAGATCGAAGAAACGCAGGATTTCAACGTTTTTCGATATCGTAATTTTTACAACGGCGGCGGTGTCGCTATCGGCGATATTAACAATGATGGTTTACCGGATATCTTCTTTACTGCCAACATGAAAGAAAACCGCCTGTATCTCAACAAGGGAGACTTGCGGTTCGAAGACATTACAGAAACGGCGGGCGTGGCAGGATCGAAGCCGTGGGACACGGGTGTGATGATGGTGGATGTCAACGGTGACGGCTATCTCGACATCTATGTTA
>CAYMWA010000317.1:0-2542 GCA_964393795.1 uncultured Roseivirgaceae bacterium
ATGTCGGCACTGAAGGTGTACACCTCCCCAATTGCCAACTGTTAATTGTCAACTGCCAATTGAGCGTCGGCACCGCGCGCGGGTTAAGGGCATTGGGCATTAAGGCATTAAGGCATTGGGCATTGGGGTATTGGGAGGGGGCCGGTAGTGTTCCTTGTACGCGTCACTGGTTGTCAACTGTCAATTGTCAATTGTCAACTGAGCGCCGGCACTGCGCGTGGGTTAAGGGCATTGGGCATTGGGAGGGGGCCGGTAGTGCTCTTTGTACACGTCACTGATTGTCAACTGTCAATTGTCAACTGTCAATTGAGAGTGGGCTTCGTGCGTGGGTTGAGGGCATTAGGAATGAAGACTCACATATTTCGACAAAGCAGCCTTATGAATGTCGCACCAAACTTTAAACTTTAAACTTTAAACTTTGAACTTAAAACCTAAAACCGACCACGGAATGGTCATCGACCTTGAAGCGCTGTTGATCCTCGCTATCCTGGCGGCGGAGGAGGCGAGTCGCGAAATTCTGAAGGTATATGAATCCGATGACTTTGGAGAGGAGGCTAAAGGCGATAACTCGCCGTTGACCCGTGCCGACAAGAATGCGCACGCCAGGATCGTTTCGATTCTCAAGGACACCCACCTACCCATTCTCAGTGAGGAAGGAAAAGAGATTCCATACGAAGAGCGTCGCCACTGGAAGTATTTCTGGATGGTTGATCCGCTGGACGGCACGAAGGAGTTTATCAAGCGCAATGGCGAATTTACGGTGAACATTGCGCTCATTCAGGAAAACACGCCTGTACTCGGGGTGGTTGCCGTACCGGTGGCCGACGAAATCTATTATGCAACGGCCGGAAATGGTGCCTATGTACGCCGCAACGGCACCGACCACAAGCTCGAAAGAAGGGCTGCGGTGAACCTTCAAAGCGAAGGCCTCCGCGTTGTCGGCTCGCGCTCACACATGAATGAAAAGACGCAGGCCTTCATCAGCAGCCTGCGCGGCCCTGACCTCGTTACCGCAGGTAGCAGCCTCAAATTTATGTTACTCGCCACCGACAGGGCAGATGTCTATCCGCGCTTCGCGCCCACGATGGAGTGGGATACGGCAGCGGCCCACGCAATTGTGAGGGAAACCGGGTTCAACGTCTTCCAGGCCGGCGGAACGGAACCGCTCGTTTATAATAAACAGAATTTGTTGAACCCGGAATTTTTGGTCAGTTGATCCGATTTCTCGACCTGAGAAGGATTACCGCATCTTTTCAGCCGCAATTGGGTGAGGCGATCACACGCGTGGTGGATTCCGGCTTCTTTGTGCGCGGCGAGGAAGTGAAACATTTTGAGGAAGAATATGCCTCCTATACCGGCACGCGTTATTGCGTTGGTGTTGGCAACGGATTCGACGCGTTGCGGCTGATCTTGCACGCATGGGTTATTTCAGGTGTGATGCAGGAAGGCGACGAAGTTATTGTTCCGGCGAACACCTACATCGCATCCATCCTCCCGGTAATTGAGAACCGGCTGCGACCCGTACTCGTGGATCCCGATCCTGAAACATTTAATATTGACGCCAAAAACATTGAGAAGGCGATCACATCGCGAACGCGCGCCATTATGGTCGTGCATCTCTATGGAAGAAACGCCATGACCGACGAAGTTCGCGCGATAGCGGAAGCCCATCGCTTGAAGATCATCGAAGACAACGCACAGGCTGCTGGATGCTGCTGGAAGTTGAAGCGCACCGGTTCGCTGGGCGACGCGGCAGCGCACAGCTTCTTTCCGACGAAGAACCTGGGCGCACTCGGCGATGGCGGGGCGGTGACTACGGATGATGAAGGGCTCGCCGACACCATCCGCACGGTTGCTAACTACGGATCGCACAGAAAGGGATACAATGCGCTCATGGGTATCAACTCGCGTCTTGACGAATTACAGGCAGCCGTGTTGCGCGTAAAGCTTCAGAGACTCGACGAGGACAACGCGCGCCGGCGGCGCGGTGCCGCATTTTATCTTACACATATTAACAATCCACATATCGCATTGCCGGCGCTTCCGGGGGATGGAAATTCGCGTGAACACGTCTGGCATCTCTTTGTCATTCGTTGTAGGGACCGTGAAGCCCTGCAGAAACATCTCGCCGACGAGGGCGTGGAAACGCTTATTCATTATCCTGTGCCACCGCACAAACAGGCCGCGTTTCACGAATGGAATGCTTTGACATTTCCCGTGAGTGAACAAATCCACCAGGACGTGCTGAGCCTGCCACTGAGCCCGGTGCACAGCGAAGCGGAATGGACGCAGGTGGCAGAAGCGGTGAACCGGTTTAGTCCGTAGTGGCTATGCGTGTGCTGGCTTTAAGGTCACGCACTACCTGACAAAGTCCGTTGAAGGAGTTTGCCTTTTGGATGAAGACCGCTCCGAGTGCGTTGATCTCTTCGATGTCACGAGGAAAGCCATTTGTAGATGAGACGATGATGTTGATGCCATCAAAGCATCTTTCTTTTCTGATTTCCTGAAGGCATTGTTTACCATCCATTCCCGGCATGTTGAT
>CAYMWA010000318.1:0-2514 GCA_964393795.1 uncultured Roseivirgaceae bacterium
CGCCTTCGTGGCTCATCGCAAGTTTCCAGGTCGCCCTGAGTTCCGTTCTGTACTCTTCAGTCGTCGTCGCTGTTGTTGGAAAACCGAGCAATTCCCTGATAATGGAAAGAGGCATATGGCCTTCCTCAAGAGCATCCAGTCCAATGTTTGCCTCCGCATTAATCAGATAAGCTTCCGTCAACCTGATCACAGGGCCGACATTCCTTCCGAGGAAATACGCTGTAAACTCCGGATACTCGCCGGCGGAAAGATCCCAAATAATCTCAGGGTTGGTATTGTCAGAAAAGACATCTGCAGCAGAAATGGAAAGCTGATAGCCGGCGCCCTCTATCACTTCGCTTGTCAGCACCCGCGCGCGATCAAAGTCGCGCTTCAGGAGTGCAACCCGTGCCAACAATATGCTTGCAGCATCTTTGGTAAGCACCGAGCGGTCCGTAGCAGGTGCTTCGGGCAGTACAGTGCGTGCCTGCTCCAGATCCGCAGTAACAAGTGCGTATACCTCCGTGACTTGATTACGTGATTGCGCTTCGCCGAACGCCACGCCGTCCAAAATCGGCACATCGCCAAAGTAGGTAGCCAGTTGGAGATAGGCAACCGCACGCAAGGCCTGTGCATTGGCAATCAACTCCGACTTCCCGTCGAAGGTCAGCGCGGGAACGTCGCGAAGGATGAGATTGATCGTCGCAATATTGCTGTACGCGAGATCCCATAAGCGTTTGACTAGTGCGTCCGACGCGATGTAGTCAAAATTATCGATCGCACACCATGACGTTCCGGCCTGGCAGTCGGCGTCATCACTCAAGATGCCGTCCATCATAACCGCCGTCTTGTACAAAGAATTGTTGCGAGCGACAACGGCAGTAAACGTTGCTTGTGCATCGGCGCCGTCGCGGATGAACATGGTGTCGTTATTGTCATAACCGATAAGCACGGTCACCTCGGTATTGCCAGCAGCAGCGACCATCTGAGGATGCGGAACCGCTCCTCGATCGTCGTTATTGATGATGCCGTCACCGTTCAGGTCCTGAAAACGAATGTTGCCCGGGGCGGCCCCTGACTGGATGACCGGACTGTTGCTGATCTCCTCCACCGACTGGAATATACCGTCAGCATAAAATGCGACATGAACTCCGTTAACCGGAGTTGATGAGCGATAAAACACATTGCTGATGTCGCCCTTTTGGGCCAGCACATAGTAGGTCGTGCCAACCTGCGCGTCGGCGAAGGTGACCTTACCGGCCTGATCCGTCTCGGCCTGATACACGGCGTCTCCATCCACGTAATCTTCAGGGGATGTATAGAAGGATACCGTAACCCCGGCTTCCGGCAATCCCTGCGGATTTCCCGTACTCCATAACAACGAATTGTAAACAGTAATGGTCAGGCTAGCCGGCTCTTCGGCAACATACTCGCCGATGATCGTTTCCACCTTATGAATGATGTATTTCTCGCCCTTCGCGAGATCTTTCGACGAGATAAGTACACCGTTGATTCTTATTTCATCACCGTCGACGGAAACGATCAGGTCTTTTCCATCCAACGCTTTCAGAATATCGCCATCTTCCAGTCCGAGGGCGTCAATAAGCCCCTTCACGATATGGCTCTTCAACAATTCAGGAGTAAGCTCCAACGCATCTTCCTGGGCGCTGGTCATCCGGCCGCCGGTGTTGTCATTCGCCGGGGCGAATACCGTAATTCCGCTCTCCACTTCTTCCGCCTTAAGTTCAAGCGCCTTAAAAGCCTCCGCAAACTCGGTCAAATCGCTTTCAGCCGCGACCGCCTCAAAAACTTCTTCATTTACAACCTCCTGCGGCGTTTTCACAGGAGCGGGGTCTTCTTTGTCACACGCTGCCAATGACAGCAAAAACAGGAAAATGAGCGAATAACAATACTTCATGTTGTGGGTTTTGTGTGGTAATGGATTTAATAGATTGACGTGTATTAAGAAGGGCCAAAAGATCTATATCGTTTCGTATTGTTGAATGTATTAATTCAAATTCAGCCAAAAAGTAACCGGGTGGCTACTGGCGCGAGTGGATTTCGTACATTGCGTATTCAAAGTCGTTGCGATGACGAAACGCCACATGGGTCTTGCACTTTTGGTCGTCTGGTTCTCAATCAGCGGCGTCCGGGCACAGGCAACACGAGACGACAACCTGACCATGGGCAACCCGAGTGGCGCCGTGTCGGAGTTGTAATTCTGATCTTGCCGAATGGGATCGATGATGTGGCACGCGTGAACGAGTCGGCGCAAGTCATTGCGGTGATCATGCCGAACCGGCAGAACGTCAACAGAAAGGAGTGGTTCGACGATCGTGTAACGGTCGATGCACTCGAGAAATTAACGGGTTATGACTTCTTTTCAAATGTGGCGGATGAAATCGATCCGTCATTGAGGGAAAGATCGATATCCTTTCACCGGTTTGATTTTCCCCTTCGCGGATCAAAACCGTCGATTCCAGCCCGCAAATGGTCTTTTCAGCCAATTCCGGGCTATCGCCCACGCCCCCGTTC
>CAYMWA010000319.1:0-2509 GCA_964393795.1 uncultured Roseivirgaceae bacterium
TCTACAAGCCCAGGACCACCACCAGCACCACTGGCACGACTGACAACAAGACGGGTACCCCGGCCAGCGAGGGTGACGATGTCAATAAGGCCGGTGACAAAGGAAATCCGCAAGGATCGTTAGATCCAAAAGCCCTTTATGATGGAAAACACGGAGGTGGCGGAGGCGGTGTTTCTGTGATAGGCTTCAATGGTTTCGGAACACCGTACATTGAGACGCCACCACTGCCAGACCAGCCCTGGGGTTCTTACAAGTTCAATGTCAGAGTAGACGACAAAGGCCAGGTCATCTCGGTTGTACCGGTCGAGCGCGGGTTGAGTTATGAAGCGCAACAACGATTTCAAAGGGTTATCGAACGCCTTCAGTTTATTCCAAAGGGGGCCAACCTTCCGCCGCAGTCGGAGGGAACCATTACCTTCAGGGTCGTAGCTGACTAACGATTTTTGATCAATCAAAAAATATGTTGCTAATTGCGCCTTGTTTGTGCGCAATGATGAGCTCTTACGAAGAGACGCTTAAGTACCTGTATGAAAACCTCCCGATGTTCCAGCGGGTAGGCGCCGTCGCGATCAAGAAAGACCTTCAAAACACGCTGCGGCTTTGCAGTGCACTTGGTGACCCACAAAAGAAATTCAAGTCCATTCATGTGGCCGGCACAAACGGGAAAGGAAGCACGTGTCACATGCTCGCTTCGGTGTTGCAGGCATCGGGCTACAAGACTGGCCTCTACACTTCTCCCCACCTGAAAGAATTTACCGAGCGCATCAAGATCAACGGAGAAGAAATATCGAAGACCTTTGTCGTTGATTTTGTCAACCGCATGATACCCGTGATCAACGAAGTGCGGCCGTCGTTCTTTGAGATCACTGTGGCCATGGCCTTTCATTACTTTGCCACTTCGCAGGTGGATGTAGCCGTCGTTGAGGTTGGACTGGGCGGCAGACTTGATTCTACCAATGTCATTTCGCCGCTGTTGTCTGTGATCACCAACATCAGTCTTGACCACACCGAGTTGCTTGGAAACTCGCTCGTTGCGATTGCACATGAGAAGGCGGGCATCATTAAGCCCGGTGTGCCCGTTGTGATAAGCGAACGTCAAGCTGAAGTTGATGCTGTATTTATTTCGAAAGCGCGCGAGACTTCCTCGCCGATATTTTTTGCATCGGATACCTACGCGGTGCGGTTGTCACATGAAGCGGATAGCGTTTCCATCGTCCGAAATGCGGAGACAATCGCAAGCGATGTGCGCTTGCCGCTGCGCGGGATATATCAGGAGCGCAACCTGGCGGGCGTTGCGCAAGCCGTCGAAATCCTCAAGCCTGCATTCAATATTTCAGCAGCACAGTTGAAATGTGGACTGGAAGATGTCATCCGCAATACAGGCCTCAAAGGACGGTGGCAGAAGCTGTCGCTTAGGCCCACCGTTGTGTGTGACACCGGGCACAACGCGGGTGGTATTGCAGAGGTGCTGCGCCAGCTTCAGTCGGAAACATTTGAACGTCTTTTTATTGTCTGGGGCATGGTGAAAGACAAAGATATCCGGCCGATACTCCGTATGCTTCCCGAGCGCGCCCGCTACTTTTTTTGTGAGGCGAAAATTCCGCGCGCCATGGACGCGCAAGCCCTTTGCGACGAAGCATCGAAGCTCGGATTGCACGGCATCGTTGTCCGCGATGTCAACGCCGCGAAGACGGCGGCACTCGCAGAGGCGGGGCCCGACGACCTGATCTTCATCGGTGGCAGCACCTATGTCGTAGCCGAAATCAATGAACTTTAACCAATCGTGAAAAGGAAACAGGAACGGTTCAAAATTATTGAACAAAACGCCAATGTGATCGAGCCGACCAAGCCGCTCTATCAGACGATCAAAGGCCAATGGCGCAGTGCATATTTTCGTGATGACCACCCCATTACACTTGAACTTGCCTGTGGTCGCGGCGAGTACACGATCGGATTGGCCCGTCTGTTTCCCGAGCAAAACTTTGTTGGCGTCGATATCAAAGGCGAACGCATATGGAAAGGCAGCACCATTGCACTCGAAGAAAATTTACAAAACGCCGCTTTCCTCCGTACACAGATTCTCGCACTTGAAAACTTCTTCGATCGCGGAGAAGTGAACGAGATCTGGCTGACGTTTCCAGACCCGCGTCCAAGGAAGCGTGATGTCAAGAGGCGATTGACCAGTCCACGGTTCATGGAGATCTATAAATCCATCTTGCAGCCCGGCGGGTTTGTGCGGTTAAAGACCGACAATACCGGGTTGTACGAATACACGCTCGAGCAATTGCAAGCGCGCACCGACATATCCGATGTCGCGCACACGGCCGATGTCTACAAATCTGAATTAAAAAATGAGTGTTTTGATATCAAAACAAGATATGAGCAAGAGTTTACGGAAAAAGGTGAGAAAATTAAATATTTGCGATTTAGATTTGTCATGTAATTCAAACCCCTACCCTATGGAAGAAGTTAATTTTGACCTCGAAGAGAAATTCCTCAAAGCAGATGC
>CAYMWA010000320.1:0-2488 GCA_964393795.1 uncultured Roseivirgaceae bacterium
CTGCATTGGTGGCCACTTTGGAAACTCGCTAAATCAGGAACATTGCGTGATGAGCACTGCGACGACCACAACTAAAAAAGCAGCGCCAATGCGATTCGTCGGAGTGATCCGCGCGAAAACGCATTGGCGTACTGCACTTCATCTATTTCAATAGCATCGGCAGTTGCTAATAAACATCTGCCTCCACGTTTCCTGAGAAAGTATTACCTGACATCGTAGGCGAAGCACCATCAAGCACAATACCATATGATGCTGAATTGCGAATAATACAATTCGTGATTACCGGTGTATCAGTGCCTGCGACAAGACGGCCTCAACATTCCGGCATCATCCCCTCAAAACGTCCGGTCATCGGCCGACGGACCGTAGATGGAAGGCACGGGAATGTCGTTGAGCCGCATGTAGACCGTGAGTTGCCCGCGGTGGTGCACCCAGTGATTGATGGTTTGCTGTACGCTTTCTTTTTTCGTTGACGACATCACTACCTTGCCGGAAACTTTCAATTCAAACGTCTCTTCCAATTCTTCGTTGCTGGTTTTTTCGAGGGTACGTTTTGCCCCTTCGATGTTGTCGTCGAAGTATTTCACCAACGCGGCTGTCGTGCTGAGCTCAAAACGCTCGTACGTAGCAAGATCGATTACAGAATCTTCGATTGTATGGATAATCCACTTCGGCATATCCGCTACCAACAGTGCCAGGTAACCGAGCTCCATTGATTTTTCGTGTGGCTTGAACTTGTAAAGTTTGTCGGGAATCGCTTCGAGACAGCGACGGCTTGCCTTTCTTTCGGATTCAATCTCCAAGGCAAATTCTTTTCCCAATTTAATTTCATTCATGGCTATGCTTGTTTTGGTTATCGTATGCGTTTAAACAGAGCGAATAAAAGCTAATAGATATTACTCCGACCTCAGACTGTTAACCGGATTCGCCAGTGCCGCCTTTACCGACTGAAAACTTACCGTCAACAGCGTTATCATCAGAGCGCCAATGCCTGCTACAGCAAAAATCTACCACGCCATCGTGCTCCGGTATTCATACTTCTCCAGCCAGTTGCTCATGAGATACCACGCGACAGGCATTGCCAGGAGTAGCGAAATACCCACCAGCTGCAGAAAATCCCTGGACAACATTCCCCAGAGGTTCGCAACGTTGGCTCCCATTACTTTGCGCACACCTATCTCTTTCGTACGCTGCTCAGCAACAAAGTTGGCCAGACCCGAGATACCAAGGCAACTGAGCCCTTATTCTTGGCAAGGTTGCGTAAGGCTATTTTGAAATAGTTTCGCAGCATAAGCGTCAGTTTGCTAACAGACCACCAGGCACCAGGCAAGGTTGCAAAGCTCGTTTAAAAAGAGACATTTTTTACACGCCGAGCCCGGACTTTTTCAAAAATAAATTGGCCGCCCAGATAGCGGATGTCTGCCGATTTTTTACCTTCGTTGACACCAACATAAAACCCTTATGAAAACATTATTCACTATTGCTGCGCTGCTATTCTCGGTACAGGCGTTTTGCCAGGGCCAGTTCCAAAAGGAAACAGCAGGATCGATCGGGTACACCTCAGGCCATGTGATGCAACTGGCACAGGCCATCCCGGCTGACAAGTATAGCTGGAGCCCTCAGGCTGGCGTACGCTCAGTAGCGGAAGTTTGCGCCCACATCATTTCGGCTAACTATTTTTTCGCATCGAAACTGGGCGCCCAAATACCGGAAGGCGTCAACATGGAAACATTAGAGACTGACCTGAAAACGAAGGCAGCCATCGCTCCTGAACTCAAGCGGTCCTATGACTTGGTGATCAACGCTATTAAAAGCACACCTGATGCGTCTTTGCCCAACAAGGTCGAGTTCCCCTTCCCGGGCGACTTCACGAATATGTCGACCATTTTGATTGTTCTCTCCCACTCGAATGAACACCTTGGACAGTTGATCGCTTATGCGCGGATGAATAAGGTCACGCCGCCCTGGAGCGAGGGGAAGTAAGTAGCAAGTTATAAATTATAAGTTATAAGTTTTAAGTAGTACGTTGTAAGAAGACGACTTACTACTTAAAACTTATTACTTAAAACTCCTTTCGTAATGAATTAATGTTGTTGACGTGCATGTGCCATTCGTGAGTGGATCGGTGCTTTATGAAGTCGTCCCCAGGCGATCAATGTTGCAAGTGCTCCCAGCACTACGACTGTTCCGATAGCTGAAAATTCGCTCCTCACCAGGTGGTAAAGAAAAGCAAGCACCATCACTATGGCGAGACCGGATGCCGCCAGAATAGTTAACCGCGGCCGAATCCTCAAAATTCCCGGAAGCAACAACCCGATCGCACCCAATAGCTCGCTAATCCCGATAAACCTTATCAACGCCGGTAAATCTCCCGCCAGTGGAACCGTCTTCGCAAGTTCTTCGATCGGTGTAAAGGTTTTCATCAACCCGACCGCCAGGAACATCCCGCCGACGAGAACTTGTAAGATCCAAAGGGCGACATTCCAGG
>CAYMWA010000321.1:0-2461 GCA_964393795.1 uncultured Roseivirgaceae bacterium
AACTCCGGAAATGAAACGGCTGCAATCCAGCCTTCTTCCACTTCCTCAAACCACTCTTCGTAATAGCAGTCGTCGGAGCCGTGAAAGTTCATCACGTTCTCCCCGATGAGAACGAACTTCTTAACGCCCTCATGCAGCAATTGCTCGATCACGTTCCGCTTCAGATGCATGATGTCGTTGTTGATCGTGTCATTCCACTCACCGATGAATTCGATGACGGAATATCCATTGAGGTAGTCGGTATAAAGAATCTTGATATAGAGTGTCTCCGATCCCATGTAGTCCCAGGCGGGATCGATATAGTAACCGTAAATCGTCTCGGAGTAGACCTCGTAGTTGTACTCCTTCCCGTGAAAGGGCGAGCGATCATCGGTCGAAGAATCGTAGTATTTTAACCAGTTGTGGTACGGTTCAATCTCGTGCATGGCCCCGGCGACTTTCTACAGCGTTTCGCACAGAACCGAATTCCTTCAGCAATCGTTCGGCCTCTTCACGTGAACACGACAATTCCTCCATCACCATCCTTGTTCCGCGATCGACAAGCTTATTATTGCTAAGCTGCATGTCCACCATCTTGTTGCCCTTGACTCGACCGAGTCCGATCATAGCAGCCGTAGAGATCATATTCAGGACGAGCTTTTGCGCGGTTCCCGATTTCATGCGCGTGCTACCGGTAACAAATTCCGGACCCACGACCACTTCGACCGGGAAGTCGGCATGCCTCGCCACCTCCGAGCCGGTGTTACAGACGATGCATCCCGTAACGACCCCGTGGGCACGCGCATCCTCCAAGCCGCCCGCCACGTAGGGTGTGCGGCCGCTGGCAGCAATTCCGACAAGTACATCGCCGGTCTTGATGTCGAACTGCCTCAGGTCCTTCCAGGCTTGCCGCGCATCATCTTCGGCGAACTCCACAGCCTTGCGAATCGCCTGGTCGCCGCCGGCCATAATTCCGATCACCTTGTCGTGCGGCATCCCATAGGTAGGCGGTATTTCAGAAGCATCGAGTATGCCCAACCGGCCGCTCGTGCCCGCTCCAATATAAAAGAGCCTTCCACCAGCACGCATCTTCTTCACCACTTCCGTCACCAGCTTTTCAATTTGAGGGATGACTTTTTCTACCGCCGCTGGCACCGTCTGGTCTTCCTTGTTAATGTTCACGAGCAATTCGTGAACACTCATTTTCTCAAGATTGCTGTAATCAGAAGCAGACTCCGTCGTCGTCATAATGCAGATGTTACACTTTTCCGGTGTGATACAGCGTGAGCCCCGCGATAGGACCTTCGAGAATGTTCTTCACGGTGATCCCTTTGTCGTTCGCCACCTGGCGAAGGATGTCGCTAAAATAGAACGCAATGGAACCCGTAAAATGTACCTTGAGGTTCTTGTAGTTATCGTACTTCATCACATTGTTCTCGTAGAACTCCGCAAAGCTTTGATAGATGAGCTCATAACAATACGGTTCCTTGAGATGCTGAAAGATGAATTTCATGAAGCTGGCTAGAAATGCACTCGGCTTTTCTTCCTGATACACTTTCTCAAGGAACTGTTCCCGCGTCAGCGGAAATCGCTTGTGAAACTGCTCCGCGAGCTGTTCGGGAAGCTTCTTCCGCAGATAATCGACAAGAAACTTCTTTCCGATGTTGGCGCCCGACCCTTCATCGGCGAGAATCCAGCCGAGGTTGGCAACGTTGTCAATGATCTCCTTGCCGTCGTAGAGGCAAGAGTTGGAACCGGTACCCATGATGCAGGCAATGCCGGGTTCTTTTCCACATAAAGCCCGGGCGGCTGCCAGCAAATCCCAGCCGATCTCGATCTCGGCATCCGGAAAAAACGTCAGAAATGCGCCTTTGATGGTCAGCTGGTTTTTTTCGGATGAAACCCCCGCGCCGTAAAAGTAGATGGCGTCAACCGGCTCGTCGCTCCCAATCAGGGGGAGCAGGATGTCGGACACGTTTTTCTTCAGGTCTTCAATGGGCTGATAATACGGGTTGAATCCAGGTGCGCTTGCCTGTTCGATTTTGCCGTCATTTGAAACGAGCCTCCAGTCTGTCTTGGAGCCTCCACTATCCGCTATTAGAATCATCTTTTTTGGAAACTGGTTTTGGGTGCCCAGTGAAGGGGCAAAGCTAGAATTTGAATCGAATTGTTAAAAGCGTATCGGCCACAGCGGCCAAAATAACGGTTAAATCTTGAGCTTGCCAACTATTTTGAACCTGTCGAATACTTTGTCCGTATGGGGTGCATCGCGTAGTTCGGCTGATAGATCCTGGCCGGCCCAATGTTCGTAATGCTTTCCCCGCAGCCACAATCGCGAGGCGGTCACGTCGTAAACGAGGTTGTTGAAAGCCACCCATATTTCGGGCTTATCCTGACCGTTGCGCAATGCAAGCTGTGATTTTGTGATTACAGGGAGTTCTTTTGTCGGAAACAACTTAAATGATTTATATTTTTACATATT
>CAYMWA010000322.1:0-2452 GCA_964393795.1 uncultured Roseivirgaceae bacterium
CAACGCACAAAATTTTCCTGCACTTTTTATGCAAACGGCAGCGTAAATATTGGCGATGTGGCGATTATTTGGTGATTCATTGGTTTGGAGCCCTAACAGGCTAATAAAAGTAGTACTTATTGCGTTTTGGCGGCCTGGCGTTTGTCGCTACCATGTATTCAGGGTCTCCCTCGCCGCCTCAAGCGCGTGGTCTACATCCTGCTCCGTATGCACTGCACTGATATACCACAATCCCCTGCCGATAATTCGCACGCCGCGGTCGTGCATGCCGGTAGTAAACCGGCTCAGCCGCACCTTATCGTAGTGTAAAGTATCCCGGTAATCGTTTACCTTTTTCAACGGCGTAAAGCCCGTGTGAAACATCGGCCCCAGACCCTGCACAAGAAGCGGCTGGTTGTAGTCGACGGCAAGCTTGCGCAGGCCTTCCATGAGCATCTGGCCGACCTGGACCATGCGCGCGTGTGGCGCCTCGCGCTGAAGAATTTCCAGCGTGGCCAGCGCCGCAGCCACACTTGGGTTTCCGGAGTTGAGGGTTCCGGCGTGAATGACCTTCGATTCTTCTATCAGGCGCATCCACGACCGCTTTCCTGCAACCACACTGATTGGGTACCCACTGCCCATCGCCTTGGCGAAAACGGAAAGGTCAGGCGTCACGCCGAAGTAAGCCTGCGCGCCGCCGGGGTGAATTCTGAAACCGGTGATGACCTCGTCGAAGATCAGGGCGATGCCATGCTGGTCGCACAACGTTCTCAGCCCCTCGAGAAAACCGTCCGCGGGCAGAATACAGCCGTTGTTGCACATGACCGGCTCGGTGATGATAGCGGCGATCGTTTCGCCCTCCTTCTCCAGGACCTTCCTCACCAGCGCCAGGTCGTTCCAGGGCAGAACGATAGACTGATCCCGCGACTCTTCTGGCAGCCCCTCGCTCCACGGGTACACATTGGGCGCTTCCCTGCTGCCCAGCGCCTCCTCCGAGGGCGCCGAAATGCCCCACGCCACGTTATCGAGCCACCCGTGATAGTGGCCTTCAAACCGAAGGAACTTCTTCCTTCCGGTCTGCGCCCTGGTAACGCGCAAAGCAGTTTGGACCGCTTCGGAGCCGTCGAGGCAAAACCGCATGAGTTCCGCCGACGGAATCAACTGGTTTAGCTTCTCGGCAAGCTCAACTTCCTGAAGATGCTGTCCGGCAAACAACTGCCCCTTTCTTGAGTAATCGGCCACGGCCTTCAGCACCTCGGGATGGGAATGGCCGAGCAACAGCGGACCCTGGCTCAATGTGAAATCCACGTATTCGTTACCGTCGACATCGTAAATTCGACTGCCCGAACCATGTGTATAGAATAAGGCGTGGGGATGACCGTACTTTCTGAACTCCGAACTCACACCTCCTGCGAGAACTTTCCTGGCCCGCTCCAGAAGCCGGGCTGATTGTGAATGTAGCATTGTTGCTTGATTTGTATGACTTATGTACAAATAAGTGGGAATACCTTGTTAAAGGCAAGTTTTGAAGCATGTTTTAAAATGCAAGTTTGAATGCATACGGGATTCCTTCAGGAGGATACTAACTTGCCTTAAAACTTGCACCAAACTTGCATTAAACCTGCATTTAAACCAACCATTCACTATATTTAACCCTGAAACCGCGGAATATTGCAGATGAGAAAATACTACCTGCTCACTTTTTTCCTGATTCTTGTCACTGTTGTTGCTGAGGCTCAGAGCTTTTACGCCATACGGCGAAGCCGGTCACTCATCATGTCAGTGGGTTCTGGAACGGCCACTTACTTTGGGGAGCTCAAGAATAAGGGCGACATTATGGACGCGAAGCTCAACCTGAACGTCGGATTGCAGTATTTCGTGCTCCCGGAACTGGCCCTTCGCGGAGAGGTGGGCTGGTTTCAACTCGCAGGTGACGACGCCGAAGCCAATGCAGGCGGACGCGACCTCCGCAACTTGTCGTTCATCTCGAACAACGTGGAAGCCACCATCACCGGGGCGCTTCACCTTTTTCCTATGGCCGCACGGTACTACCAAAGACCTCAATTGAATGCCTACGTTTTCGGCGGAGTTGGCCTGCTGCATTTCAACCCGAAGGCTGAACTCGACGGCAAGATGTATGCCCTGCAACCGCTGATGACGGAAGACGTGGCCTACAGCAGAACGCAGTTTATCGTTCCTTTCGGACTCGGCGCTAAAATAAAGGCCGGCCCTTTCTTCAACATCGCCATCGAAGGCGGCTACCGGAAAACCTTTACGGATTACCTCGACGATGTCAGCACCGTTCACCCGGATAAAAGCACCTGGACTGACCCAATCAGAATTGCCCTGTCAGACCGCGGACCTGAAGTCGACGCCGCACCCCGTACTCCCGGATATATCCGCGGAAACCCCGACAAGAAGGATGGCTACTTCCTCCTGAACCTTAAAGTCGAATACTACCTCCCGACGACGT
>CAYMWA010000323.1:0-2449 GCA_964393795.1 uncultured Roseivirgaceae bacterium
AGCGCAATGGAACGCCGCGCATGTTGCAGCGCATCGCTGTTCCAGTATGACAGCTCCCGCAATGCACGTGTAAACACCTTGGGGAAATCACCGTTCTCGCCCGACATCAGAAAGGTGCTGTCGGCGTACTGAGCGAATTCAGTTGTATACGTCGCCACAATCATCTTTCCCGAACCAAGATATTCCATCATTTTGTGTGGATTCGCAACCTGGTCTCTATACGCATCCTGGTTATACGCGACAAAAAGAATATCCGCCTTCGAGAACCAGGCCTGCAAATGAAAGGGAGGGACTTCACCTGGAAAATAGGCGTTCTGTCGATTGATGACATTCGTTTTTGCTGGTCCTGCCGGATGCTTGCCCGGTCCCAGAAAGTAGAAGTCTACCTGTGGATGCTGTTCCACAATGGCATCAATTGACGCCCAATCCATATACGGTATGGCCAGGTTGCCTGCATAAATTGCGCGAACCCGCGATGCGGACATCGGTGGATTGTCAAGTGCCTTCTGAAACCTTTCGTTGTAGCCGTGTGCAATCTTGAAAACCCTGTCGCTGTATTTCGAAAGTCGTTTCTTGATTTGCTCGCTGGTGCAAAAGCAATAGTCTGCAGATCGTACGGCCCGCCTCAGCTGAAAGTCCTGGCTCAGGTCAACGATATGGCTGAACTTAACTACATGGTCAGGAAGCGCGTCAAGATCAAAAAATACTGAATTATCAAAAGACCAAACAAAGTCGAACTTCGCACCACATAGGCGCTCCAGGTTCCGATAGACCTGTGCGACTATTGGTTTGCGTAACCACCCGGGATACAATCTCAGGCCCGAAGGAAAGCCGCGATAGTCAGTCGAATTGAGATTAGCGAATGTGGTCGGCGCCACCCGTTCCTTGTCCGACGGCGGATTGAGAAAAAATACTCGATTTCCTCGTTCTGCCAGGTGAACAGCATAGTGGTGCTTAGAAACAAAAACGTGATTCCAGGGTTCCGGGGAGATGAGGAGAATATTTTTATCAGCAATCTTCACAGACATAGATCGTTGTAAATCTGAAGAACCTTCTTCAATTGCCGTTCTGTATTGCCTTCCGAACGGATTCTATGATACTGGTTGTCCAACATCTCATGAAGTTCCGGTTCCGGCGTGGAAAGCACCGTTTCTATCGTCGTCTTCAGGGCTTCCGGCGTCCACGTTGCAAACGAAAACTTTTGGACGAACAAATCGGGATCGTACGGAAGTGGCGGCAGGATAACGGGCACCCTGCATGCCATCGCCTCCATGGCGGATACGGGGCTGCCGTCGGAACGGGGATTCATGATCACAAGCGATGCTTGCTTGTAAAGACAAATCAAATCCTCATGCGAAAGGCTGGGAATAAAATGAAAGCACGCCTGAATGCCATCCGCTTTGTCAGCAATCTTGCGGTAATACAACTGCTGTGGCGTATCTGCATTCAAAAAAACAAAAGTAAACTTGTTTCTGATGCGTTCCGACAGAAGAGAAATCGCGTCCAACGTAAACGCATGGTCATACAAAGGCTCCATTTTCCTCGGCATCAGAATAAAAGGTGTCCGGATTCCGAGTGACTCCGCCACATGTCGTTCTTCCCGTTCGACCAGTCGAAAATCAACGCCAGTTCGAACGATGACAACCGGCGTCTCAACGGCGAGACGCCGAACCTGCTCCTGCTGAGCAATTGATGTGCACGTGATCATATCCGCGAATCGGAAAGCGCGCCGGTACTGCCAGGCTATGGCTTTGCCGAGGAACGACTTGTTGTCAAAGAACATCGGGATCGTCCTCAATACATCGCTGCCTCGCGTCGTCACCACAACAGGACACCGGAAGTACGACCTGGCATTGGCCCATAGGGCATTAGGCTCGGCGTAGAGGATGTGAAGCAGGTCGATACGGAAAGCTTTGATGAACGTCTTGATTTTCAAGAGTTGCGCAACGACACGAATTGGGCGAATCGTTGAAGGATCGCGTATTGTACCTACCACCTGGATGCGTTCATCCAGGCGAGCGTACTCATCGCGGAAGTGACGTTCGCGCACAATCACATAGCAATTGACACCGCACTCAGCAAAGAAGTTGATCCACCGAATATCGTGGACCGAATTGGGGTCCGCAAGATAAAGGATGTTCATGATTGATTCGCCCAAATGTGAAATACAAATAGTGTCCACAACTTGTTACTATAGTCGGCCGACCCATCGCAATGGCGCTCGATGACCTCCTCAATAAAATGATAGTTTAAGTCAACCAGCTTTTGCCTGCCCCCCAGCACCACTTCCTTCAGGTGACCTGCGTACCGCCCCCTGAACCAGTCCCCGACAGGTGCGGAGAATCCCATTTTGTTCCGATAGGCGAATTCATGTGAAAAGTACTTGGTCGCAATATCCTTTAGAATCGACTTCGGATCGTCACGATAAAACAACTGGGCAGGTGGGAGG
>CAYMWA010000324.1:0-2442 GCA_964393795.1 uncultured Roseivirgaceae bacterium
TTGCTTATATGGAGGGCCGTGATTACGTGTTGCCTGAAGATATCAAGGAGGTCGCACTTGATGTCATGAACCATCGCATACTGCTCAACTATGAGGCTGAGGCGGACAATATCACTACATCGGATATCATCAAGGCCCTGCTGCTGAAGGTTCCGATCAACAAGAGCTAGTCGCTCGTTGGCAGACTACTTTACCTGGCGCTGGCGCTCCTGGTGTAGCTCCACTACTTTTCTTATTTGCTCGGTGGCAATGGCAATGGAGTCCTGTGCTCTTGCGTTCGCAGCAATATCGAGGGTGAGTTGTTCAAAGGCCTTCTTGTTTTCTTCCAGTGATTTCTCCAATTGGATTTTCTCCCGTTTGTTTCGCTCAATCTTGTTGTGAAGATCTTTGTTTTGATTAGAGAGCCGGGTCTGTTGTCTTTCGACGGCCTGCAATGCCTGTAATGATTCGTCGATCTGACGCTGGATCAGTTCTTTTTCAAAGGCGACACCAAATTCGTATGCGAGCTTCTCCAACTCAGCATCCGGATTGGCCTCTCCATCACTGTTGGGAAAGGCGCCGATCCACGCCGCCGTCGTGCCTGCTAATTGTTTGGTCGTCGCGTAAAGCGTGGTGTTGCGCTGAGCGCCATCGATAAGCGGTTCGGCTACCGTAAGGTATTCGCCTGAACTCCGGACTTTACCTAATTCCTTCAGGTATTTGCTAAGTGAACTTTTCACGTCGGACGCAGAAGCCTGAAAAGCGACTTGGTAGCCCGGTGCATTTTGCCCCTCGATCCGGGCATTTTCCTTTCTCACAATGATGGATTGCGCGTGCATCAACGAGGGGAGAGACAACAGCACAGTGAACACGATGAAGCGTATTTTCAAGCCACTCATTTTTTTGGGATTGTTGTACCCAAAATTAATCAAATTGGCTGGTGGTTTAATACGATCCGTAAAATTTCCGCAAGGTCCATTCCGAAGTGACCAGTATCAACAAAAGCCAGAAAACCCATTTCAGATTGATGAGGGAGTCGTATGTTTCTTCTGTATGAATAATACTGGTAGCCTCTGCGTTGGAGAGCGCTGATTGCAGCGCAGTCACATCGTCAGCAGGGTAGAACGCCCCGCCGGTATTTTGCGAAAGCTTTCGCAGCAGGTCGAAGTCGGCGGTGAGATTCTGCAGCTCACTCTGCCTTTCGACAACCACAAATTCGCCTCTGACAGATTCACGCTTGCCATTCAAGACGGTGCTGGCGCGGTAGCGGTAGACGCCCTCTTTTAGTCCGCCAATCTGATAGCGCGTATTCCCAGGACTGATCACATAATTGAAGTCGTTTTTGCTGCCATCTTCGCTGGTGATTTCAATGTCAACCGCATTGCCGTAAACAGGTTCGAAGATATCATTGTACACCTGGCTCTCGAAGACGACCGCCTCGGTATCTGAAAATTCCTGGCGGATGGGATAGCTTCTGAATTTGCGCTTGTCTTCCGTGGTGCTGAGAAACTGAAACAATTTGGCAAAGACTTCGTCGAAGTACTGGGTATCCTCAGTTCTTTCAAACTCGTTCAATCGCCATCTCCAGATTCCTTCGCCGAGCAGCATGCTTATTTTTCGTTCGGTATTGGCGAGTACCAGCAGGGGCTTGTCAGTGGCAATGCTTCCGACCTTCTGTGACAGCACCACGGATGCGCCCGGGCTGACAACCATCTTGCCATAGTGAACGGATACAGGAGGAAATGCGGCAAATGCAGCACTCGCCTCAGCGGATATGCTGAAGTGTGTCAACGTGGGATTGACCACCGGTGTGACCTCATCATATTCGCGGGGAGGGCTTTCAAACTGGATTGGCATGTTGTGTCGTGCGAGCGCTCTCAGGTTTGTCTGATGCCCGAGGATCAGCATCATGGATGACTTGCTTCGGCTGAACGTTTCAAAGAGACGCTCAGTCTTGCCACGCAGGTCAGGCGATTGATGGAAGATCGCGAGATCGATATTGTCGGGCGAAAGGACATTCGGCGGTTGTTCGTTCACTTCGGGAATGTGGAGAATGAATTCGTAGTTCGCGTTCTTTGTCACGACTTCTCTTATGGCCTTGATGTCCGGGTGAGGCGCGGCGGCGATGCAAAGAATCTTCTTTTTGCCCTCCACTACTTCGACAAAAACGGTCGCCCGGTTATTCCGCGTATTGCGCTCCTCCGGCCGTGTCGCAATCTGGACATCGTATTTTTGAATGCCCTGCTCTTCGGCTTGCGGCTCGAAGTCGAACGTCAGCAGTTCACCCGGCTGAATCGTTTTGGTTTGACTGGCTACTGTCTTGCCCCGTTTAAGCAGCGTTGCAGTGATATTCCCGGAAGGAATGTTCTTGACCTGCACCTCTGCCCTAACAGGAAACTTGTTGCCCTGATAGACGATCTTGTTGTAGGCAACATTTTTCAATGCGATGTCAGGACGTACGGT
>CAYMWA010000325.1:0-2435 GCA_964393795.1 uncultured Roseivirgaceae bacterium
CCTGAAGCCCTCACCGGTCGCGGCATCCTTATAAACCGCAACCGTCGCGCGGTTAAGTAGCCCCGCGAAGACCAACCAGGGTGCCATCATCCAACCCATGCCCGTCGTCCAGGTAACCACATCTTTGCTGCCAATATCATGATGGAAGTGTCCGTCTGAAGCGCACTTGACGGCCACGAGCTGCGTCCACGGGATCGCCTTCGGCTCTTTGGTCGTACCCGAGGAAAAGAAGATGCTGATGACCGCCGCCGGATCAGCATAGTGGTACGTGGGCAGCGGCGACGCCTTCGACAGCTCTTTGAACGAAACATCACCCTCCGCGAGCTGCGGTTTATCACCAAATACGATAGCGGGTATTTCGGGAGCAGCTTTCTTTACTTTCTCGTAGATCAGGAGTTCCTTGCCGCCATAGCGGTAGGAAACCGCAGTGATGATGGCCACCGCGCCGGTAATCTCTGCACGCCTTTTCAACTCGGCTGGTGAGAAACTGTCAGCAACTGAAACGACAACCACTCCCATCTTGATGAGCGCCAGGTAGCATACGATACTCTCCGTACACATGGGCGCATACATGACCACCGAATTACCGGGTTGCAGACCCCTGTTAGCCAGTCCGCCGGCGGCACGTTCCACTTTCTCCTTCAGTTCCCGGTAACTGGTTCTGACAAGTGCATCGCCATCTTCGGCCCCCTCGACGATGGCATCTTGTTCACCGACCCCTTGAAGGCAGCTCTCGACGATATTAAGGGCTGCTCCCGGAAACCAGTGCGGATGCTCAACACCGTTGGAAAGGTCCAGTACCTGGTCGTAGTGTTGTGAGAATTTGATTCCGAGCTTCGTCACCGCATACGCCCAGAACGCGTCGCGGTTTTCGGAGGCCCATTGAAAGAAATCATTGTAGTCCGTTCGGCCTACCTCACGGATAGCCCTCCCGATATTCGAGTGTTCGATGTCTTCAGGTGTCCAGATGACCGGTGCCGGATCATCGCCAAAGATTCCGAGGTAGCGTTCATAGGTCTCGTCGAGATTATGACGATTATAGCGAGCTGCAACCTTTCTCCATTCCTGATATTGCTGATCGTTCTGCATCTGAATGGTGCATTTTAATGCCCTTTTCAATAAGATTAACTGGAACAATGCAAAAAGTCAACAAAAAAGTGCAACATAATACACTTTCTGGGAGATGTCGCAGAAGCGATTTGCAATTTCGGCTGGCAAGTGCACTGTAATGCGCTTTTGGTATCCGACGTATTGGGGAATTCAGCCACGACGATCGGGCTGCGCTAAAATTCCCGATCAACTCCGCATCGACGGAAATTCACTATTTCAGACTTGCTCTGGAAATGGGAGGACCGCCCACGGTGGAACCGCGCTTCTGAATGCTACTATCTAAGAGGAGTCTTCAATATATTTGCCCAAAGCACAGGATCGATTTAACAAATGACATTTGAGTTTACAGCTTCACTACATTTCGATTTCATAACGGAGTTCTCAAGGCAAATTGGTGTGCCCATCCATGATGACTTATTGCTGATACCTGAAACCATGGGTGAAGGATATGTCAGGAAAGTGACATTTGGTGACGACTTCAGATTGCTTATCCACCGTTACAACCTCAAAGAAGTCCTTACCATCAAAAGAAATCCGTCGATCGTCCCCAATGATTTAATGAGCATCTTCTTTTACAACAACGAACAACCTTTAGATCTCATATCCAACAAACACCAACCCGTGAAATTCGCGCGGAAGAGTGAATCCGCTGTTCAGGTTACAACAAATGATCTGAGTTCCATTATCCATTTCCCGGAAAATACTGAAACGCAATACGCAGTGGTGGGCATCACCTCATCCAAACTGGCTTCATTGATTGGTGCAGACGCGTCAAATCATATTATACAAACAATGACTGGCGGCACTTCTTCATTCCTGTACTTTGAAAGTATGAATGCAGAAATTCAGCAAATCCTAAGCAATATCACATTGATCAACATGAATGGTAACTTCAGCAACTTCTATGCACGCATAAAAGTGCAGGAGTTACTCTATCATTTGATCCGGAAATTATCGCAAAGAGAGAACACTTCTCAACACCCGATCAACAACGCTGATGCTGAAAAGCTGATGATCGCTCGCAATATTATTCTCGAAAACCTTAGTGTACCTCCCGTGCTGCATGAGCTCTCCGCGACAATAGGGATGAGCGAAACCAAACTGAAACAGTTGTTCAAGCAAACTTTTGGCGACAGCATCTACAATTACTATCAGACAGTCAGGATGGAAGAAGCTGCCTTTTTATTGAAGCAAGCTGGATACTCAGTATCTGAAGTAGGGTATCAACTTGGGTTCTCCAACCTGAGCCATTTTAGTCGCCTGTTCCAAAAGCACTACGGAATCACTCCCAAGAAATACTCAACGGTCGGATAGGACTATTTATC
>CAYMWA010000326.1:0-2408 GCA_964393795.1 uncultured Roseivirgaceae bacterium
GTGCTGATGGCCAGTATCTTGACATTGCGCTTCCTGAACTCAGGTTCGAGCCTCGACATAGAACCGAGTTCGGTTGTGCAAACAGGCGTAAAGTCGGCGGGGTGGGAGAACAGAATTCCCCAGTTATCGCCAAGCCATTCGTGGAACTTAATCGTCCCTGCAGTGGTCTCTGCGGTGAAATCCGGGGCGGTATCCCCTAATCGGAGTGACATAATGGTTAATTATTAAGGTGAAACAATAGGTTACGTCGTATAACGGTCGTTCTGCGAATATAATTCCCAAAACTCACTTCCCCGCGGCGGCCTTCAATTTTGATTCCTGCCGCACCATATCCGCCAATGTGTTGGCCTTCAGGAGTTCGACTGTGGCATTCCTCAGCTGAAGAAACGCATCGCGGACGGTACAGGTTTCCTCGTCTTCGCACTCATCGCACGATTCATAAAATTTATAGGTGGCGCACGGCACTGCGGCAATGGCGCCGTCAAACAGTCGCACCACTTCTGCGAGGTTCACGTCAGCGGGGTCGCGCCGCATAAAGTAGCCGCCGCCCTTGCCTTGTTTGCTGCCGAGCACTCCGGCCCGCTTCAGGTCCAGCAAGATGGCCTCCAGAAATTTCTTCGGAATCCTGCAGGCGGCCGAGATATCTTTGATCACAAATTTGTCATTCGGCGCTTTTGCCATGTGAACCAGGGCATGAATGGCATATTTGCATTTCTTCGAAATCATAGCAACGCGACAATTTATAGCATTGTCGACACATTTGCGCCATAACTTCATCAAACCTCGGGAGTTTTCAACTCTCAATACTATTTTTCTATATTTATGCGCAAAAATGACAGAGGCATTGCGGTTGTACCGGCTGAAAGCCCTCAAACGTAACCGCCCATGCCGAGATAGCTCAGCGGTAGAGCAGCTGATTCGTAATCAGCAGGTCGTGAGTTCAAATCTCATTCTCGGCTCTTGAAGCACCTTTGGCTGTGCCCGAAGCTTTCGAAGTCACCGCAATACGGATGAACCTTACAGGCGTTTTATTGGTGGGTGCCGGCGGTGCCCTTGGAAGCATGGCGCGATACGCGACAGCGTTTTTCGTTGACCGGAAGCTGAATGCCGTTTTTCCTTATGGAACGCTGGCCGTCAATATTCTCGGCTCTTTCGTTCTCGGCATGCTTCTTGGGCTGTTGGCACGAAAGACGGGAAGCGACGCCACTGCCTGGAAACTGTTTCTAGGTACCGGATTCTGTGGCGGATTCACGACCTTTTCAGCCTTTGCTGTCGAAAACTCCAGCTTGATCACCCAAAAACTTCCTGCAACGTCCCTGCTGTATATCGCCTTGAGCGTGACAGTCGGTCTAGCGGCGGCGTGGGCAGGACTGACACTCGGCAGAAACATATCCTGACTATAGATACCATGACTTTTGCATATGACTACGACGCTCTGAACCGTTTCTTGCAGGACTTGCTCAGTGAAAACCTGCAACCTCAGGCCTGGGAGTGGCTTGCGGGCGAAGGACAGAAGGTGCGTGGCGGTGAGACGGGGAAATTTGCCATTTCTTTTGTGGCGATGCCGCGGAAAACAGGAAAATCCATCATCGACGTGACGGGCAAGACGGAAGCAGACGTGAGCCGCCTGCGCAACGGGCTTTCATTAACAGGCTGGACAGCCGACAGATTGTCGCGGGTCTGGCTGTTGATGCAGCTGGATGCGCGCGACAAGGAAAAATACATTTCCGCCATAGAGCGCCTCTTTCCAAACGCGGAAATGGGTGAGCTGGTGGCGCTGTATTCATCACTGCCGCTACTGGCATGGCCCGAGGCGTGGAGAAAGCGGTGCGCGGAAGGGATCCGCAGCAACATCGGTCAGGTATTGGGAGCGGTGATCTGCAACAATCCCTATCCGTCCGAACAACTCGACGAAGCGGCGTGGAATCAACTCGTGCTGAAAGCCGTCTTTACCGATCAACCAATGCTTGAAATTGTCGGACTGCGCGAGCGGAGTAATGCCCGGCTTGCCGCGTCACTCATCGACTATGCGCATGAGCGTTGGGCCGCTCATCGAAACGTGAATCCACTGCTGTGGATTTGTGTCAGCCCGTTTATCGATTCCGACAATTTTTCCGATATTCATCGCGTCTTTGATTCAGACAACCCGCTCGAAAAGGAAGCGGCCGCGCTGGCGTGTTACGAAAGCGCGTTTGAACCTGCGCGCTTGCTTGTTGAACAAAATCCAGAAATAAAGGGTAGTATCGAAAGCGGTACCATGAGTTGGGAACATGTCGCCCTGCAGATGAACAACTGATCAGCCCGGATGGCGCTGATCCATAAGATTAAATGAACATTAAAATATTAACCACATTGTCATTAACTTAAGCACTTTTTGATTACCTCACCTCAATCCTCTCCTACCTACG
>CAYMWA010000327.1:0-2404 GCA_964393795.1 uncultured Roseivirgaceae bacterium
CCTTCCGAGGTTTTTTTCGTTAATAAACCCCACTTTTAGCAATTCTAGATTGCTATATAATCTTCATCATATTGCTAGTGCTCAGATGTAGCTATTGTTAGTTACCCTTAAAGTTTAAAAAACCATGCCACCCAAGGTGACTGCGGGAAGTGGGGGAGATAGAATATAGAATCCGGAGAATAATCTCAGGCGCGCATGACGGCCTTGTAGCGCCAACAGTCGACCAGGTGGTCATTGATGAGTCCGCACGCCTGCATGTGGGCGTACATGACGGTGCTGCCGGTGAATTTGAATCCCCGTGCAATGAGGTCTTTACTCAAGGCATCGGATTCCGGACTTGTAGCCGGCACCTGAGCGAGCGTTTTCCAGCGGTTGATGATCGGCTTGCCGTTGACAAATCGCCAGATATAGGCATCAAAGGACCCGAATTCCTTTTGGATCTTCAGGAACTGCCTGGCGTTATTTACCGCCGCCTGCACCTTGAGGCGGTTGCGCACAACATCCGGATTGAGCAGGATTTTCTCTATCCGCGAAGGCGTAAACCGCGCCACTTTCGCAGGATCGAAGTTCGCGAATGCCTTTCGATAGCCTTCCCGCTTCTTCAGAATGGTTGACCAGCTTAGACCCGCCTGCGCGCCTTCCAGAATCAAAAACTCGAAGTGGGTGAAATCGTTATGGACGGGTAATCCCCATTCTTCATCGTGATAGCGGATGTACTGGTCGAATTTGATACACCAGCCACACCTGTTTTTGTTATCTTCCATAGCTATTGGTATGTGTGGAAACTTTTGCCCGGCCTCTGCGAAACCGCGTGGAGTCAAATCCACACTGCTAATACAACGTCAAAATATCCGGTAGACCGGCAGTGGCACCATTATGTAATCAATGAAGTGCTTATGGACCTCGCCGTGAAAGTACAGAAATGGACGATCATTTTCAGCATTTTGACACTGTCGGCTGCGGCACAGGATAATGAACCCTGGAAGCTGTATTATGACAGCACACAGCTTTATTGGGGAAAGGACTGGCACAAAACGGTTGAGCTACTGGAGCATGCCGAATACTCCGCATTGTCGGACCTGGGTGCTTATCATCAAAACTATCTGACTATACTCAATGATCTGGGCACTGCGTACTGGAAAGCGAAGAACTATCCGCGCGCGGAGGAGACATTAAACAAAAGCCTTGACCTCAAGTCGGAGGTATATGCGCTAAACGCCAAGGAGGTGATCCTTTCACTGAACAATCTCGCCGGCTTTTACGCCGAACTTGGCAACTGGACCAAATCGAAATCATTTTATCATCGTATCCTGAACAATGACCCGGCGAGTGTTCCCGCCGATATATATGTGGGCGCAGCGCAGAGCCTCGTCTCGCTGTACGACCTTAATCAGCAGACAGATTCAGCCGACATGCTGTTGCGTAAAATCGCCGGATGGGACTTTGTCCCTGCTGATTCCTATCTCGCTTTTCAATACCGGTTCTTTAACGCAAGAAACCATCGGAAACTTGGGGCCTATGCGGATGCCCAAGGTGAATTGCAGGCGCTTGTCGAAGCGGTTTGCCAACTGGACGACCCCGAGATGCGCTTGTTGTATACAAGGGTGTTGCAGGAGGAGGGTATCCTCTTTCTCGAAACTGGTGCCTATAGCAGGGCGGAGAAGACGCTGCTTCAGGCCTATACACTTGCAGCCGCTGACGACCAGCAGACCTACCTGTTGACCGAAATTTCGAACAACCTTGCCCAGGTATACGATCAGCTTCACATCTACGATAAGGCGTTGTTGTACTATCAGGAGTCGCTGCGGCGATGCAATGCTTCTTATGAAGAAGACGCGCTGCCGTGCGTAACGGTCCAAAACAATATTGCGGGAATCTTATTAAAGGAGGGTGAATTTAAAGAAGCAATCAAGACCTACGAATTCGTTGTGAACGCGTTCGGGCAACTGCTTGATCCTTCCGATCCGCTCTACATCACCGCGCTCAACAACCTGGCCACGGCGTATCGGAAGAACGACGAATGGAAAAAGGCGCATACTTATCTAGGCAAGGTGTGGAGGCTGCTCTCCAAGAGCGGAGCCGACAAGAGTGACCTGGCGTCAACGGTACTCAACAACATCGCTGTACTCAACACAGCGGAAGGTGATTTTGAGTCGGCTGCACAACATTATGAGCAGGCCTATGAAATTAAACGCCGCCTGTACGGAGAGAACTCCATACTGCTGATAGACCTCGTCAACAACCTCGCCGTTACCTACTGGGCCCTGGACCGTCCTGAGAAAGCAATTCCACTGTTCAAAAAGTCGATGGCGCTCGCCACCCGACAGATTGCTTACGTTTTTCCCAACCTGAACGAAAGTGAGCAGGTGCAATTCTATCAGAAGTTGAAGGAAGATTTTGAGCG
>CAYMWA010000328.1:0-2367 GCA_964393795.1 uncultured Roseivirgaceae bacterium
ATGCCTGACGTAACGTTCGTCCCGATTCAGCAAACGCGGCTGACCTGGCTGCGCAAAGCCCTGCTGTCATTGGCGCTCCTGCTGGGGGCATACAAAATTGCTTACCGCCTTTTCCATGACTATGGATTTGTAAAAAAGAAATTGCAAGGTCCCTTTGATCTGATCGTCGCCAATGACATCGACACGCTGCCGCTGGCCTTTGAACTTAAACAATCGGCCGCAATTATTTTTGATGCACACGAGTACGCGCCGCGCCATTTTGAAAACAACAGGATGTGGAGGATTTTTTTTCAACCGTTTTACCTCCACCTTTGTCGCAAATACATCCCAAAGACGGATGCCATGCTCACGGTCGGCCAGGGGTTGGCTGACGAATACGCAAAAACGTTCGGTGTTCAGCCTGTCATCATCACCAACGCAACCCGATACGTAGAAATTCAACCCGCTCCCGTCGGGCACGATAGCATTCGACTGGTACATCACGGAATTGCGAACCCTTCCCGTAGACTTGAACTGATGGTGGAGATGATGGAACATCTCGATGAGCGCTTCACGCTCGACATGATCCTGATGACGTCCGACTATGCTTCTCCCCAAACCCGCGAGTATATCCGTACGTTTAAGTCAGAAGCGGAAAAGAACCCGCGGATCAAAATTCTTGCACCTGTAAAAAGTGATGAAGTGGTCGCCACGCTCAATCATTATGATGTCGGCGTTTTTCTTATCCCTCCTATCAACTTCAACTATGCCAACACCTTGCCGAACAAGTTGTTTGATTTCATTCAGGCAAGACTGGCGATTGCCATAGGGCCCACGCCTGAAATGGCATCCATTGTACAGACGTACGGAAACGGCGTAGTGGCAAACGATTTTAGCCCACGCAGTCTGGCAGCAAAACTTCAACCGTTGAACCGCGAAGACATCGCCCGCCTGAAACAACACTCATCTGCCGCCGCCAAGGCGTTCAATGCAGAAAAGAATGAAGTTATCTTTAACGGATTAATCGCGACCCTTATGAAAAAGCCGACTTCCGCGAATTAGGATTGAGAAGTCGAGTCCGCAGAAAGAATATCGGCAAGCGCTCTCGTAATTTCCATCCGTGAAAAACGGCGCACACCTTCCATATCAGGTTGTGGCAAAGGATTTGTCAGCCATCCCTCATAGGCCTCATAAAGCCGTTGCTGTATGCCTTTTTGATCGGCACTGTCCACCATCACTCCTACCCCCGACTCTTGCAAGACGGTCGCCGCATCGCCTGCAACAGGACCCACCCCGAGAATTGGCAGTCCCGTTGCCAGATACTCGAACAACTTGCCGGGCAAAAAGCCTTCCGCATCTTTGTAGCCCGTCAGAATCAACAACAGGAGGGCAGAGGACCCGTAGAGTGTGATCAGTTGATCGTGCGGAATGTTTCCTGTAAACACCGTTACTGCGTCCAACACCGCGCGCTCCTGAACAAAACGACGAAAATCCGCGTGAACCTCTCCGATAAACTCCAGCCTGACCACCGCGGCAAAATCAGGATGCTGCTTCATGACCACCGCCAGTGCCTCCATGAACGGCCGCGGATCACACTTTTCATTGACGACACCTACATGGCGGATCAAAAATTTTTCCGGTTTAGAATACGATAGTGAAGCAAAATCGTCTTCATCAAATCCATTCGTCAACAACCTTACGGGGCGCCCGGCAAGCCGCTGAAACTGGTCGACGTAAAACGGAGTAATGGTAATGATTTCGTCGGCGGCGGCAAACACCCGGCGCTCAAGCCTGCGGTGAAGCGCACGCACCGGCCTGCTCACCATCAGGCTGTCCCAGATGCCCCACTCCGTCCATGGATCCCGGAAATCGGCGAGCCATCTTACCTGCGGAAGCTTCTTCTTCAACCGGAGTCCGATGAGATGAACACTATGCGGCGGACCTGTAGTAACGATCGTCCCGATGCGGTTGTCGATCACATAGTCGGAGAGAAACGCGACCGACGGCTTTACCCAGAACCGGCGCGGGTCGGGAATGAACAGGTTACCCCGCACCCAGGTGCTGATCGTCTGAAACAGGGTCCTCTTTCCCGCGGGTACCAGGGCCGTTGGCGTGGCCTCTTTGCGCGCACCGAACCATCCCGACATTCGAAAGAAGACATCGTACGGCTCCCATATCGGAAAGTGAATAACTTCCGCTTCCGCGGGAACATCCTTTTGCAACGATGGATCACGCACCGCAAATGAAGGATGCTCCGGCGTGAACACATGAGGTTCCCATCCGAACGTCGGCAGGTATTTCACAAATTTCAACCACCGCTGCACGCCGCTCCCGCCACTTGGTGGCCAATAGTACGTGATGATGAGTACCCGCTGGTTACCGGTTGCC
>CAYMWA010000329.1:0-2336 GCA_964393795.1 uncultured Roseivirgaceae bacterium
ACCCAGGTATCTGCGTTTTTATCCTCCATAAAACCGTCTTTTGCACGCTGAAGAAATTGAGGTTGCCGTTGCGCCCACTGAACGATTCTGGCGTAGGCGGATATCACGTCGGGCTGCTGCGTCGACTGAAAACAACTGTGAAAATCGTTGACCGCCCACTCCTTTAATGTATCGTTCCCATTCTTTAACTCGTCATAAACTTTGTCAATGCTGCAAACGACGCCCTTGTTGCCATAGTCACAAAGCCAGCTCCAGAAAGGTTTGGCGAACTCGAAAGAATAGTACCTCCTTGACGCTTCAATCAAAACATTCGAGTCCAGGATATATTTTAAGGTCCCGGCCATTAACTTCAATCAAGGTGCTTCTTGATGTATTCGTCGAACGTCTTGGGCTTAAGGTTTGTAAGCCTGAAAGCATCCGTATACAGCAGTTTGTTCTCCTTCACTGCGGAGTAGATTATTTGAAAGAATCGCTTGCTAATACGGTAGGGAACGGTGTTGTAAAAATTTCCGCCGGTGGCTTCCTTCTGTCTGAATTCCCGCTTGATGTGGTTGTCATAGAATGCAAAAAAGTCTGGCTTCGAAATAGCGCCAAGATCCAACAGGCGCCGGGCAACGACGATCTGGCTCACTTTAAACGTTCTTGCCAGAAGTTCATAATTAACTCCGGTCTCTTCGAGTGCTTTTGCCAGGCGTACATGAGGAACCAGGAACTCGGCTGCAACTGCGTTACAGTACTTTTCAACTTCGCTGTCAGCTGGCTGCAACTGCTGTAAGTCGAAGGAGGCGCTCTTTCCGAGTAGGATATGCACGATTTCGTGGATCAGCGTAAATATTTTTCCGGAAATTGCATCGTTGTTGTTCAGAAAGACGAAGGGCGCATAGTCATCATATAACACGAAGCCACGGAACTCGTTGACATCCAGTTTTCGTTGTGTGTTATTGTTCACAACGCCGTTCATAACTATAAATATGCCCGCTGTCTCGGCCCGCTCGACTAACAACCGCAGCGCTTCGGACCAGGTTGCTACCGTACGTGCCCAGTCTTCTGGCACATCGAGAATATGCCGGATTTCCGCTACTGTTTTTTCAACAGGTTCACCAGGGGCAAAGGTGTCCGCATAACTTAGCTTCGCCTCTCTCCATTCCAACAGAATGTCTCTCGCCCACAGCTGTCGCTCGCGCAAGGTTTCAACGGTATCAAACAGTTCCTGAGAAGGCTTAAATGGTTGGTTTGTTTGCGTTCGAAAATGCGGGATTGGATATTCCTTTACGGGTAATTCATGAAGGAAGAAGTAGCCAAAAGGAATTTGAAAGAGATGTGCAAGGCCAGCGAGTTGGTTAACGGTCGGTTGCTGCTTTTTGTTTAGCCACTGATCAAAGCCAGAAAAGTGGGATTTAGCCAATGCCACACGCTCGGGGTACTCGTACACCAGCCTATTTAAGATGTCTATGTTAAAATCAATACGCACAACTTGAAGTTAACGATGATTGCTTGATTTGGGTTTCCCGAAGGACGTGCATAGGATCTTACGGGGCTGTGCAGGGCTCCCTATGTGCCATGGTGAACAAATATAGTGAAAGGCGGATTAAATGAGGGTTGAAATACAGGTAAAAATGCAAGTATAATTCGGTCGAAAGGCGGGTAGATGTTCCCATTTGGAACGGTATGGCCTGCCTATAAGGATCTCGTTATGTAACAAGGGCACACTCTATTTCCGCACGCATGTTATATGCGCTATTAATTTCGGAATACAGTGGCTATCTTTAACTACTTGAAAGCGGCACTCACCATTATTTTCTCGGCAGTTTATTTTTGGTCATTTGGCCAGAAAGTAATTCTTCACGGCCAGGAAGCAGAGCGGGTGTTTCGCTCCCGAGACTCTACCCAGAACTTCTATTTAGCGCTTGCACCGAGAACGCCGGCCAAAGGACTACTAGTGATCTTGCCTGGATTTGGCAAGATCGACCTCAGCGATGCCAGTGCGGCAAGAGATTGTCTTGAAAACCTCCAATACCTGCACCGCGATGCTGTCCTCAAGAAAGGACTTACGCAGCTCTGGAACAACTTTATCGCGACGGAGAAGACCACGATCGCTTCAATTCTATTGAGCAAGCCAGCAGTCGTGTTCGTGGCAAAGCTCACCTCTTCCCTTTCAACGCATGCCTACCATAAGGTCATCCCTACGGGCTTAAATTGGGATGTCAGCTTGCGGTCACATTTTGCATTTGCCTTCGGGAAGTTTACCACTCCACCTCCCGTCCCCTTCCTATCGATTGTCGCGCTGCTTCTAAAATCTTCACGACGATGTAGTTGTTCTCCACCGAAGACAGGTC
>CAYMWA010000330.1:0-2278 GCA_964393795.1 uncultured Roseivirgaceae bacterium
CTCCGGTCTTAACCTTGAACTGCCCGGTGCCCACTTCTCCGAGGACGTTGAGCTTTGGGATAAGTTTGCGCTGTACGAACAGTCAAAGCGCGACTCGATCGAGTACGCGGAGGCCCGAAGAAATGACCCGTATTATGTGGTAACCCGGCTTGATGGAATGGACGATAGCCTTCCCACTACGGGTATTCCAAATAAGCTCATCACGTCCCTCGGTGGCAGGGACGAGGCTAAAGAGATTGACGAAAATGAAGCGATGATCAATGAGAAGCTGGCGCAGCTTGACCGGCAACTCAATCGACGCGCAGATCCGATCGCCGGGATTGAACGCACAGCCTCAGTTACGTCTGAAAGCGAACCGTCACCCGTGCATGATACTGATCCCGACATGAGTGATGAAATCGACCGCCTTGAAAACATGATGGCGCTCATGGAACAAAGTGACCTCAACGATCCGGAAATGAGCCAGATCGACGGCGTGCTGGAAAAGATCCTGGATATTCAGCATCCGGCGCGTGTAAAGGAAAGGCTCAGGGCGCAAAGCGCACTTCATAGCGAGCGGGTTTTCCCCGTGCAGTCGGCAACCGATGACAATAACATCACATTGATTGAAAACCGGAGAAGCGCTTTACCCGATGCTGTTGGCGATAGCGTGGCCCTTTCACGTCAACCTTTCAGCGTCAGGCCCTTTAAAAACGGATTTTATGGTCTGGAAGACAATGGCGTTCAATCTTCATATGAGAGCGATGCAATCGAAGCGGTCATCCACAACACGCAGACCGTCGTTGCGGGCGCTACCGTTAAGATACGACTTCTCTCCGACGTTTATATCAACGGCCAGCTTATTGAAAAAGATCGGTTTGTCTATGGAGTCTGCGCTTTAAACGGCGAGCGTCTGACAATTTCCATCAACTCTATCCGGGACGGAAACGCATTATTCCCGGTCTCGCTATCCGCGTTTGACCTGGATGGAATGGAAGGGATTTATATTCCGGGTGCCATCACACGCGAAGCAGCCAGGGAAGCATCCGGCCAGTCCGTCCAGGATCTGCAACTGTACTCAATGGATAATTCACTTGAGGTGCAGGCCGCCACCGCAGGACTCGAAGCTGCCAAGGGCCTCTTTGCAAAGAAGGCAAAACTCATCAAGGTAACCGTAAAGGCCGGCTATCGGATCCTGCTCAAGGACACGAACCAATCGAATTTGTAGCGTATTCTTCAATCCGGGATACAAATAAAGTTTAGTTAATCAATTCACAAACCATTTAAAACCATGATCTACTTTTTAAACATCCTGTACTTCAGGATCATGTTGGCCTTTTTCCTTGCGTTCCTTGCCATCAGTGCACACGGGCAGGCAAACGTTCAGCTTAGCGACGTTGAAGTAACATTTAACAAGACCTCCAGTATTGTTTTTCCCGCCATCATTACCTCAGTTGACCGGGGCAGTCCCGACGTGTTGGCGCAGAAGGCGAAAGGGGTCAACAATGTTCTGCAATTGAAGGCGGCCCGAAGGAATTTCCAGGAAACGAATCTCACGGTGATCACCGGTGACGGCAATCTGCACCATTTTCTGATCCGGTATGCCGATCAGCCTTTAACCTTTACTTACCAGGCAACGGAAAGAGGCAGCATCAACCGCAGGGAGCGATCATACCCGCTCATCTTTCAGTCCCGCATTACCACTTCCCAAATGCACACCTGGTGCCAGGGAATTGTCGAACAGCGAAATGGCAGGAAAGTCAAAAGCACGTCAAAGTACAACATGAAGTTCGGACTTCAGGGCATCTATATCAAGGGCAACACGATGTTCTTTCACATCAGTATTTCAAACAGGTCAAACATACCGTATCACACCGATATGCTTCGGTTTTATGTGAAGGACAAACAAACGATCTCGCGTACGGCCTCCCAGGAGATTGAAAAAATACCCTTGTATCGCTACGGAAATGACAGGGTAATCAAGGGGGAGTCGATCCGAGACCTTGTCTATGCCATCCCGAAATTCACCATCCCGGATGCCAAGCGTCTCATGATTGAAGTCATGGAAAAAAATGGCGGCAGGCACCTGAGCCTTTCTGTCAGGAACCGCGCGATCATAAAAGCGCAACCCGTTTCACTTCCCTGATCACCTGCTAACACGCAAAGCTATGGAAGAGCAGAACCTAGAATATATCAAAGAAGAGCTCATGGATCTCGGCTTTAAAAATATTCCCGAAGAGGAAATAGCGGAGAAACTACGCCTCGACCCTGGCAAGTTCCGGGCGGAAGGCGAGATGCG
>CAYMWA010000331.1:0-2259 GCA_964393795.1 uncultured Roseivirgaceae bacterium
TCGAGCTTGATGTCGAAGTCAATCTTGTTGTATGTCATCACCGTCTTCTTCCCGCGCTCGTTAGCGGGCACCATCTCCCATCGTGTGGGAAGCAGGCGTCCATCCATTTTCTTGAGGTCGTACCCCGTCATGACGTTGATCAATTCATCTCCTTCATCATAATACTCGACCTTCAGTTGGTTGAGGTTTTCTTTGGAAACCCACATCACAATCTTCCCCCACACCACCGGAGCCTCCGGCTTAGGTGAAAGCTGAATCTTATAGCACGACACCCCGTTCAGCGTCTCGTCGCCGAGTAGGGAGTGCTCGTAGTCGTTCACGATCGACGATTGACGGATGAGGTCGTCGTTGGTGAAATCGGAACCCATCCACGACTGCATCATCATCGAAGGCGACACCTTTATGCTTCGCTCGATGGAAGGCAGCCAGTTCCACATCTCATTTCCGATCTTCAGAGAGACGGTGCCCTTGTCTTTGGCCGGGGCCGTCACGTACACAAGCGCGTACTCCGTTCCCTTCGACCAGCTCTTCATCGCCATCGTGCGTTTCCACTCCGGACGAATGATTTCCATCGTTAGCTCGGAGTAGTTCGAATTCCCGCGCAAGCGTTCATCGGCCTTTTGCACGATTTCTTTGGCCGTCAATTGCTGTGCCCCTGCGGTGTAGCAACTGACGACCGAAATAAGGAATAGAAAAAGATTCTTCATATTACGCTATGTTCATGCTACATTTCATATCGTTCGTCGCGCCTGGGCGTAATGCCGTAAGCGACAAAGTTGCTCAACTCCATAACCACATCCTGCGGCGACGGGTAAAGCGCCAGCACCTTTTCGTCGGTGATCAACGTGCCCATTTTCTGAAGTAAGAAAAACAAAAACTCGGGTTTGAAATCCTTCCTGAACCAACCCTTCTGCTGAGCGTCTTTGAAATCGCCAAGTGTCTCATCCCAGACCTGCTTGGTTCGTTTTTCGATATATGCCTGGAGGTCGGGCTCGCGATTGCCGTAGAAATCCTGGAGAAACTCACGGCTGATATTCTGTGTGCTCTCCATGTCAAGCAAAACCATCTTGTGAATTTTTTCCCTGGCATCCGAATCCTCCGACAGAATCAATCTGAATTTCTCGAGACCGCGCTCCATTTCCTGATCAAAGACGGCTTTGGCCAGCGCCACTTTGTTTGGAAAATAACGGTAGAAAGTCATCTTGCTCGTGCCTGCCTTCTTACACACCTCCTCAATCGAAACACGCCGAAAACCATGTTTCCAGAACAATTCGCGCCCTGTTGCAAGGATCTGACGGTATTTTTTATTGGTAGACGGGTTCAACGGCATTACGATAACTGAATTACTATACGAATTTAATAATATTTGGTTGAGATCGTCTAGTTATTTTGAAGAATTGGTACCAAGTGGCAAAACCTTTGACGAGGAGATATTGCTATCTCCGCAGTTGGCGAGAGGGATTTATCCGGGACTTGACGGCGCTTTCCGACGTTGGGGGCAGAGCTGCAAGACTGTCCGGAAAGGCAGCCTACTCGCGAAACCAAGAATGAAGCTTGGAAAAGTGTCAGGGATTGCAAACCTTTGATTATGTAATACATAATAACATAATTGTTAAGAATGCGTGGTTCCCCACTTCTAACCCCATGTTTGTTGCCTGGCCTTCTGACAATGTCTTGTTCACGCAGCCGCGCCGTGGTTACTGTCGCAACAGTGCTTTTCCTTGTTTTGCTTTCGAGCCCGCGGCTCTTTTGCCAATCGTCTGAGGAACACGCCCCCCATTTTCAATGGCGTAGACTGTCATCGCTTCCCGACATCTCCGGCAAACCCAACCCCGGTCTGGCAGGACCTTTTAGCGGCGTGCACAATGGCGTGCTGATCGTCGCGGGAGGCGCCAATTTTCCAAAGGCGCCGCCGTGGAATGGCGGGACTAAAACCTGGTGGAATGCTGTCTATGTGCTGAAAAAAAATGGATCCGAATACCATTGGATCGATTCAATTTATCGCATGGAGACTCCCGCGGCATATGGAATTTCCATTTCGCTTTCCGAGGGTTTGCTCTGCATTGGCGGCAATAATGAGCGTGGCCCTGTGCGCGACATAAGCCTGCTTGTCTGGGATGCCACACATAAAAACCTGAAGCAGCGATCTTTGACTCCGCTTCCGGAGGGGTTCGAAGTAACCGCGGGCGCGGAAATCGCCGGAAGGATATACCTCTCCGGCATACTGCATGATAAAAACCATTTATTGGCAGTACAAAC
>CAYMWA010000332.1:0-2250 GCA_964393795.1 uncultured Roseivirgaceae bacterium
AGGGAAAAATCAGCAGGCGTCGTTTGCAGATCGACGTCCATGTATCCGATAAGATCGGTGGTGCATCCGAAAATTCATGCACCTGTAAAGCAGTTCCCTGTCCGATGTTTCTTGTGTCGCCGTTGATTCGATGAATGATCAAATCTGCCCCCGCTTCCCAGGTCACGATATTGCCGCTTAAACCAATACTTCGCCCTTCGCCGATTTTGTGTTCCGGTTGCCCTGGCTGCACATAAAAGACGTTTCCCTGACGTTGCCACGCGGTATGTATTTGGTCTTCTGAATCTATGGCCAGGCCGCCTCCATCCATGGGACAGCCTTTTAATGGCCACGTACCATTTCCAAGTTTTTCCGCCTGGCTAAAATGTTTTCCACCGTTTTCAGAAGAAACGAAGTATGGATCGCGTGAACCCTTCGACCAATTTCTGAACATGATCACAACGTGGTTTCCGTTAACGGCTATCGATGGCTTGCAACATTCGCATACGTGGCCTTCCGGCGATTTATAAGCAAACATATTCTTGGACCAACCTTTGTTTCCTTTGAGGCTGGCGAAGCAGATGTTGTTTTTCCGGCTCTCGCGCAGGTCAAGCCACACGGCGAAGAAGTTATTTTTGTCATCGGCCGCCAGGCTCATCAGGCCTTCAGGAGCGGAACCGTTAGCATCGTTTACAGCAGGCAATCTTTCCCATTTGCCGGACAGGTGCGTCAGCCTGAAGGCATGAATATTTCCTTCCTTATCCATTGCCGTAACCAAAGAGTAATCCTTCGAAGTCGCCAACTGCGGGCCGCGCGTCATTCCCAGGTGCATGCCGTCAACTTCTGCAATTACAACAGGCTTTGAAAACGATCTTCCCTTATTTCCGGAGACCGCGTAGTATATCTGCGCTCCCTTACCGAATACCACGCGCACTGTTTCTTTTTCATCAACAGTCATTTGTGGCTGTTCCCCGGAAGCCAGTGTCTCCTGCGATCGGGCCGTGGAAGAGTGAAGTACAATAAAAAGAAGCAGTGCGGCGTAGAATTTCATATTTTCATTTGTCCATATTCATCAGCCCAGGGCTGATTCGCATGTAAATTTCGAGTGATTTGGGATTATTTCCATACACATGGGCCTGTTTTTCATCGGCGGAATGGAAATCATACCAGACTATGACCGGCGTCATTCTTCGCGAAAGCTTGCGATCATATCTTTAAGGCGTTCAACAAACATAAAATGGCACACAAAATTCTCGTTGCTACCGACCTTTCCAGGAGCTCCACGGCAGGTATCCGGTTTGCCCTTCAACTCGCTTCCCAACAGCCAACTGAGTTGATCTTCTATTACGTGATGGATGCTCAAATGCCAACGACCTGGAGCCAGAGTAAGTACCTGCGCTATGTCGACGAGCAGCTCAATGCAACAAGAAAGAAACTCAGGGTGTTTGTGGAACGGATATGCAGACAGACGGGTGTGGGCGCCGAGAATGCCGAATACGTTGTCGAATTTGAACCGTTTGTCGACACTGCGATAATTAACTATGCCGTACGAAGAAAAGTGGACTTCATTTGTATGAGTACGCGGGGCGCAGGAGTAGTAAAACGCATTTTTGGAACAAATACGTCAGCAGTGTTATCAAAATCACCGATCCCTGTTCTGGCAATACCACATGATTATAGGCGCTCGCGCATATCTCATGTTCTATACGCCTCGGATCTGACGGCTTTGGCTTCAGAGCTAAAGCATGTAAAGAGATTTGCCGACGCTTCAAAGTCACGGGTATCTGTTATTCATTATGCTTACGTTATGAAACCTGAGGCCCGACGCCGGAATCTGGAACGGGCCTCCAGGAGATACCGTGGTTCAGAGGTAAATTTCTTGCAGCAGGAGTACAATTTTGAACAGTCTATGGCCGAACAACTCAAGAGTGCCGTTGATAAATATAAACCATCTGTTCTGGCCGTATTTACCAAACAGGACAAGACCTTACTTCAGCGATTCTTTCCACAGAGTAATTCGGAAAGGCTTTCTTTTACAAATAAAAAGCCACTTCTCGTTTTCCCAAAGCAGGGAGTGTCCAATTAAATAATAGTAAAGTCTCTAATGACGACAGTCATATTGGTAATCGATTCCTGTCATAGAAAGGTAGCTTTGGGTTGGGGAACTTGCTGGATAATGTACTTGCGATGAGCGCGACAAAAGCTACCTGGATATGGGCGACGAACGTGTTACTGCTTACAAGCATGGCACTCATCCCGGGATGCCGGTAT
>CAYMWA010000333.1:0-2219 GCA_964393795.1 uncultured Roseivirgaceae bacterium
TCCTCGGCGGAGATGCCAACAAAGGCAGTAACTCCGGCGACCAGGCACAGGTAAACGAAATTCAGGCGTACAATGTGCAACCCACCAACACGTCAGTCCTGGAGAAATACCAGGCAACGTATGAGGGTATCGCGCGGGCAAACGCACTTATGCGTTTACTTCCCAATGCCGAGGAAACGGTTTCGGAAGAAGACAAGACGAGAATTGAGGCCGAGGGAAAGTTTTTGCGGGCGCACTACTACTTTGAATTAAAGAAGCTCTTCAACAACACGCCTTACGTGGATGAAACCGTAGACTATGCTATGGGCATCGATGAAGTTCCGAATAATGTAGACCTCTATCCAAAGATTGAAGCCGACTTTCTATTTGCTTATGAAAATCTGCCCGAGACGCAGCCGGAGATCGGACGGGCCAACAAATGGGCCGCCGCGGCTTATCTCGCGAAAGTGTATCTGTATCAGGGAAAGTGGGGTGACGCAAAGGCTTTGTTCGACGAGGTGATTGCCAACGGCACCACGACCGACGGGGTAAAGTACGGATTGGTGGACCGATACGGAGATTTGTTCAGACTCGCGACCGACAACAATGAGGAAGTCGTATTTGCAGTTCAGTCGGCGGCCGGTACGGGAACCATTAACAATGCCAATCCCGACTTTGCCCTCAACTTTCCGTACAATGGTGGACCTGCGGGCTGCTGCGGATTTTTTCCGCCGAGCTTTGAGTTAGCCAATTCGTACAGAACAAATGGCGGCTTGCCGCTGCTTGACGGCTCTTACAACAGCGAAGCCAACGATCTTGAGACGGATCAGGGTATACCTTCCGACGAGCCATTTACCCCCGATACCGGGCCGCTCGATCCGAGGATTGATCACGTAGTCGGTCGTCGAGGACTTCCTTACCTTGATCACGGCTTGCATCCCGGATTTTCGTGGATCCGCGATCAGAATTACGGTGGTCCTTTTGCGCCCAAGAAGTTCGTCTGGAGCAAAGAGGAAGAAGCAAGCGGTGTTGACAAGAGCTCCTGGACACCCGGCTATACCGCCATCAACTTTCCGCTGATACGTTTTGCTGATGTCCTGCTGATGGCCGCTGAAGCGGAAATTGAACTCAACCAGGCCGGCGGTCTGGAGCGCGCCAGAGAATACGTGAACAGGGTGCGCAGACGCGCAGCCAACCCCGACGGGTATGTAAAGATAGACGGCGCGCCCGCAGCTAATTATGTGATCCAGGAGTATCCGGGACCGTGGACGGACCAGAATATGGCCCGCAATGCCGTACGGTTTGAAAGGAAGTTGGAGCTCGCCGGAGAGGGGCATCGTTTCTTTGATCTCGTCCGCTGGGGCATCGCTGAACAGACGTTGAACGCTTACCTGACCTATGAGCGCGCTCAGGTGCCTGCCTCTCCGTTTGTGGGAGCCGTTTTTAACGCGGGTAAAGATGAACACCTGCCCATTCCGCAGCGCGAAATTGATATTATGGGTTCAGACGTACTGAAACAAAATCCCGGCTACTAAGGCCGACGGAAGTATTTTTTGCTTATTTTACTTCACCTTACTGCAAAGGCCAATTCGATTGGCCTTTGCTTTTACCCCCCTCGCCTATGGAAAACAAACGCTTCATTTCCGTTTGTGCGCTTATTTTTTGCGCTGTCATCTTCACCACCTGTGATCAGAAACCGGAAACGCTCTTTGTGTTGCTGCCCGCCGACAAAACAGGCGTCGACTTCAATAACGTCATTGAAGAAAATGACACGTTCAACATCCTAACGCACGAATACATCTACAACGGCGGGGGTGTGGGCGTCGCCGATTTTAACAACGACGGCCTCCCGGACATCTTCTTTTCCGGCAATCTCGTGCCCAACAGGCTCTACCTGAACAAGGGCGACCTGGAATTCGAAGACATCAGCACGATCGCCGGGATTCAGATTCCAGGACGGTGGAATTCAGGCGTCGCGATTGCCGACATCAATGGCGACGGATGGATGGACCTTTATGTCTGTGCAACGATGCACGAAGAGGCCGCGAACAGGCGCAACATGCTCTTTATCAATAACGGGCTCAACGAAGACGGCGTGCCGACCTTTACAAACAAGGCGCGTGAGTATGGTTTGGAACACGACGGCTACAGCGTTACTGCCGCGTTCTTCGACTACGACCGCGACGATGACCTCGACCTTTATGTGCTGATCAACCAGCGCATGGATCACATCCCTTCGA
>CAYMWA010000334.1:0-2201 GCA_964393795.1 uncultured Roseivirgaceae bacterium
TGCAGGTTTTAATGTATGCAGCTTCATCTTAAAGTTCTTTTACAGTAATCAGGTGGTTCACTTTTCTAATCATGCCGGCGATCTGCGGGGTCAGTTCAACCTCAACAGACTTGTTGATCCGGCCCAGGCCCAGTGCCTGAATCGTGCGCAACTGTGTTGCCGGTCTCTTGATCGTACTTCTCTTTTGTGTTATCTGAACTTTCGCCATGTCTTTTAGCCGTTAAATACTTTGGACAACGTCACGCCCCTGTTTTTGGCAATACTGTAGGCATCGCGCATAGTCGTCAAAGCCCGGAACGTCGCTTTCACAACGTTGTGCGGGTTAGAAGACCCTCTTGATTTCGCCAACACGTTGTTGATCCCTGCACTCTCCAACACGGCGCGCATGGAACCACCGGCGATCACACCCGTACCCGGAGACGCTGGTTTCAGCAACACGAAACCGCCACCGAATTTGCCGATCGATGAATGCGGTACGGTCCCTTTGATAATCGGCACCTTCACGAGGTGCTTTTTAGCGTCGTCGATTCCTTTGGTGATGGCATCGGTTACTTCATTCGCCTTACCAAGGCCATATCCTACTACCCCGTTTCCGTCGCCAACGACCACAATCGCAGCAAAACTGAAGCGGCGACCACCTTTTACCACCTTCGCAACGCGTTCGATGGCAACGACCCTTTCCTTTAGGTCGATTTCGCTGGCTTTTACGGTGCTTATATTGCTCACAGACATAATTTAAGTTCTTAGAATTTTAAACCACCTTCACGGGCGCCTTCGGCAAAGGCCTTGATGTTACCGTGGTACAGATATCCACTGCGATCAAAAACAATGGCTTCAACGCCGGAGGCCAGCGCTTTCTCTGCGAGCTTCTTGCCCACATTTCTGGAATTCTCAAGGTTCACCGACTTCTTGCCCAACTCGAGGCTTGAAGCGGCGGCGATGGTCACGCCTTTTACATCGTCAATAACCTGCCCATAAATGCCGGTGTTGCTTCTGAACACTGACAACCGGGGACGCTCCTGAGTGCCGCTGATCTTTTTGCGGATACCGCTCTTTATTCTTTCGCGTCTTACTCTGTTCTTGCCTGCCATATTTGTATATGATGCTCTTTCAATTTTTATCTTCCGGATCCGGCATTATTTAGCCGCAGCCTTTCCTGCTTTTCTCCGGATAAATTCACCGGTGAAGCGGATACCCTTGCCCTTGTAAGGCTCAACCTTCCGCAATGATTTGATCTTTGCCGCTACCTGTCCCATCAATTGCTTGTCGATACCCTCGAGGATAATGGTCGGGTTGCCCCCTTTTTCCTGAAATGCCGACACTTTTATTTCGGACGGCACCGCCAGGAAAACGCTGTGTGAGTAGCCAAGGCTCATTTCGAGTACATTCGACTGGGCCGTAGCCTTATAGCCGACACCGACAAGTTCCAACTGCATCTTGTAACCGGTAGAAACACCCTTGACCATGTTGTAGATCAGTGCGCGGTACAGGCCGTGCAGGGCCTTGTGGTGTTTCTGCTCTGAAGGACGCTCCAGCGTTGCTTCGCCGTTTTCCTCCTTAATCTTGAAATCGGGGTCGATCGTCTGATTCAGTTCCCCTTTTGATCCTTTCACTGTTACAACGCCCGTATCCTTTGCGTAGGAAAGTGTGACACCTGAGGGAATTGTGATCGGTAGTTTACCTATGCGTGACATGCCTCAATACTTAATAAACGTAACACAAAACTTCACCCCCTACATTCATCGAACGCGCCTCCTTGTCGGTGATCACCCCCCGGGATGTGGACAAAATCGCAACACCCAGGCCGTTGAGCACGCGTGGCATCGTCGCGGCGGCACTGTACTTTCGCAGCCCCGGAGAACTGATGCGCTCCAGTTTCGTAATGGCGGACTCGCGGGTTTCCGGGTTGTATTTCAGGGCAATCTTGATTTTCCCCTGGTGGTTTTCAGTCTCCTCAAACTTGTAGTTCAGGATATAACCCTTGTCGAACAACACTTTGGTTATCTCCTTTTTTAGATTGGAAGCAGGGATCTCCACGACACGGTGGTTCGCCTTGATGGCGTTCCGCAACCGGGTTAAATAGTCTGCTATGGGATCAGTCATTTTCTTGTTTTCTTATTAATAAGCAAGCCCGCGTTTTTTGAAACCGGGCTGCAAAGATATTGAACAATTTTAATTATTCAAACTGTTACCTGGTTTCG
>CAYMWA010000335.1:0-2197 GCA_964393795.1 uncultured Roseivirgaceae bacterium
GATCGTACTGGTTACTGGTGTGTTCACCACTGTCTACACGCTAATGGGTGGTATGAAGGCGGTTATTTGGACCGATGTTCCTCAGCTGATTATTATGTTGGGTGGTATATTTCTGATTATCGGGATTGCGACCGCCGGCGTCGATGGAGGTTTCAAAGAAGTGCTGCGTGTTGGCCATGCGTATGAGAAGTTTAACTACTTCAATTTTTCGACCTCTTTCTCAGAGACGTATACGATCTGGGGCGGCCTCATCGGCGGTACTTTTCTTATTATTTCACAATTTGGTACGGACCAGGCAGAAATGCAACGCTTTCTTACCGTCGGGTCGCTGAAGAAATCGAATATAGCCCTCATTACCTCGGTCATTGTCGCAACCTTTCTCGGCTTTCTGATTTTTTATGAGGGCGCGGTGCTGTTTGCTTTTTATGAACAAAGGGGGCGAACTGATATCGCGACAAACGAGGTGTTCATTCGATTTGTGGTAGATGAGCTGCCCGCGGGTATACGCGGCATGCTGGTCGCTGCCATTTTTGCTGCAGCGATGTCCACCATCAGTTCAGTATTAAACTCATTAACGACCGTGTATCTCTCCGATTTTTACAATCGGTTCAGGGAAAAGGAAGCGTCTGTCACAAGGGCGAGACTGGTTACCGTCATTATCGGTTTGTTTTCCACGATCCTGGCGTGCCTGGGTGGATACCTGGGCAATATCCTGGAGGCTGCGACAACTGTCATCAATTTCTTTGGCGGTGCGCTGGTCGGACTGTTCTTGCTGGGAATGCTGAGCAGACGCGCCGGCCCCAAAGGCGCACTCATCGCGTTTATCTTTGGCTTCCTCGCCGTGTTAGCAACAGCAAGCCTGACTGACGTCTCTTTCATGTGGTATAGCGCCATTGGCGGGGTTACGACATTAATAACGGGCAGTGTTGTAAGTCCCTGGCTAAATGATGCGCCGAAGGCGGAACAGCTTTCCTTTGTATATCGGTGGAAACGAAAAAATGAACGTGCTCACCTGGCGGACGTGAAGGATCCCGTATAATGTTGTAAATCAAAAATTGAATACTATTATGAACGCTAAGTACAATACTGAAATCATCAGGTCACCATTCCAACGTAATTCAGGTCATAAACGACATTCAGTCGGGGTTCGTTTTACGAAAGCAAGGGCACATCTGATTGTTGGGCTGCTGATTTTGTTCGTGCTGGTACTTGGCCAGGGATGCACGAAGGAGACGTCGACGGAGACGGCGCAATACGGAAAGCGCGCGATCGACATTCCCACCGTAGATATATCAGGTGATACTTCAAGGCAGGTCGTCATCGCCAGGGGTACACCTGAGGTTCGGCAAGGACATCCGAATACGTTGCTTATGCCCGATGGCAAAACGATGTTCGTGATCTGGACCATCGGTCATGGTGGCCCCGCTGATCAACTTAAGAAAAGTGTCGACGGTGGTCTCACCTGGAGTGATAATCTGGATGTGCCCGATAACTGGAAGCGACATGCCAACTGCCCGCCGCTCTATTGGTTGCCCGACCCACAGGGGACCTACAGATTGACAACCTACGTTAACCGCGGACCGCAGGGTTTCAAAATGTATCGCGCTGCATCCGAAGATCGTGGCGTGACATGGTCGCCATTTGAGCCCGTTCTCATCGAAGGGAAGCGCGATACCCTGATGGCCGACGTCATGCCTTTTACGGCAATCGTTCCCATCGATGATGGCAAGAAGTTACTCGGTGTGACGAACATACGAAGGCCATACGAAGGAGGCAGAACGAACATTGTCGCGCAAAGCATCTCGAATGACGGCGGTATTACCTGGAGTCACTGGAGAATCGTTCTGGACCTTGGTGATCCCCATATTCCCTGTGAGCCCGAGTTGATCCGATCGCCCGACGGGAAACAGCTGTTAATGCTTATCCGCGAAAACAATCGTGCATTTAACTCGTGGATCATGACTTCGGACAACGAAGGCAAAATCTGGTCCGAGCCGTATCAGACCACGGCGAGCGTGACGATGGACCGTCACCAGGCGAAGTATGCGCCGGATGGTCGACTCGTAATTGTCGGACGTGATGTGGCGGAAGAAAGTCCCACAAAGGGACATTTCGTTGGATGGGTAGGAACCTATGACGACTTGGTACAAGGAAGAGAAGGGCAGTACCGGATTAAGTTGCTGCATACTTATAAAAC
>CAYMWA010000336.1:0-2194 GCA_964393795.1 uncultured Roseivirgaceae bacterium
AGTTTACCGGGAATGATCATGCGGTCGATATACGATGCAAAGTTTCCTTCCATGGTGAGATCGCCCATCGGATAGCCGGGTGCGGCGTTGAACAACAGCAGGAGCCAATAGCCAATCGGTAGGGCGGCGAACCAGATGATTTGCGCGCGTTCGCTCGCATAGAGATAGATAATGTTGGCAAACATGTACGCGAGACCGATACGACCGAGCACACTCGGAAGGCGAATCTCCGAAAGGGGCGCGATCTTTAGCCCGTTGTTGACCACGATGCCGAGCAATACAAGCACCAACCCTCGTCGGATAACGCGGAGGAGAAGCTGATGCCGGGGCTTTCCTCTTTCGAGTTCTTTGCCCACGGAGTATGGCGTGGCAACACCTGCCATAAACAGGAAAAGAGGAAAGATCAGGTCATAGATACGGAAGCCATGCCAGTCGGGATGCGTGAACTGGAATGCAAGGGTCTCCATGAAGGGCGAGCCCGTTGCTTTGGCCAGCGTGTGAAAGATTCCTTCTCCGCCTATGATCCAGAACATGTCAAACCCGCGAAGGGCATCGAGCGAAAAAAGTCGTTGTGAAGGGATGATTGGCTCCATCGGTTTGGGGATTTGTGTGATGTCTTATCTGGAGCCTTGCAGTTTCCCGACGATCCAGTCATTAAACATGTTGCGCTGTTCCGGATATGTCCAGTGTCCCGTCTCAAGCACGAGGTGCAATTCTTTTGGAGCCTGTATCACGTTGTAGGCGGCATACATCGAAGTAGGGGGGCAGGTTTCGTCGTTAAATCCCCAGGAATAGAAGCCGGGAATCTTTACCTGTCGGGCGAAGTTGACGACATCATAATACTTCACTGTTTCCTTCTTTTCGCCGAGCGCGCTCACGGGCGTATCACGTGAGCTAAAGAGATGTGGCCATCCACCAGCCCGACCGTCGAGGTAGCCGGTGAGATCGCTGAGTGCGGGGTAAAATGCAGCGAGGTACTTCACCCGTGAATCGAGTGCGGCTGTGATGATCGAGAGTGCGCCGCCCTGACTTCCTCCATACACGCCCAGGTTTTGGCCGTCGTATTGGGGGAGGCTTGTCAGAAAATCATTCGCACGAACGCATCCCAGGTAGACGCGCTTGTAATAGTATTGATCGCGGTCATCGATGTTGGTGGCCCAATAGCCATTCAGTCCGCCCGCAGAAAGGTCGCGGTATACCTGCGGATCAAGCGTTACAGGAATTCCATGGATACCGATTTCAAGGGTGATGATGCCACGTTCAGCGGTACCGATGTCGCCACCATACGGCCGGATGCCGGCGCCAGGCACTTTCAGCAGTGCGGGATACTTGCCTTCTTTCTTCGGCACCGCCAGGATGCCGTAGACGTGCCCTCCGTTTCTGAAGTTCTGGATTTGCACGTGGTAGACGTTTACCTTGTCGGTGCATCGCTCCGGCATTAAGGTCATAACGGGGTCCATCGGCACGCGTGCCGCCGCGGCTTTCGCGTCCTCCCAGAATTTTACAAAGTCCGAAGGATTTTCAACCGTAGGACTTATCCTGAGGGGATCGAACCCGGCAGTAGCGAGTCCGCGATATTCCTGTCCGTCGACTTCAACAATCGCTATACAACGCAGGAAGCCTGGAGTCTTCATGGTCCCGCCATCTACTGTGGTTTGTCCTTTGGACAACACTTTGCGTTCTTTCGTGACCGGTGGCATTTTTTCCGGGCCGATCTCATACCTGACGTTGGCGTCTTCGACAAGATTGCCGTTCTGCAAAACAGATATGGTAAACTTAACTTTCTCTCCCGGCTTGTAAGTCCAGTCCTGATGGTCGGGGGCAACGACCACCTTGATCATTTTTTCGGCGGGCTGCGCCTGTAGGGTCAGCGAGGCAATCAGGACATAGACAAACCATGTCGTGGTCAAAATTCTTTTCATAAGTAGGTTGTCAGCGGGTGTGTTTATTAATCGGGTTAAAATGTAGGAAAGTCCTGGCGAAAAAACAAAGTGCGAACGTGCCGTTGAAAGAAGCCCTGGGCAGACGATCGTCAATCACCAAAAAGAAATGCGATGTCGTCGCGGGTAAGGTTCTTGACAAAGCCGGCGTCTTCCTGGATCAGGTCATCGGCGAGCATCTGCTTCTTTTCCTGCAGTCGCAGAATCTTTTCTTCAACGGTGTCCTTGCAGATCATCTTGTAGGCGAAGACTTT
>CAYMWA010000337.1:0-2190 GCA_964393795.1 uncultured Roseivirgaceae bacterium
CTATTTTTGCCTCCCCTATAAGAGTTATGGAACAGGAAAATATTGCGCGCTGGATTGAACAGATCACCAGAGAATTTTCATTACAACAAAACCATGTACGGGCTGTCGCCGAACTGCTCGCTGAAGGGGCGACCATCCCGTTCATATCCCGCTACCGCAAGGAGCTGACGGGTAGTATGGATGAAGTAGTCGTTGCCAATGTGCGCGACCGCCTCGAGCAATTGCGGGAACTCGACAAACGCCGGGAAGCCATTATCGCCTCCATCGAAAAGCAGGAGAAACTCACTCCCGAACTGATGTCGCAGATCGTGGTCGCCTCAACGCTCGCGGAGTTGGAGGACATCTACCTTCCCTTCAAGCCCAAAAGGAAAACGCGCGCATCGGTGGCCCGTGAAAAAGGACTCGAGCCGCTGGCACAGAAAATCCTCGACCAGGAAAACTTCGACGTCGATGCATTTGCCGCCACCTTTGTCGACGTGGAAAAGGGTGTCAATGAAGCACAGGAAGCACTGGAAGGCGCCCGTGATATTATCGCGGAATGGGTGAGTGAAAATCCTGAATCGCGCAGACAATTGCGCGAGTTGTTCTGGAAAGAGGGCGTCATCGAATCAAAGGTGATGAAGGGCAAAGAAGCAGAGGGCGCGAAGTACAAGGACTACTTCGAATGGAAGGAGCCTATCGCCAAAACACCTTCGCACCGCCTGCTCGCGCTTCGCCGCGGCGAGAAGGAAAGCATCCTCGCCCTCGACATATTTCCACCCGAAGAGGGGGCGATTCAAACACTGGAAAGACAGTTCGTGAAGAATGAAAATGCGGCGGCGGAACACGTACGGCTTGCCATCAAGGATGCGTACAAGCGCTTGCTCCGCCCTTCGCTCGAAACGGAGATCCGCATGGAGTCAAAGATCAGGGCCGACGAAGAAGCGATCCGGGTCTTTGCTGCGAACCTGAAGGAACTCCTTCTCTCCGCTCCCCTTGGTCAAAAGAATGTACTGGCCCTTGATCCGGGCTTCCGAACGGGTGTCAAACTGGTGTGTCTCGACCGCCAGGGCAAGTTATTGCACTTCGAAGCCATATACCCCAACGCGCCGCAAAAAGAAGTGGCCAAGTCTGGGGCAATCATCAAGGCACTCGTTGATAAGTTTAGTATCGAGGCCATCGCGATCGGCAACGGTACGGCTAGCCGCGAAACCGAGGCTTTCGTCAAGAGCATCGGCCTCGATAACAAGATCATCATCGCTATGGTCAACGAAAGTGGCGCATCAGTGTATTCGGCGTCCGAAGTCGCGCGGGAAGAATTTCCCGAGCAGGATGTCACTGTTCGCGGTGCGGTGTCCATCGGCAGAAGGTTGATGGATCCGCTTGCCGAACTGGTGAAAATCGATCCGAAATCCATCGGCGTCGGTCAGTATCAACACGATGTCGACCAGATCAAACTCAAGCAAGGATTGGACGACGTCGTCATGAGCTGTGTTAATTCCGTAGGGGTCGAACTGAACACAGCGAGCAAAGAACTGCTGTCGTACGTATCCGGACTGAGTGCATCACTTGCGCGCAATATCGTCGAATTCCGCAATCAGAACGGACCATTTCCCAATAGGGAAGCGCTCATGCAGGTCCCGCGCCTCGGTGAAAAAGTATTCGAACAGGCAGCAGGCTTTCTCCGGATCTATCAGGCGGAAAATCCGCTGGATGCAAGTGCCGTTCACCCTGAGAGTTACCCCATCGTGCAAAAAATGGCGGAAGACCTGGGATGCTCCGTCAAAGACCTGATGAGCAGTGCCGAACTGCGAAAGCAACTCGACCTCAAAAAGTACATCACCGACAAGGTGGGTATCCCCACGCTTACCGATATCGTGTCCGAACTCGAAAAGCCCGGCCGCGATCCGCGCGAAACGTTTGAGGTGTTCAGCTTCACAGAAGGTGTGAACGAAATTTCCGACCTCAAAATCGGTATGAAACTACCGGGCATCGTGACCAACGTGACAAACTTTGGTGCCTTTGTCGATATCGGTGTCCATCAGGACGGGCTAGTTCACATCAGCCACCTCGCAGACAAATTTGTAAAGGACCCGAAGGAAGCCGTCACTGTCCAACAGAAGGTTATGGTTACGGTAGTCGAAGTCGACGTCCCACGCAAACGCATCGGCCTGTCGATGAAGAGCGATCCTTTTGCCGAACCCGGTGCGG
>CAYMWA010000338.1:0-2185 GCA_964393795.1 uncultured Roseivirgaceae bacterium
CAGGGCTATTTCGCAATCATCCATGCCGGCAAAGTCGGGCAGGCCGTCTAAATCAAATTCTATGTCACTGGTTCCGACTTCGCCCACCTCACTTACCCGCCATTCCCTTTCAAAACGCGCCGTCACACTTGAAGGGAGATCTGTCGTGACCGTTGCCGAAAGATCGCCGTTGTCATGTCCCCACATCATGAAATCGCCATCACCCAAACTGGAGGGGTTTCGCACTCTCACAACACCGGTGCCGCGCGAGTCGTCCTGAACACCTGTGCCTACCCTTCCAATGCCCGCAACGTCAAAATCATAATCGCCTCTCATCCCATCGTCCATCCGGTAAACATCGTTAGCCGACAACGGCAGGTTGTACTTGGCTGAGAGGTAGTTCTGAATCAGAATGCGTTGTGCTTCGTTGACCTTGTTCTTGAAAATGATTACTTCTGCGACATCGCCGACGAATCCGGCCGATCCGGATATGTTACTGCCGATATTGAACCGCTGACTTTCGTGACTGGAGTATGTGCCTGTGAGGGGACGATTCTGAAGAAGACCGCCGTTGCGATAGAGTTGTTTGCCCGTAGAGGGGTTCGCATCGAACGACCAAATGGAGTACCCGGTTAACCCGGTCAATCCGCTAACGTCAAGGCGCGTATCATTTCCACAACAATTACCGATATCAAAATAAACCGTTCCGCCCCAGGGGATATGCGTGGAAAAACGATTTGGTGTAAGGGGATCCGTGCAGTAAACGGACGAGGTCTGCGTCGTGTTATCCGCTCTGACAACAACAAATGAAGAGGCTTCGTCGGTAACAAAGTTCGAAGTGGTGAGGCCAGGCCCGGTACGAAGTCTGTTTGATCCGTTAAAACTGATCTCCGCGAATCCGTTCAACGCGCCAGCGACGCGGGTTGGACGCTGGCTTCCTGTCTCCGATACATCAAGGGCGGGAATCCCGGCCGCATTTGTCCAGCTGTCAACCGCCGTCCCTGTTGTGTTCACGCCATAATCGGGACGAAACCAAAGCTTCAGCGAAGAACTTCCATCGCTACTGCCCACGCCGGCTGGGCCGGTCTGCGCGAACGATGCACTGACGAAAAAGAAAAGCAGAAGTCCGATCGCTGATCGCATCCGGATGGAATTTTCACAAGGTAACAAGAATTTTAATACGATGGGACGTTGTGCTATCTTACATAGACACGGGTGTAAAGCGCAGTGGAAAGTTCCGGTGAAGTAGCCTGGATCACGCACACCCCCGAAGGCCACTCGTTCCCGAATTGCACGCGCAGTCGCTTCCCGTCAACAACCTCGGTCGAAATCGAAATTGGCTTTCCCATAAGATCGTATGCCACTACCTGTACCGCGGCGGGATCAATGTACTCGGTATGCCGGATGCGCAATTCCAATGACCGGCCGGATGCAACAGGATTCGGGAATGCAATCAGTTCCGTTCCCACAGTGCGGTTGTCTACCATGATTACATCGGAGTAGCTATGCGCACCATCGATATCGGTTTGCTTCAATCTGTAGTACAGCCTCCCCGATGGCGGGAATGGATCTGTGAAGGCGTAGTCTGTGGGTTCTCGCGTAGTACCGCTTCCATGCACCGTCCCAACGCCGGAAAAATGTTTTCCGTCAGCTGAGCGTTCCACGGTAAAGTAATGGTTATCTTTTTCCGAAAGTGTGACCCATGCCAGCTGCGCACTCCCTCGGGCCATTCTCCCTGTAAAGAAATCCAGTTCAATAGGCAAGGGTGTCTGGCTAAGATTAATCGTACCCACGGTGAATCGGTCGCCATGTGTGATTTCATTGCCAACTATCGCCTGAAAAACAAAGCGGTTGCACGCGAGCGCGATGGCGCCGGATTTTTGAATAGTACCCGCCTCTGCAAAAAGGCCATCTCCATCGTGGTCGATCAACAGTCGAAGGTCCGATGCGGTAATGGGCTCCAGCCCGGACAGGTCAAACTGGATATCAATCGTACCCACATTTGCCGCTGCACCTGCGCCATCGGTTTCACTGACGCGCCAGACACGTGAAAGCCTGCCCTGAACACCCGGCGGCACATCGGTCGTGACCGTCACCATAGGACCATTGTCATGCCCCCATATCATGTACTCGTCATCGTGGAGATCGCTGGCATTAAAAATTCTCACAATACCCGTACCCTGCGCATCGGTATGCATGTTTGATC
>CAYMWA010000339.1:0-2183 GCA_964393795.1 uncultured Roseivirgaceae bacterium
GTCCTTATACTGATAGAGACAATTTGGAGGAATTTAGATCATTTATTTTGCAAACTGACACGAGTTTTATTTTTAGGCAGCAAGAAAAGAGGCAATAGCTCATTTGGCGTCTAAATTCGCACGTCGCTTCGGAATAATCTCAAGGCCGGCGTGGGCATCGATAAAATGGTTGAAAGAAAATCTATCGCCATTCTGACCGAATTGTGAACATCCCATCCTGACGCCATGCACCTTCGCCTTCGTAACAAACACGAAGGCTTATGTTCAACTCCATTTCATGGCAGGAATTTTTCCTGGTAATTGGATTTTCCGCAGTAGCGTATTACTGCCTGGCAACACTTCTGTTGTTCCGGGTCGAAATCCTCTCCTTATTCCGAGGCAACTTTTCTAAATTCGGACCGGCGGAGGACGTCTCGGATGTCCCTGATTCGGAATCTGGAATTATGGGAAATGTTCAAGAAGAGCCGGTTAGTCCCCGCACTTCTCTGGATTCCGCCCGGGAAATTGAAGTGTTTCCTTCAAATGACGATCCTGAAACCTTCTCAGAGGTAAGGCAAGCACCTGCGGCTCAGGATCCGGCCATGCTCATCGGCTCGGTGTCAGATCTGCTCCAGGAGATCAAAACACTGGTTGAACTCGTCGTCGAGTACAAGTCCCCAAAACAGGAGGGGATTTCCCTATTTCAAACCCTGCTTTTACGCTATCCCCATTTACGGGATTCCATATACCAGGAACCCGTCAACCTCTATATCTATGAAACCGCGAAATCGCGATTCCATTTTGAGCTTGAACTGGACGAGATCAGGCAATGGTGGGGACCGCCTTCGTGACATTATTCAATACGCATCGATTCTAGAATAAATCAAATAATATGAAAACCACTTCTTTTTCTTCTATTCTCAAAAAAGGTCGGGCCTTGTTTCTGGCGCTGACAGTTTACTGCCTTTCAAACTTGCATTCATTAGCGCAAGACGGAAATGCGGGTATCAATGAGGCCAACATGCGCGTGCGAAGCTACTTCGACACCGGGACAAGCCTGATGTATGCCATTGGCGCGGTGCTCGGATTGATCGGTGCCGTCAAGGTTTATCAAAAGTGGAACAGTGGCGATCCGGATACCGGACGCGTCGCCGCAGCCTGGTTTGGCAGCTGCATCTTCCTGGTTGTGGTTGCCACGGTACTCAAGTCGTTTTTCGGAGTGTAAAAGAACTGTCCAGAAGTTATTTCAAAGTCAAAATCAGTGCTATGAACAATGTGTATAAAATCAATAAGGGGATCAACAAGCCGATCGAGTTCAAGGGACTGAAGGCGCAATATATCGGATACCTGGGTGTAGGTGTGATCCTTTTGCTCATCCTGTTTGCCATTCTTTATGTTCTCGGCGTCAACGTGTTTGTATGCCTCAGCCTGATCGCTGTTCTGGGAACACTCCTCTTTATCGGAATCTACCGGCTAAGCGATACCTATGGCCAGCATGGCTTACTGAAGAAAATGGCTAAACGCAGCATTCCTGAATACCTGATTGGAACGACGAGGCGGACCTTCATAAATCTCAAGAAATAGTTGGAGTCTTTTAATTCTATAAATATTAATCCGATGTCACAGCCCATACCCCTCTTCCAGACTTTTCCGGTTTACAAAGTGGAGTACGACTGCATGCTTTCCAAGCGGGGCGATGTAACCATTGCTTACGAGGCCGCCCTCCCTGAAATCTTCACCTTGTCGGACCAGGAATATGAAGCATTTCACCATGTGCTGGTAAAGGCCATCAAGGTCCTTCCGCGTCATTCCGTTTTTCACAAGCAGGACTGGTTCTTTTCCCGGAAACACACCCCGCACTTTGAGAATACCGATCTCTCATTTCTTGCCCGATCCAGTGAACGGTTTTTCAATGAAAGGCCATATCTGGATCACCGGTGCTACATTATGCTGACGCAAAAACCGGTTGATCGGAAACCGGCCAGTTCAATGTTTTCAAACCTCATCAGGAGAAGCATTGTACCGGAGGAAACGGTTAATCCCCAGCGTACTCAGGAATTCCTGGACAGCGCAGGCCAGTTTGAACGCATACTGCACGACAGTGGCTTTATGAAACTTAAACGTTTGGCAGATGACGATCTCGCCGGTACGCAAAAGGAAGCCGGCTTGCTGGAGCGTTATTGCTTTCTGTTGCGCGACGGAGA
>CAYMWA010000340.1:0-2170 GCA_964393795.1 uncultured Roseivirgaceae bacterium
CCTTGATCCACTTCTCCACGGGCGGTACCATCCGTACCTTCACTTCGTTGCGAAGGCAGATGTCGACAATCTCGTTCTTGATTTCCGGGGACAGGTTTTTGACGGTGATAATCACGTCATCGACGTCGTTCCTGTGCAGGTGCCCCTCCAGCGACTCAGGCGCGGCGGAATAAATCCGTGAGCCGTTCAGTACTTTGCCTATCTTGTTCTTGTCGTCCTCGAGAAAGCCAACCACACGTGAGGACCGGGAGGATTCGATGACATGTTTGGTGATGATTCCGGTTTGTCCGGCGCCATAGATCAGCACATGGGCATTCCTGATAGAACCGCGGTTGTAAAACGAAAAGACGTATTTGATGAGCAGGCGGTAGTTGAACAGGAAAAGGAACGCGGCAAGGAAAGAGATCAGGACAACCGAGTACGGAATGATGTTCTCGAGGTTGTTATAGTAATAGAGGAAGTTGACCCCGTTGATGAACACCAGGTTGAGGAACAACATGTAGACAATCCTGACACCATCCTGTACGCCCGTGTAGCGCACGATACCGCGGTAGTTGCGGGTGATGAGGATGGCCACGAGGCTACAGGCTACGTGCAGGGTGACCCCTTCAAAGAACCGGTGCCGCATGATCTCCTCGATCTCGAAGTTGAACCGAAGCAGATATCCGAGCACCGTCGAGAACGCGATAATCGCCAGGTCGATAACGATGATCACCCACCGGGGAAGGATCTTGAGGGTATAAATGGCCCTTAACAGGTAGTTGGAGTGAATCCTGTGTTTTACCATTTCAGGCAGCGATAAGGTTCTTTTTCAGTACAGGGAAGGCGGTTCGCATCGACAATCAACGCCTGCCTCCGAATTTCTTATACACCGTGCGGATACCCAAGAGGGCGCCGGCGGCAAGCAGCCAGGCAATGCCAGAAATGGGGGCATCGGGGTCGCCCCCGCCTGGATCTCCTGGTTGCGCATACACCGCGCTGATTCCGAACAGGGCGAACGCGGAGATAGATGCCGAAATTAGCTTCACGATGTTGACCCTCATTGCTTAACGATCTTGTAGTGGTGTGTCTGGTTGCCTTGTCTTATCTTAACGACGTACAGTCCGGCCGGCTGTCCGCTGAAATCGTACACAGCCATTTTCCTTCCGTCCGACATTTCAAAGCGAAGGTTGCCGAGGGTTTTTCCAAAAGTGCTCATCACCGTTCCGGTGGCATTGCCTGCATGAGGCAGTACAATCGTCAGCCGGTCTTCAACGGGGTTGGGATAAAGTTCGTAGTCATTGTTCGCGCCTTCTTCAGCGCCGAGTACAATCATCTCACGCGAGGTACGTGAAACGCAGCCGTCTTTAGTCGTCACCTCTACTTCGTACAATCCGGTTTCAGTAGCCGTAATGGATTGTGCCGTCGCGCCGGGAATCAGCGTACCATTGAAGAACCACTGGTTGCCCTTGCCGTAGCTGGAGACAAGCGTGTGTTCATTGTCTTCCGATATAGAGATCACCACCGGATCCATTTGTTTGAAGCCAGTAAGCGTAAAGCGATCGGTCGCGCCGGAAAGCTCATCGGAGACGTTGAATTCGTATTCTGTATCCGGAGTAAGTTCAATTTCCTTTTCGAGGAACTGGTCCTTCAGCACCCAACGGTAGCCCGTCATGAGGCCGGAAGCCTTCAGTGAAAAAGTATAAGCACCATTCGCCATGTCCTTGGTGAGCACGTTGACCGTCACCTCGCAACCGTCGATCGATGGTACAGCATTGATGGCCATGGCTTTTGCTTGTTCGTTGGGAGAAAGCGTGGCCAGGTCGAAGACTTCGCCGACAAGATCCTGATAGTTGTTGAGCTTAGGTGCATCATATCGGTCCAGGCCCGCTTCAGCGTCTGAGCGGATGCGATAGCTGGCGAGGTCGGTGATAATGCCGTTGTTCAATGACAAAATGATCTCGTCTTCAGGACGCTCGCGGTAGAACGTGCCGCCTGTAGTTTTGGCCTGTTCGTGGAGCGTCAATGTAGCGCCAGTCGCAGTTGTGCGAACCCAGAAGCCTTGACCTGTAGCAATTCGCCCGTCAAATTCCACCCCGCCTTCATCACCGGCTCCTAGACCGTGATAGCGATAAACGCCAGCGCCATTATCCCGGATTGCAATCGGCTCTGCAACACCACTAGATGTCCA
>CAYMWA010000341.1:0-2162 GCA_964393795.1 uncultured Roseivirgaceae bacterium
CAAGCGTAGACGTTCGTTTGCGCGTCTTCAGCGTTCCATAGACGACAATAAAAAGAAGGGTGAGGAGTAGAACAATCCAGTCAATGGTCTTCATTAAAAGGCCACGGTTAAGATGCGGTACAAAATAATTTGAATGACGAGCGCGGACAGGATCAGCACATACCATCCGGTCCAGCTGCGAAACAAGGGTGGTTTTTCTGATTCTTCCATTGCTGCGTTCGTATTGGTCCTGTTAAATATCATCTCGTCCTTAATCCAAAGCGGCTTGCCGACGTTCACCTCTCGCAAAGGCGCTAAGGATGCAAAGACGCTATTGCTTTTTTATTTCCTTCCCGTTGATGCCCCGTTCTGCTTGTTACTGTTTCCCAAAGAGACCAGATTGGCAAAAAGCTTGTACGCTCCGGAAACTCCCTCGGGCAATTCCCGGAAGAATGATAGCCCGGTATACACATAGTAGCCTTTGCCGTACTTTGCAACGAGCAGGCTACTGTTTTTTGGTGATTCACCCTTGTCATGCATGGAGAGAATCGCGGCATACTGGTCGTCCCATGTGGATGGGAAATAGAGGCCACGCTCCTGCACCCATCCTTCGAAATCGGCGGCAGTAATTTTGTTTGGATAGTTCATCACCGGATGTTCCGGCAGCCGGATCGTTACCTCAGCGGTCTCTTCGGCCACACGATCCCTCCCGATCCGGATGGGATAGGGGGCGAAGTGCTCGGTTTCAAGCCGCGCCGTCGTGTTGTACTGCATCACGACCGTACCTCCCTCTCGTACATAATCAAGTACGACCGGCATGAAATAATCGGCGCGTGGGTTGGTGTTCAACGCGCGAACGCCAAGCACCACGGCATCCAGGCTGCGCAGGTTGGCGGGAGTAATTTCATTGTCACTCATTTCCCACACTTCATACCCCATATTGCGAAGGGCCGCCGGAATCTCATCTCCGGCGCCGCGGATGTAGCCAACCCTTTCGCCAGCCTTTTTCAGGTTGATACGCACTGCTTTCGCCTCAGCGGGTGGAAGCAACGTCTGCGCAGGGAAGTGTTCGTAAGAAATAACCTTCAACGACTTGTCATAGCGGTGGCCATCGATCACTGCGGCGACCCGGATAGCGCCATTGTATTCCTTGGAAGAAGGATAGATCGTCACCGTCTGCGCGTCTTCTGCCCCCCGGCGCGGTAAAGTAAACCGCAGGTTCGCCGGCTCGGCACGCCAACCCGGCGGAAGGGATAATTCGAGACTTCCGCTGAGCGGGTGATCGGTGGACGACTTCACCTGAAGGGTTATCTGTTTTGGCGCTGGCGTGCCAAATACCAATACATGTTGGGAAAGGTTTACCGCTACCGGCGGCACAATAGCAAAAGGACGCCAAAGTTCGCCTTTCACGGGATCCACCCATTGATAGATCATCGGTCGCTGAACGGTAATGCTTTCGCCCCCTACACGCAATTCAAAAGAAAAAACAACGGCGGGAGGGTTCTCTGGCATCCCGATCTTGCCGGCGTCCTTGACCGTGTAGAGTCCCCTACTTTGAGGCGGGAATTTCAGCCAGTAAGGATCGGAATATGATGCGTTCGGGTCGATCTTCGCCTGCAAGCTGACCGATAATGTCTTATTATTTTCGAGGGATGCCGAAAAAACAGAATCCCATTGCAGCACGGAAGCAGATACCCTTCTGACGGAAACATCAAGGGCAGAGCGGTTGACCATTTCGATGGATGCACCGGTCGCCTCTCCGGGCGCACTTTGGTGATGCGCGGCGTGCACTTCGATAAACAGGCCAAGGCAATCTTCGATCAGCGCCTCGGTTTCACGAAGTTTCCGCTCTTTCCACACGCTGTTCTCAAGTGCGGCAATGTGGTCGCGGATATCAAACAGCAACGGCACAATTGACGAGGGATCGCGGGGATCAAAGGCGTCGAGCGCCCGCGTGACAAGGGATTGAATCTTATCGCCTCCCCTGACGCGTTTCCAGCTCGTATCAATGCCGTCGAATATGTTGTCTTTCGCCGGTTTTCCTTTTACGTGTTCCAGGTACTCGGGCCGGTAGCCACGTACTCCGGCACGTCCCCATCCCTGGCTCTTGTGCTGGCTGCTGCTGCGTGCGGCGATCTCGGGATATGATTGTCCCAACAACGGATTATAGCCGCCCACGTCGA
>CAYMWA010000342.1:0-2162 GCA_964393795.1 uncultured Roseivirgaceae bacterium
GCGACCTCCTTGATATCTTCAGGCAACACGTAATCACGGCCCTCCATATAAGCAAGCGCTTTCGAGGCGAGGTTGAGGTTGATGCTCGCACGCGGTGAAGCGCCGAATTGAATATACTGTGCTTGTTCGTTGAGTTTGTATTCCAGCGGGTGGCGGGTAGCGTAAACCAGTTCAATGATGTATCGCTCCAGCGACTCTGAAATCTTCACCCGGTTGACCTGCTCCCGAATACCGAAGATGTCATCCTTCGTCAAGATGGTGTCGACCGTAAAATCAAACTTCATGTTCGAGATACGGCGCATAACTTCCATCTCCTGTTCCTTGCTGGGATAGTTGACAAACACTTTCATCATAAAACGGTCGACCTGCGCTTCAGGCAGCGGATAAGTACCTTCCTGATCGACGGGATTCTGTGTGGCCATCACAAGGAACGGCCGGTCAAGATTGAAAGTCGTTTCGCCGATCGTGACCGTTTTTTCCTGCATGGCCTCCAGCAAGGCCGATTGCACTTTCGCCGGCGACCGGTTGATCTCGTCCGCAAGGATGATGTTTGCGAAGATCGGACCTTTCTTCACTTCAAATTTTCCGTCTTTCTGATTATAGATCATCGTCCCTACAAGATCTGCAGGAAGAAGATCGGGCGTAAACTGAATACGTTGGAAGTCAAGATGCAGCACCTGCGCAAGCGTGCTAATGGTGAGCGTCTTCGCCAGCCCCGGCACACCTTCAAGAAGAATATGGCCGTTGGTGAACAAACCGATCAACAGCCGGTGGACCATGTATTCCTGGCCTACAACGACCTTGCCTACTTCTGATATTACCTGGCGTATTTTCTCTTTGTGTTCCTGCTGGTTATCGACATCTATCACATCCATGGTATTCTAATTTTTCTTGCTGCGCCCAAAAATACGGTAATTATCGAAACATAGGTTCAGTTTTGCAACGGATCGCCATCCGAACATTTTAAAAAGTGTTGACCGGTCACGACTGGTTACGAACTATGTCAGAGTGATTACCTCCGCTCCCCGCGGATTCATCAGATAGGAGTTAATAAGGTTCTGTACGGTCGGCGTCTCCGTACCCCGGTTCACGCAGGTGCGGGCCGATGCAATGTCGGAGATCGCCACATCACGTCCCACAAAACCAAAGCCGAAGTAGGTGCCCTCCTCAACGAGCACGAGCGACTGCTCATGCGCGTCACGCCCTTTTCCCACAATAGCGACACTGCTGCCCTTTTCGTGAAACGATGCCAACGCCTTTTGTACCCGGCGATTGTATCGCGTATGACTTTCCAGACCCATACACGCGCCGTTGCACTCGCCGGTCTGGTATTCAAAACACAAGCCCCGTGCCACCTGCAGTCCGCACAATTTCGGGCAAAGGTTGTATTCCCGCACCTTTTGCCAGAGAAAATTCCAGGTGTCCCCTTTGGTGGAGAAGCGAATGAGCGGTTGTGCACCGCGCGCGACGACATTAACCGAAAAACGCAACAGCCCGTTCCGGTCTTCATATTGGAAAATGCCCCATTCTTCCGCACGCGATTTCTGTGCCCGGTTGTATCGCGGCCAAAACTTCCGGATCTGCTGTGATTCGAGGATCAGTGCAATCAACTCGTTACCGGTGAGCTCGTACGTGATGTCGTGAATTTCATTGCGGATGCGCGACCGACTCCATTCGCGCGCATCGCCAGTGAAGTGCCCCGCGATCCGCTTCTTAATATTTACGGCCTTGCCTACATAGATGACATTTCCATGGGCATCGTGAAAGTAATAGACGCCGCATCTTGCCGGAAGATTGTCAAATGTTTGCTTTGATAAGTTAGGAGGCAGGATGGTCTCTCCCGAGTTCCGCTTCAGCGCACGCAGAATATGGTTTTCCCTGTCGCGCTGCAACAGTTGATCAAATATCTTCACAGTCGCCTCTGCATCACCACCGGCCCGATGGCGATTCGCGATCGCTATACCCAGGCTCTGCGCGAGGCTGCCCAGGCTATAGGAGCGCAAGCCCGGAATGATCTTCCGGCTCAACCGCACCGTACAAAGCTTTTTCGATTGCCATTGGATGCCGGCCTCTTCAAATTCTTTTTTCAAAAAAGAATAATCGAAATGCGCATTGTGCGCCACAAAAATTTTCCCGTCGAGCTTCTGAAAAATCTCTGCCGC
>CAYMWA010000343.1:0-2151 GCA_964393795.1 uncultured Roseivirgaceae bacterium
CACTCACCACTCACCACTCACCACTCACCACCTTCAATCCATCATAAGCCAAAGATACGTCATCAGGGAGCTCTTTTTCCACTTCGGCATGGAGGCCCATTCTATGGCTGAGGTGTGTGAGGTAAGTGTGGCGGGGCTTCACCGTGTTTACGATCTCCAGTGCTTCGGTGAGGTTGAGGTGGGAAATATGGCGTTCGCGTTGCAGCGCATTCAGGACGAGGACCTCAGTACCCTTAAGTTTTTCAAGTGTTGCCGGGGGGATGAACTTCGCGTCGGTGATGTAGCTGAAATTGTCGATGCGGAAGCCCAGCACGGGCATGTGGAGGTGCATGACGGGCAAAGGCAGAAAGGAGATGCCGCTCACGTCAAAAGCCTCACCGTTCAACTGATGCAAGTCAAGTCGTGGAATACCGGGATACGCGGCGGGCGCGAAGGCGTAAGCGTACTCGGTCCTCAATTGCTGCAGGACCTCAGGAGTGCCGTATACCGGCATGTCCATGTTCTGCATGTGGTTGTAGGCGCGAACATCGTCTAGCCCGGCCGTATGGTCGCGGTGTGCATGCGTGAACACTACGGCATCGAGCCGGTTGACCTTTTCACGCAACATCTGTTGCCTGAAGTCAGGGCCTGTGTCAATAACGACAGTCTTGTTCCTGGCTTGAATGAGTACCGATGTGCGCAGCCGCTTGTCGCGCGGATCTGTGGACTGGCACACGTTGCATGTGCAGCCAATCACTGGCACACCTTGAGAGGTACCGGTGCCCAGGAATGTTACTTTCAAGCAGCTTCGGATTGTCGGGTAAGGTCCTGATAGAATTTCTGACTCTTTTCACTGAACCGGCTGGTGTCCAGCGGAACCGTGCGGAGGATTTCGTACAACGCGTTGATTTTACCCTCCACGGGATAGAACTTGTTCACGATGATGATCTTCTGCTCCTTCAGTACACAGAAGCCGGACTTAAAATTTCCCTTTTCGTAACGCAAAATATAATCAGACTCGGCGATCAGCTCCTGCAGTTTGATCAGAAATTGACTGGTGTACTTTATCATAGTATTCTCTCTTCCGGACAAAGATACGCGATATTTGTGATTTATCGCTGTTTCCCAACGCTTAAACAGCCGCCGGAAGTTCCTAAATTGCGCCGATGTCAGGGAAAAAGTTAGTCGTGATCGCTGGTCCCACGGCTGTGGGGAAAACCGCCATGGCCCTTGCAATGGCGCGGAAACTCGACACCGTGATCGTGTCGGCCGATTCACGGCAACTCTACCGCGAGATGACCATCGGCACGGCGAAGCCGACACCCGAAGAACGTGCGGCTGTACAACATTATTTTGTTGACAGCCACAGCGTGCTTGATGACTACGATGCCGCGCAGTACGCCGAAGATGCGCTTGCGGTGATTCACGACCTTTTCATAAGCCGCGATTACGTTATCTTGTGCGGCGGCTCCGGACTTTATATAAAAGGTGTTTGCGACGGGTTTGATGAAATGCCGGTCATTCCTGCAGCAATTCGGAGTGAACTGATGGCGCAATACGAGATGCACGGTATTGATTGGCTTCAGGCTCGGATGCGAGAACTTGATCCCGACGGCGCGGAAGTCGTCGAGATGAAGAACCCACATCGCCTTGTGCGCGCCCTGGAGGTGCGGATGCACACAGGTAAATCGATTCTTTCGTTCCGGAAGAAGTTGAAGAGGGAACACGCATTCGACATTGTGAAGGTAGGACTGGACCTACCGCGCGAAGAACTGTATGCACGCATTGACGCGCGCATGGACCACATGATCGCTGAGGGATTGTTTGAAGAAGCGGCTAACTTATATCCACTGCGCCATCGCAACGCGTTACAAACAGTTGGCTACCAGGAGATATTCGATTACATGGAGAACCATTATGACCGTCAGGAGTGTATCAGACTGTTGAAGCGGAATTCACGAAGATATGCCAAACGACAACTTACATGGTTCAGGAAGGACGCGCAGTTTAGGTGGTTTCATCCTGATGACGTGATGGGTGTGGTTGATTATGTGACGAGGAGCGGGTAGCCAGTGGCTAGTTGCCGGTTGCCGGTTGCCAGTTGCCGGTTTGTTGGTTGTCCTCGCCTGAAATAGGTTGACCGAAATTTTGGTTAAAATTCAACTCAAATTT
>CAYMWA010000344.1:0-2122 GCA_964393795.1 uncultured Roseivirgaceae bacterium
ACTTCGCCGCCACCCTTCAGCCACCCGCAGGCTTCGTCGGGCAAAGCATCAACACATCAACACATGAACACACGAACACATGAACACATGAACACACTAACACATTAACACATTTTCCTCACTTTCACCGTTCTCAAAAACAGCATCCCGATGATGAAATAGACGGCGAGCGCAAGTGCGCTGTATCGCATTGACCCGGTAAGTTGATTGATTAGTCCGTAGGTAAAAGTGCCCAGTACAATCGAGAGGTTGAAGATCACGTCGTAAAAACTGAAATAGGATGCATGGGCAACGGTATCAGCAGGTATCAGTTTCGAATAAGTGGCGCGGGAGAGCGATTGTATGCCTCCCATCACGAGGCCGACCACGGCGGCCAATGCATAAAACTGATACTCAGTCTGAATGTAGTAGGCCGCCACACAGATGCCGATCCAGATACCGATCATCGTGAGGAGAGCGGTCTTGTTCCCTTTCTCCGCAGACATGCGTGCGAATACGTAGGCACCTACGGCACCGACGAGTTGAATGAGAAGGACTGTCGCAATAAGTTTTTTGTCGTCGAGCATCAGCACATCCGTACCGAACAAAGCGGCGAGGTACATCACCGTCTGCACGCCCATGTTGTAAAAGAAGTAAGCCGTCAGAAAGCGCCTCAGGTCGCGCTGTTGTGGGAGGCTTCTCCACACACGTCTGATCTCTTCGTATCCTTTCGTCCAGATGTTGACAACGTGCTTATTTCGAACTGAATTATCCGAAAGAAACCGGAAGGGAATCAGGGCAAACCCGATCCACCAGAGGCCGACAAAGATGAAAGTAAACCGTGTTGCCTGACGTTCATCGGCAAAGCCAAAGGCCTGATAGTTCATGATCATCACCAGGCACAACACCATCATGATCACGCTTCCGTAGTAGCCCATCGAATAACCCCGTGCGCTCGTGGCGTCGTAACGGTCTTCGGTGACAATCTCCGGAAGGAAGGCGTCATAAAAAACGAGGCTTCCCGAATATCCAACACTGGCAGTGATGGTGAACAGGATCGCCACCCACAGGTTATCCACATTCGTGAAGAAAAAGAGTCCCATGCAGGAGAGCGCACCCATCCAGACGAACATCTGCATGAACATCTTCTTCCTTCCGGCGTAGTCAGCCATTCCCGACAACAGCGGTATGGCAGCGGCGACTAGCAGAAATGAAAATGAAAGTGCGTACGAATAGAGATTAGAACTCTGAATAGTAAATCCGAGAAAGGGAACGATGTCGCTGCCATTGTCTCGGGCGACCGCCTTGTAGTAGACCGGAAAAATAGCCGAGACGATGACCAGTGTGTAAACCGAATTGGCCCAGTCGTACATATACCAGGCCCGTACCGTCTTCGGATCGTTTAAAAGCGGAGCGTGGGGAACTTGTGGCATTAGGGGTTGCTTAGTGTTTGGCTTTAATTCGGAAAGGTATCACAAAAGCGCATGTGTTTTCTCATTTGGTTTCATACAAATGATAGCCAGATTTCAACCGCAGGACCCGGTTCCAGGTATTTTTTGATAATTCCGCGTTTAGGAAATATGAGCGGTCCTTTTCCTGGAATGATATCAGCGAAAAGGCGACCTTTGAAAGACCATCATCAACGCTAACGACGCGAGTATCAATATGGCACCTACCCACAATGCATTCATGCAGCGCGCGCTCGAATTGAGCTATCACGCATGCGAACAAAAGCACGGCACTCCATTTGGGAGCGTGGTCGTGAAAGACGGTGAAATCGTCGGTGAAGGCTGGAATCAGGTTACGCTGTTGAATGACCCCTCGGCGCATGCGGAGATGATGGCGATCCGCGACGCCTCGCGAAGGCTCGAGACGCCGCGTCTTAGCGGGTGTGTGGTGTACGCTAGCGGCCAGCCGTGTCCTATGTGCCTGTCCCTTATTTACCTCGCCGGAATAGAAGCGGTGTACTATTGCATTCCTGGCGACGTAATGGCCGGGATGAATCCGAAATTGGCGGTCGATCACATCTATCGCGCCATTGGCACGCCGCAGGAAAGTCGTCCTATCCGGGAAGTACAAATCATGCCCGAGGAAGTGGAGCAAGCGCTCGCGCGATATAAAGGCGCGGGCGGTTTCTGAACCC
>CAYMWA010000345.1:0-2097 GCA_964393795.1 uncultured Roseivirgaceae bacterium
TTTGAGGTACCGTCGTAGCGTAAGTTCGCTTCCAACAGATACTTCTCCATGAAGTTGTAGTTCACGCGACCGAAGAAACCAAGTTGTGAATCCCAATATTCGCCACCACTTGTCGTGGGCGTTCCTGTTGCCAGATCAAATTGCGGATTGGTGATGTCTGTCAGCTGAGTCACCTGCGACCAGTTGTACGCACTGCGTAATCCCACGCGGTTCATTCCCAACATGAACTTGAGGCTGTTCTGCGTATTCAACTCGAGATCATAAGTCGTATACAGATTGATTGTGTTCTGCTGTTCATTTCCGCTATAGCGGTAGACGTGATCGGGGTTGGCGCCAGGACCCGTGTATGTCTGGTTGGGTAACTCAAACGCAGGCATGGCTCCGGGTGCGCTGGCATCCACTACCTGGCCGGCATCGTTCATATAGATCCGGTTTCCATCGGCATCGAATTTCGCTGCCGGTGCGGAAAACCATGATTCTTTACCCGTAAAGCGTGTACCAGGACGCTTCCAGATGAAGTCTTCGTTGGCGTGCGTGAAATCGAACTTGATCGTCCAGTCTTTCGTCGGCGTGATGGTAACGCCACCGTTCATACTCGCATAGTTTCTCTCCTGAGACCCTGTGTTGGCCTGACTGATCTCCAGGGCTGGGCTCCTGATCGGAATACCGTCTTCCGACGTCAGCGGATAGATCGATGCCCAGCGGTACAGATAGTACCAGGGATCCGCCGTGGTCGATGCTGTGGCGTACGGATAGCGCTTGATTCGTTTCGAGTAGATCGTTCCGATGTTGAACTTCAGCCAATCGTTGACTTCCGTGCCTACCTGCACCGATCCATTGTAACGCTTGAAGTCGTCTTCCTTTGCCAGTTTCATCAATCCGGTTTGATCCAGGAATCCAAAACCGATGTTGAAATTGGTCTTTCCTGACAAACCGCTGACCGACAGGTTGTGGATCTGAGTAGGTGTCCATTCCTTGATCATCACCTCGTAAGGATCGTAAGTACGCAGGCCGAGCTTCTGACCTTCGAGGTTCACATACCAGTCACGACCGTAGAGCATCGGATCATTGGGACCTACCACATCGCCGTATTTTTCCTCCCATGCTTTTGCCTTGGCCAGGCTTTCGGCGTTGATCTTCCAGAAAGCACCCGTGTTAGTTGCACCGAAGCGCTCTGCCGCGAGGTAGGAATATTCCAGACCGTCAACACCAGCCATGTCCATCTTCTTGGAGATGTTCTGGAACGAGAGATTCCCGGAATAAGAAACGGTAACCCCTTCTTTTCTTGAACCTTTTTTAGTCGTGATCAGGATAACACCGAAGGCGGCTTTTGCCCCGTAGATCGATGCCGAGGCGGCGTCTTTTAATACAGAGATCGACTCGATGTCAGCCGGGTTTACCAGATTTAACGAAGGGATCTCAACGTTGTCCAACAGGATCAAAGGCGATGCGCCTCCCTGCATTGAACCGAATTGTCCCCTGATCCGGATGAGCGGGTCGGATCCGATTTCACCGCTGGGCACAACGATATTAAGACCAGGTGTTACGCCCTGAAGTCCGCGTGCCGCATCAGTGATGGGACGTGATTCGAGCACTTCCGTGTCGACTGAGGCGACGGCACCTGTCAGGTTTGTCTTCTTTTGTTCCCCGTATCCCACGACGACGACTTCCTGCAAGCTCTCCGCACTTTCGACCATGCTTACATCAATCGTTGCCCGGTTGCCCACGGAAACCTCCTGCGTTTCCATACCGATAAAGCTGAATACCAGCACGTCGGAAGCGGCGGCGTTAATGGAGAATGCTCCACTGGCATCCGTCACTGTACCGCGACTGTCCCCCTTGACAGCCACCGTCACCCCTGGCAACGGCGTGTTGTCAGAAGCTGCAACTACGGTCCCCGTAATTACATTGTTTTGCGCAATACCCTGGATTTGGATCAGGAGCAATCCGATTATCCAGAAGGCACATTGTAAAGTTTTTTTCATAGAGGTTTGGGATAATTGATTTGAAAAATGCGATTGTCAAAATTTCCCAAATCCATGATGGCTTACATCACTGAAAACGGTGATTTGGAAATATCACTGGTCTCGGCATTGG
>CAYMWA010000346.1:0-674 GCA_964393795.1 uncultured Roseivirgaceae bacterium
CCCATTCACAATAGAAATAATCCTTGTAACCACCCCACGATATGCCCGTCATAAAACCCACCTGATAACCCCGATCTCGCCACGATTGTACCCGTTGTTCAAATGTTATTCCCGGCCGGTCATTGGCTCCATAGATGATTGCCATATCCGACCTTACATCCAACTCAGGTAGCCAGTGGCTTCTGGTTTGAAAAGTCGTCTTCTCTTTAGGTTCATGTCCCGCTGCGGCAGGCTCCTGAGAAAAAGTCGGATTACTCCACATGCCCGACAACACAAGACACGATATCAGATATTTCTTATAATCACATTTCATTAACGGAACGGTTATACCGTTAAAAGAACACTAACCTATATATACATTCTCTCCACGCTGAACTCTTACAATGCTTTTGTCATCTCCGGACTCAATAACTTCTGCGCCCTTCACCTTGTTGTTCCGTGAATTCATAACCTCTATCTCGGCAAACAGTTCTCCGTCTGCAACTTCCTCAACCACAAAATGCAGTTTTCGATTACCCCTGTTTATCGGAAAAACCTTCGCCTTCATCGCATTTCTCATTTTATAGACGTAAGGCTCCTTCAATCTTGTCGACGGTACAAAAACAACTTCCTTTTTGTGGGTATAGGGATTTCGCAAACCATCAAAGTCCAAAGAATCGCCATTATCTTTCACC
>CAYMWA010000346.1:684-2093 GCA_964393795.1 uncultured Roseivirgaceae bacterium
CCTGCCAATCCCAGCCTTCGTGTTTTACCAGCCAGGTCAAACGCTTGGAGCCTTCGGCGTGCACGGAACATGCCGAGTAAGCGCCTTGCGGATTGGGAATATTGTATGAAACATACGACTCAAGAATGCCGGTGTGTTGCCACTCCTTTCCATCGAAATTGACAGTCGGGTTCTTTGTACTTCCTTTTCGGTCTTTCGGATCTATGGATACTCGCTTTACAATCACATCTCCGTCCCTCGTGTCAACATAAAGCGCGAATGACATGTGCAGTTGCTCCTTTGGTCCATTGCCATTCGTCCTTGTGCGCGTATCCCGATTTTCGGGAAGTTGTACTTCAAAAGTCCTTTCCGAATCCCCTTCTTCCAGAACCCATAAATCGCTTTTCATTTGGTCAATTTCATTTCCTGCAACGTCACACACCTTACAATGCATTTGTGCAGTCTGCCCTCCTGTCACGCCTGAAAACTTAACAGAAGCCACATAGGAGGTTCCCGGACCAACTTTATAGTAACAATACTTGCCGAAATTCCTACCGGGAAACTGGACCACCGACAAAGAACCTTCCTCTGCCTGCAAAAGTTTAACGCCATTCGGATCCACCCAATCGTAATGGCCTTTAATATTCCCTCCCATATAAGAGGTCTTCTTATTTTTGTCCCCGTGCCGGCCAGAGCGGATAAAATATGCAAAATCCGGATCATCGTTGAGCGCAGAATTTTCGCTATTGCCTATGAAAAGCGTACTCTTACCCTTTTGAACCGCATGATGATGTGCCGCATAAGCCACGGTCTCTGAATTGGCTCCTCCCATACCATAAGCATAGGATGGCAACGCGCGAACATCGAGTGAAGTGCGAAAGTCAAGCTTCGCATCCGGTCTCAATTTCCTGCCCGGATAATACTGTACCAGCATCTTATCGTTGACGTCGTCCCTGGTTAAGAACTTATCCTTTTCGGCACTGTACGACTTGGCGATAAACCCGCTACTGGTAACCTCAAAATAAATTCCACCCAGTCCCTGTGCCCCATGGGCGGGGTCAAATCCGCCAATCCTCCCATTGGAAATAAACAAAACGCCATCCTTTTCGACCATTTCATAATTATGATTATGGCCGTGCATCCAGGCTTTCACGTTGGGATACTTTCTCAGTAAAGTCCAGATCTGATCCGTGTTCAACAGTCCCCTGTATCCCGGCTCATGTCCCGAAGTCGTTTCAAGCAACTGGTTGTGGGACAGCAATATCGTAGTTTTGTCTTTGTTCAGTTCAAGGTCAAGCGTTACCCATTCCAATATCTCGTTGTTGACAAACACGGTTCTTACCAATTCAGGAATGGCGACAAAATGAACGCCCTTCATATCCCAACTGTAGTACGGACGACACACCCAGGTCCAACAAGTTTGGATGCTC
>CAYMWA010000347.1:0-2092 GCA_964393795.1 uncultured Roseivirgaceae bacterium
AATTTCCGGTGCGATTTGGTCAGGGGTAGTCACTCCGGGAGGAAGTTCCATCACCGTGAGGTTTCGGAAATGGATTTCTGCTCCTTCGGACTCAAGGCAAAGATAACCCTTCTTCTGGGTCGACTTTTGCACGCCGTTAACAAATTTTCCGTTTACTGCCAGCTTAATTACGCCATCGACGCACACCACGTCATACGTATTCCATTCGCCCCGGGGTTTGCAACGGTTCTCGATGGATTTGCTGCGCGTACCCCTCGGGTTGTCCGGCACGGTCTCTACGCCACCGACGCCAAACAGTTCGCCGTGTACATAGGCAATCGGCGGTGTTTCGCCATTTCGCTTGTTGAGGTTGACCCAGTCGAGTTCAAGCATCTGCACTTCCACACCATCGGGCAGGCGTGATTTCTCATCCGGTCGAGCCGCACTCCACACGAAAATGCCCGAGTTTCCACCCGGCTCCATGTGCTTCCATTCAACGTGCAGAATGAAATTCTCGTACTGTTTTTCACTGCGCATCACGCCGATGGGCTGTCCCTTGCAAACCAACTCCTTCTTGTTTCGGCTCAACACCCAGGTTTCCGGTGGGGTGTTCACCTGTATCCACCGAATCGGGGCGTCTTTCTTCTTTTCCGCTGTCGCGGGATTGGCAATCTCGCGACCAAATTGTACAACCAACTCCTGAGCAACGACTGCGTTATGCGCGCTTATCAGGAAGAACACACCCAAAAGGATGCGCATCCCGGAGGGAAGATTTACAGACCACCTTTCTCGTGCCATTTCGATTGACATTATCTCTTATTTTTTGATCCGCATACACCACTCCGGCACATGCCTGAGCCATCTTCCAGCTCGCGAATCGTTGACGAAATTAGTATGATCGTTACAGCACCCTGGTTTCTCCAGGCACTGCAATTGCAGGACTGTTATACTTGAGGTCCCAGTGGTAATCCTCGAATGCAGGGCCGAGTGTCCGGGTCGAATTGATGGCTTCCTCCCAGGTGATTGTTTGGCCACTGTACCCGACCATGCGGCTCAGGATAGCCAGCATCGTACTGTTGGCCATCATCTGCCCGTCGTTCATGGGTTTGGATTTCCGGATGGACGCGAATAATTCGTCGTGCTGCGTTTGGTACGGATTGTTTTTCTCGCCCTCATATTTCCACGGATGTTTGCCGGTGATATGAACACCGCGGCCCACGTTGACAAACCCATCGCCATCTGTTCCGGCGATTTCTACACTGTTGCGATTCGAACATCCCTGTTGTTGACGGCTGAAGCTGAAGCCCCGCGCTCCATTCTCGTATTCGTACTCAATCGCGAAATGATCGTAAATATTCCCGTACTTCGGGTCCACCCGGGACTGGCGCCCTCCCGTTCCCGTCGCACGTACGGGCATCTTGTCGCCCATGGCCCATGACATCATGTCGAGGCTGTGCACGATCATTTCGACAATGTAGTCCCCTGACAGCCAATTATAATAGTACCAGTTGCGCAACTGGTATTCCATGTCCGTCCAGCCATCCTGACGCGGCATGTACCACAGTCCGCCACCGTTGCGGGTCGTCGAAACGGTTTTGATTCCGCCGACAGCGCCATCGAGTATCTTGCTAAAGAATGCGCGCTTCGGCATGTCATAGCGGAACGTGAATCCGGAGACAAGGGAAAGGTTCTTTTGTTTTGCTTTCTTGGCGGCCTCAATGACTTTGCGCACGCCTGGCGCGTCCACCGCAACGGGCTTTTCGCAAAAAACATGCTTGCCAGCGTCAACCGCTGCGGCGAGGTGGCCGGGACGAAATGCGGGCGGTGTAGTGAGAATCACCACGTCAACGCCGGAATCCAGCACTTTGCGGTAGGCATCAAAGCCAACAAACTTCCGCGCTTTGTCAACCTTTACTTTATCCGGGTGCTCTTCCAGGATAGCCGCATAAGAAGACTCGAGCCGGTCAGAGAATGCGTCGCCCATCGCAGTAAGTACAACGTCGCGATCGGCCGCCAGCGCCTGTGCCGCTGCTCCCGTGCCGCGTCCGCCGCATCCGATCAACCCAACCTTCAGCGTGTTTGCACTTCCACCGCCCATGTGGTTGGCCATCAC
>CAYMWA010000348.1:0-2092 GCA_964393795.1 uncultured Roseivirgaceae bacterium
GATTCCGCGATGATCGCCAGTTTTGAGCATCCGGAATTCACCGGAACCGTCGACAACTTTTCACTCGAACCGAGAACGCAGCACGACTACTTCAACTTTCAGTTTTCCGGATACATTGCCATTGAAACGGAAGGCACGTATTACTTCGACATCACTTCCGATGATGGCAGCAGGCTGTATATTGATGGTGTCCTTATCGCGGACAACGACGGTAGACACGGCAGACGAACGGTGGCGAGCGAGGGTATACACCTGACGGCGGGACCGCATGCCATTGTAGTGGAATACTTCGATGACGTCGGCGGCCAATACCTCAGTGTTCGATACAAGGGGCCCGGCGTAGGCGATGGGATGAACTTTGTCGTCATACCGGATGCAGCCTTCCGCAGTGGAACGTATATTCCACCTTTGCCTCCGGGGCCGCCGACCGGGCTTACGGCAACACCGAATGGTATGAACAAGATCACGGTCGGATGGCAATTGGCCGGTGACCCGGCTGATGTTGAAGTATATCGCGCGGCAAGCGCCGACGGACAGTTTGAAATCGTGGCAACGGCGGCGGGCACTTCCGCCGTGGATTCGATCGGACTTGTCCCCGGTACAACATACTACTATAAAACCAGGGCCGTCAACAATAACGGTGCATCCGGATTCTCTTCTGTGGTATCGGCCACGACCTCTGCTGACGACGAAGCGCCGGGTGTGCCGGAAGGGCTGACCGTCGTTAGCAAGACATTGGGGAACATAGCGATTACGTGGGAACCTTCCACCGACAACGTTGGAGTGGTTGAGTATGAGGTGTATGCCGATGGCGAATTGATCGGTACGTCGACCATTCATGCTTTCACCGCAGAAGGCCTGTCACCGAATACGATGTACAACCTCACTGTGCGTGCGGTGGATGCGAGCGGTAACCGTTCGGAGGCGTCTACCATACTTTCCGTGTTGACCAATACGTCGGCGACTTTTTATTCCGCGGCGACGGGCGCTCTCAACAACCTTTCTACGTGGCACAGAAATCAGGACGGGACGGGCGAATCTCCGGCAAACTTTTCCGACAACGGTCAATACTTCATGGTGATGAACCGCACCACTGCAGCGTTGGACGGTGCATGGACGGTTGGCGGAAATGCATCCCGCGTGGTCGTCTCGCCAGGGGTCACCCTTTCAGTCGACTATCCCTTCACCGCAAACGTCGAACTGCAGGGTGATGCCATCCTGAACCTCAACGACCCTTCGCTGCCTGATCTCGTGAAGCTATCGCCTGAATCGACAGTCAACTTCAACGGTCCCGCTGCTGTACCAGCTGCCGACTATGGCCATGTTGTCCTGTCGGGAACCACCACCAAAACTTTTGAAGGCGATACGACTGTCATTCGAGGTACCCTGACGATAGGAGAAGGGCTTGCGCTGAAAGGCGGCGCACACAACAGCACGCCTATCCAACTGTGGGGGGCGCTTGTGCTCACAGGCACCAGGCCCGCCACGGCGGCTGACAATACGGTCGATCTGCACTTCGCCGGGCCCGGTCCACACGATATCAACACCGGAGATGACCTGCACCTCTTCCGGATCAGCATTGGGGCGAACACCGCCTCAACCATCACGAACCCTTCGGGAAACCCCGTTGAAATATCGGTCGGATCACTCAACGGCGGGGGACTGGCGTTGGCGGATGGCAGCACACTCGTCCTTAATAACAACCACCTTACCGTGCTCGAAAAAGGTACGGTCAATGCGAGCCGGCAAACGGGTATGCTGGGTGTCAACGGTGGTGACCTTACCCTTACGCCCTCGTCAGCAGAAAATTCGTATTTTAATTTTGATGGTGAACAGAACGTAGTTAAACGCTTCACCGTCAATATGAGCGGAGCGGGCCGTGCCATTGTGGCCGCCCCGTTGCGCATCACTGAAGGAATAAAGGTAAGGAACGGAACCCTTCACGCCGAAAGCAACATCACTTTGCTTGCCACTTCCGAAAGTACGGCGGCGGTATACGCGATTGAGAATGGTGGGCGGATCACGGGAAACATCACCGTTCAGCAACATCTTGAAGCGCGTGGAACTGTTTATCGGGATTTGTCCACACCAG
>CAYMWA010000349.1:0-2067 GCA_964393795.1 uncultured Roseivirgaceae bacterium
CGACCGGAGAGCTTCGCCAGGGGAAAAATTTGATTCAGACGTTTTCAGTACGTCCTGGCATGAACAAGATCGTTTTTGACGGAGACCTTGATGATACGTATACACTCTCCGTGTTTGCCGGAGACGCCGCGAAGGCGACAACCTTCAACTTCAAAGCACTAAAGAAAACGCTGGGTGCAAAGCCATTGAAAATTGAACTTGAGCCCGCGTTATTGTTTGCGATGGGATCATCGGTTGATGAGGCCAATGAATATGGTGAGTACTTTGAATTCGTTCTGGAAGGAACTCCAGGGACGGTAAACATCAACTGGGGTGATGGGCATGAAAACGAATGGACGTTTCCTTTTGTTGGCGAGCATGAATATACGTTCGGCAGCTACACGGCGATTATTACCGGAGATTTGGATCAGATCACCAATTTTTACGGATTCTCGTATGGGACTATCATCTATGCGATAGACGGACTTACAAATCTAACAGCGCTTAAAACGTATAACCCGTCCTGGGGCGCCGTACCGATCAAGGTGGACCTCAGTAATTGTAAGAATCTGGAAACGATATACATCGCGAAGTACGGTGCGCCTTATGAGCCGATTGATCTGCGCACAGACTTTAAACTTCCTGAAGAACATTTTATTAAAGAATTCGTGCTGGACATACCAAGTCTGGGTCCGGATCACGATTTTGTTACTCCGGACGAGCTCGAAGTGATGATTAATAACATTTACAATAACGTCGTCCGACGTGACATTGCTGATGGTAGGTTCTTTGTTTATCCGGTCAACGCCTGGTCGCCGGCAGCCCAGCAGAAGATAGAGATATTGCAACGCGATTACCGATGGGACGTAAGACTTGACGGGAATATATACGATTATTCCGAAGTCGGGCGGACGAGGCAGGATCTGGAAGCGCGAAGGGAAAAATGGCTGCGGGAAAAGTTTCCTGGCAATAAGCGAGTATTGCGAAAGGCCAACCAGCCTCTGATGTACTGAGCCATGACGATGCCTTGATTGTGAATATTTGAACGGGGTTTAGCGCGCGTCAGTGCTTGCACGTGCCGGTTAGATCGGCTGTTTTTTCAGAAGTAAATCACATAAGCTGTCAATGCCGTTGCTTTTATTGAATTCTGTCGGTCGGCACGTTCGTTCATCGTCGTGGGTGTGTCGGAGAACTTTCCCGGTATTATTCTTGTCAAGGCATGCCGGAACTGTAGCGATAGGCAACATGAAGGGGACACAAAAGACAAAATTGATCTTTTATTTGTGCTGGATATTGGTTGTTGTACGTGTAGCCGCACATTCGGATGCAGACCTTCACATAGACAAACCGGCAGTAATGGATTCGTCGGGACTGGATCGGCAATTGCTGAAGAAGATTGAGGCTTTCAAAAGGGGAGGTATCGAAAAAGAAGTGAACGTAAGTGACTATGATGTAGAAGGCGTTATTGAGTACGCTGAGTCGCTGCTGGGCACGCCTCATGTAATGGGCGGATATTCATCTTCCGGGCTCGATTGTTCAGGATTGGTTGCGCTCGCGCATGCACAGTTTGCGGTATCATTACCCAGGGCTTCACACGAGCAAGGGCGATATGGTGTTCTTATTTCGCGCCGCGACGCGTTGAAAAGAGGTGATCTTGTCTTCTTTCATTCGACTTACAAAAAATCTCAGTTGATCACCCATTCAGGAATTTATCTGGGCGACAACAAATTTATTCATACATCCACTTCGCGCGGAGTTTCCATCTCCACGCTGTTTGATTCTGGTTATTGGGAAGATCATTATTTGTTTGCTACCAGGTTGGAGGAGTGAGGTCAGTAATGGGGACTGACAATCAAAGAATGCCCTAGAATCCCAACGCGACGTAGAAGCCGCCAACAAAGCCACTATTTGTGGTGATATACTGGTCAAAGCCTGTTCGAAGGAAGAATGCTTTTTTGCCTTTCTTGTTTGTACTCAAGTATTTCAGAACATATTGGCCGAAGTGTAGCCCGATACCGGTTGAGGTCGCAGTACCCTGATATTCGTTCTGCTCGGGGTCTGCGTAGACGATATTGAGAACAGCGGCCG
>CAYMWA010000350.1:0-2058 GCA_964393795.1 uncultured Roseivirgaceae bacterium
AACAGGATAGGCGACCGCCAGCGAAACAATCTTTTTCACGCTACAGGAGTTATTGTAAAATCATTGAATAATGCTGACTTTCGATTTATCCCTCAACGTTTCAAATCCGGAAACGACCAACCTGTCGTTGACCTTAAGTCCGCTGAGCACTTCAATCATCTCCACATTCTCAAGGCCGGTGGTAATTCTCTTCTCCGTTGCAATACCGTTCTCTACCGTGAATACCACTTTGCCGTCATGACGTGAAATGACCGTTTCCTTTGGAATCACTATGGTACTGTCGTGCTTTTCAGCGAGAATGGCCGCCTTGATGAACATGCCTGGCCGAAGCACACGCTTGTCGTTGTTGATTTGAAGAACACTCTTGAAGGTCCGGGTCTCTGCATCGATAACGGGCGATATCTGACTAATTTTTCCGCGAATCGTATCGTTGCCCATATTGTAATTTGTGATCTGAACCAGCTGATCCAAAGTCACCTCAGACAAATGTTTTTCCGGCAGCCTCACATCCATCAGGAGTCTGTTGTACTCCATCACCTTGAACATCACTTCACCCTGGGCGATCTTCACGCCATTCGTGTGATAGGGCAACTCGACGATGACGCCATCGAACGGACTCTTCACCGCCATCTTCGCCGCTTGAATCTCCGCATTCTCATAAGCATACCGGGCATTCACCACCTCAATGGAAGCCGTTTGCAGGTCTGTCTGTGTGACGCCTCCTTTATCATGCAAGGATGTTTGCTTTTTCAGGTTGTTCTCAGCCAGTTCGAGGTTCAGCCTTTTGCCTTCCAGTTGAAGACCATTTACAAACTCTCTGTTCTCAAGCCGGATCACTACCTGGCCAGCCTTCACCGCATCACCAAGCGCGAACGGCCTTCCTGTAGCCGGATTTCTCTGCAGATCGTATTTGCCGCTTAGTTCGGATGCGAGCGTCGCTTCCTTGAAGGAATACACGGTTCCCGTCGTTTCAATGAACCGCGAAATGCTCTGTGGCTTGACGCTCACCACCGACACGGGAATTTTTATTTCCGTTTTGATATTCGACGATTCATTTTTACACGACAACAACACAGTCAACCCAGTCAAGAGTAGAAAAGAAAGCGTCCAGAATTTTAACTTCTTCATATATAAGGTTTGTTGCGTAATAGTGTTCAACGTATTGCCATTCCTGCCACTTCCTTTGCTTTGCGTCCCTGCCCGCCGGCGCGCGCCCGAGAAATGCTTTTAAAGGCAGCCGCTAGTTCGCCTTCAACATAACCGGCTCCTGCTTTTCAAAATCATAAAGTGACAGAATCTTCAGATTCAACAACTCCATTTTATAGTTAATCAGTGCGTCGGCAAGCGCACTCTTCTTTTCTGAAAGCTGACTTTGGAATCTGTTGAGGTCAATACTTGTCAGATCGCCATTTTTATAACGTTCAAGATTAATGTCGTAGGTCAGTTCCGCATTCTTAACATTTTGCTGCGCCAGTTCGATCTGGTTCTCCAGATTCTGGAGACTTCTGTATACCTTTCTGATATCAATGATAATGTTATTCTTCTCAACTTCCAGGTCTATTTCACGTATCTGGCGACTGGCATTGGCGGCTTCCATGCGCGCTTTATTCTCTCCCCAATCCCATATGGGAATGTTGAAAGACACCGCAATTCTCGGATTCATGGTAGGGGTTTCGTAGATGTCCGGCGCGTGCGGGTTATCACCAAAGACACCCAACGACAGCCCAACCGTTCCTTTGAACTCGTTCAGGGCCTTTGTGCGGATCAACTCAAATTGGGAGCGCTCAATGTCGATCGCCCGCTGGCGTAGTTCCATTCGGTTCTCGAGCCCAAACTGGATCGCTTTGTTCAGGTCTACTTCCCGCGTGATGAAATCAATGTCAACTTCGACGGCAAGTTCTTCCGTCAAATCTACACCCAATAGCAGCTTGAAGTCATCTGCAGCGTTGTTCAGCAACACTTCGTTGTTTTCAACGGTTGACTTCGACGTGGCCAGGTTCAGTTCAGCCTGGTAAAGCTCACCCTGGGCCAACAAATCCGCATCAACTTTATTTTGGG
>CAYMWA010000351.1:0-2043 GCA_964393795.1 uncultured Roseivirgaceae bacterium
GTCGAGCTTGTATTGAATGTGCTCGTCGACCAATGAAGTCTTCGGCTCACCCGGACCGACCTGCATGGCGCCTTCACCTTTCCAGTGCCCGGCCCAGTTCGCAAACACTTTCATCTTTTCAACAATGGCGGCCTGTTGGTCTTGTGCCTGGAGCTCGCCAGTCAGCGCCATGGAAACCAAGAAACAAATAAATAGCATTTTTTTCATAACGGTATATTTAAAGTGGTTTGCCAACTTGTTCTCGTCTATCCGGATTTGTCGATGTACTGTTTCAATACTGCGACATAAGCTTCAAAAGCGTTGATGCCCTTTTTTGTTATCCGGCATGTGGTAAGCGGTTTTTTCCCTTTGAACGTTTTCTCCACAACGATATAACCCGCTTGGGCAAGTTTGTCGATCTGTACACTGAGATTGCCGGCAGTACTTTTCGTTTTCTCCCGGATATAAGTAAACTCTGCCTGCGTGACACTCATCAGTAACGACATCACCGCCAGGCGTAGTTGCGAATGCAGCAGCGGATCAAGGTCTTTGAACATTTTACTTCTTCCTGTATTTCAACATATAGCCCGGAATCAGGTACCCACAGACCATCCCCGCCGCCGCCACTAATGATTGTAACTGCATCGGTACAAGAAAACAGAGGGCACCCGAAATCCAGAAGAACACGCCGCCAACTACGAGTGGTCTGAACTTCAGGATAGTTCCCGACACCATCGTCGGGATGGCCGCAGCCAGTAACACCAGCGGATTGATTTGATAGTTGATATGTGATCCGAAGAGCACAAAAAGGAAGATGGTGATCCCGAAAATAATCCACAATCGACCCGTGATCCGGTCAAGGTGCGTCACGACGTTCGCACGCCTCTTGGTTGTCCACATTTTGTAGAAGGTGACGGCCCAGGCGGGAATCGTGATGAGCCATACCGCGTAGGGGTGTGGGTAGCCGACTCCAGTCAACACGTACATCCCCAGATTGGCGACTACGGCGACCCAGCCCCAAAAAAGTAAATAGAAGCTGTTGCGCCTGACGTTGCCTTTCGCCTCTGCGATCATCGCGGTGATGATTTCAAGGCTCTCGCTTGCGCTTAGTTTTCCGGCGTCAGTATCCATAGGCATTGAATTGATGGTTATTATGGTTGCGGAACTGTACACGTCATGCGCACGTTGTCCTGTTTGTGTATACAAATGTAAACTAGTTTATAATATAAACCAAAACTCTTTTTCGGTATTTTTTCCATAATTTTGGATGCATGTTTACAGGAATCATCGAGACAATTGGCACGGTAGGGGAGCGCAGCGTCGAAGGACGCAATACCCACTTCCTCATCAACAGCGATATCAGCAAGGAATTGAAAGTAGACCAAAGTGTGTCACACAATGGTGTATGCCTGACCGTGACGCGGACAACCGAATCGGGCCACTGGGTCACGGCCATCGATGAGACATTAAAGAAATCAACGCTTGGAAGGCTTAAGCCGGGCGCGCTGGTGAACCTCGAACGCTGTATGCTCAACAATGGCAGGTTCGACGGCCACATTGTGCAGGGCCACGTCGATCAAACCGGAGTGATCCGATCGATCACCGATGCCGACGGAAGCTGGTTGTTCGACATTGAATACGATCCCGCCGCGGGTAACGTCACCGTTGAGAAAGGATCGATCGCCGTCAACGGTGTGAGCCTTACTTGTTTTAATTCGCGCGCATCCGGCTTTACCGTCGCCATTATTCCGTACACTTTTCAGCATACCAACTTCGCGGAACTGAAGGTGGGCGATCTTGTTAACCTGGAATTCGATATTATCGGGAAATACGTCAAACGATTGCTGACGCCCATGTCATAGCCTCCGGCGTTGTTCGACGTAGTGCTTGAGTATTCTCCAAATATAAAACGACAGCAGTGCCGCGAGAATGCCGACCAGATATCCTGCCAGAATATCGCCGGGGTAGTGGACGCCAAGGAATATGCGTGTGTAGCCGACGAACAAGGGCCACATAAACAACAGCGTCAGCCATCGCCGGTAGGGCACCAGTACAAGCCACATC
>CAYMWA010000352.1:0-2021 GCA_964393795.1 uncultured Roseivirgaceae bacterium
GATCCCGCAGAGATCGCTGGCGTGGCGCTCTTTCTTGCAGGAGAAGACTCGAGTTACATCACGGGTCAGGTAATCAATGTCGACGGCGGATTAACTATAACTTTTTGATACATGAAAATTGAATCAGTTGATTTTTTCTATTTATCGATGCCTGAAATTGAGGATATCGGAGACGGAAGTCAGGATGCGACTCTTGTGAGGGTACGTGCCGGCGGGTATGAAGGGTGGGGCGAATGTGAAGCAGCTCCTTTACCAAGCATAGCCAGTTATGTCTGTCCTATGTCACACTCTGCTTGCAAACCGGTAAGGATGGCAGTTGAAGGTATGCCGCTGCGCGACGTCAAAGATATTCATCAAATAGGCAGGAAGGTCCATGAGAACTGTCTCGATTTATTGCAGGCGGACCATACACTTTCTGGTGTCGATATTGCGCTGTGGGATCTTCTAGGAAAATATCTGGACGAGCCGGTCTACAGGTTGTTGAATTACAAGAAGGCATTTCCGAAGACACCTTATGCATCACAACTTTTTGGCGATACTCCTCAAGAGACGTATCAGAAAGCGTTGAATACAAAGGCAGCCGGTTACAGGGCTGTTAAATTCGGATGGGGCCCTTTTGGTACAGCCGACCTTGCGGCAGATAAAGGACATTTGGAGGCCGCTCGTCAAGGACTCGGCAAGGACATACTCTTGATGGTCGATGCCGGAACTGTTTGGAGCCATGATGTTGAGAAGGCCATGGAGCGGTTAGAAATATTACGTAACGCCGATGTTCACTGGTTGGAAGAGCCATTCGCTAATATGGACCTGGCTTCATATGATAAGTTGTCCCGAGTATCACCCAAAGTACCACTGGCGGCAGGAGAAGGATGCAATAATTTTCTTCAGGCGAAAGCAATGATTGAATATGCAGGGCTGGATTTTGTTCAGATTGATACCGGTAGAATTGGCGGAATCACGCCGGCACGAAAGGTTGCTGAGTTAGCAGACGAGCGTAACATCACATATGTAAATCATACGTTTACATCTTATCTCGCACTTAGTGCTTCGATCCAACCGTATGCGGGCCTTCGGGACCATGTGATCTGTGAATACCCGGTCGAGGCGAAGGCGCTTGCCAGAGAGATCACAACGGAGGGCATTACTCGTGATGCGAACGGAATGATAACCCTTCCTGAGAAGCCGGGGCTTGGCTTAAGTGTCTCGTTGGATAATATCAAGAAATATCTTCTCGATCTGGAGATCAGTGTTAAGGGTAGTCTGTTGTATAAGACGCCCGAACTATGATTCTCATCAAAACACGGAGGTAGCGACGGGCACCGCATGCCTTAAGTGTGGACAAGAAAGATAACCTAAAACAAATAGTGCATTCAATATAGAAGATGGAAGACAATAAACGGTTCAAGAATAAGGTAGCTATTGTCACTGGCGGCGCTAGTGGGATTGGCAAAGGAATAGCAATGAGGCTTGGAGCAGAAGGCGCAACGGTGGGGTTATTTGATCATAATCGCGACCGACTCGATGCCGCGATTGCGGAGTTATCCAAACAAGGCATAAATGCCCGCGCTTACACAGTTGATATAGGTGACGAGGGGCAGGTAAAGAATGCGGTTCAGCAGTTTGCCAATGAATTTCAACGAATCGATGTCCTCGTACACGCTGCAGGCATTGTAGGTCCAACAGGTACGGCGATTACTGATTACCTGGGATCGGACTTTGATGATGTTTGCCGGGTCAACCTGAAGGGTTCATTTCTGGTCACCAAGTACTCATTGCAGATAATGCAAAAGGCTGGAAAAGGCAGGATACTGCTTATTTGTTCAATCGCCGGGAAGGAAGGGAACCCGAACATGGTCGGCTATTCAGCGACGAAGGGTGGAGTCATTGCGTTGGTGAAGGGCGTAGCAAAGGAATTTGCGTCGACTCAAATCACCGTTAACGGACTTGCTCCAGCCGTTATCAAGACACCCATGAACGAGGATACATTACCGGGTCAGTTGAAGTACATGACTGAGAAGATT
>CAYMWA010000353.1:0-2016 GCA_964393795.1 uncultured Roseivirgaceae bacterium
AAAATGTTCACTTTAAACGTGTACTCCAGCTGTTGCGCGGTGATATCCTGGATGTCCTGTTGTTCATATTGAACTGCGGCATTGTTCACCACGATGTGCAGATGTCCGAAGCGTTCAAGTGTTTTTTCCACAACATATTTACAGTTCACCTCCTCTGAAATATCGGTAGGGATAAGCAAAGCTTCCTTCCCGTATTTCCTGACGGCTTCCGCAGTGTCGTTCGCATCGCCATGCTCATCGAGGTAGGCGATAGCGACGTCACATCCTTCTTTGGCAAACTGGATGGCGACCGCTCTTCCGATGCCGCTGTCGCCCCCCGTAATAATGGCCACCTTGCCCTCAAGCCGGTTATACCCTGGCGCATCGTTGTCGTAGATGGGCCGCGGTTCCATTTTCGATTCAATCCCCGGTTGCCGATCCTGGTGCTGGCCGGGTACTTTTTCGGGCATTTCAATTACTTTTTCCATCTCGTTTGGCTGACGCCTTAGTTTGTGTGTATGATCTTTTAATACCGCATAACCGCCGCTAATGGTGAATCAGCTGGCATTTTTTCCTTAGGAAGAACAAAGACCTCTCCGCCGTTTAACATTGTCTTCACGATCGCCTTGTCGAGCATGCACTCATCATCGGGCTCCTGTCGCTCATGCAAGGTGAGCTGGTTGTTCATCTCGTCAAACGTGCCCCATATGTGTGTGTCTTTCTGGGCAAAAAGATGCGAGACACGACCATAATGGGCCGCAGGGATCACATCGGCAGCGATGGAAGAGGTAAGTTCAGTCGCTGACTGGTTGCCATACACGTTTAACGCTTTGGCTATCCGTTCTTCAAAGTAAGGTTGCATCTTTTCGCGCGCCAGTGTGTACAGCGACTGCGCGTCCTCGTATTCCACACTTCCCGTGATGGCTTCTTCCCATATGGGTTTGTATTTCGCCACTTGTTTATAAATGGGAATGAGATACTCCACTCCTGCCAGAAGCAGGGGTACGTTCTCATCGTGAAGCACTTCCTTCCAAAGGGTTTCGTCCACTTCGTCAAAATACATAGCCAGGTTCTCCTTCGGTTCAGGACGGCCCGTACCCACTCCGTGGAAACTCGCCCCCGCCCCCGCGCCGATCGTCGACGTTCTGACGAGATCCTGATCGTCTTTCTGCTCAAAATGCACGACATCCTCGACGCCTCTCGGCATGCCTTTCACAGGAATATGCTGTATTCCAAACGCATCTACGCGATACAGTTTTGCCTGCTTCTTGCTGAGCACCAGTAGATAAAAATAATCGCGTGTTGTAACAACCGGGATCAGCGGGGTCAGAAAGAAAGTAGCGTTGATGACAATTTCATCTTTAGGCGTAATCGGCATCCGGATATACCTGAAGAATCCATCCGCGATGAAGACCGCAAGTCCGGCGCTCAGTTCAGACCAGAACCCTTCATCCCTCAGCAAGTCGTATCCTGGTTTGAGCAGGCGTTCGATTTCAGTTTCGTCAGCCTGTCCCTCTTTTAGCAACGCAGTGATTTGCTGAAGTTTATTTTTGAATCCGATGAAACCCTGTTGCTTGTTGGCATCGGCGTTGGTGGATGCACGCGTCTCCATATAAAAGGAAATACACCGATCGTTGGTGTAGCCAGCGAGTTCGGCAAATTCTTCTTTGTCGAGCCTGGCGGGCAACTCGGTGGCAACCGTTTCACTCCTTTCAGTGGTAAAGGTATCGTTGACCGTCTTGTTCGATGGATTATCAAAGTGCTGCGTTTCCTTATTCCTTTGTCGTTCTTCGCGCTTGTCTACATTTCTGTTGGGGTGGCGCACCCGCACGTTCGGCGCCGGTTGTTCTTCGCCCACCGTGTATTTCTCCGCGATGTTGAGTTGCGTTTCAATGTCGCTGGTATCAATTGTCTGCAACCCGACCCCTTCTCCGGGAGACCCGGACGGCTTCCCTTTGCGGGGATGAAATTTCCCTTCTCTGTCTTTTCCCATAATGCTTACAGTTTGGTTGTCGCTCAAAGAAATTACAAGGTGTT
>CAYMWA010000354.1:0-2012 GCA_964393795.1 uncultured Roseivirgaceae bacterium
ATTGTAGAAAGGGCTTCAACTTCCGGGAAGTTTCAAACTTCCCGGAAGTTTTTTTTATAGCCTCTGTCATGCCGTCGATATTCAAATCTCATTCATTGCAACTTCCGGGAAGTTTCGAACTTCCCGGAAGTTTTTTTTAGCGCTCAATTCTGCAGTTGACAATTTTAGGTTGTCTGAGGACATCGATTTCGATAACTTGGCCCGAACTACCACAAGTCCTGACCGGCATATACAGGAGACGCGGTTTCGACGCCTTCGCAAGGCACGACGTGAAACAGTATGAGATCTCTTATGATGAAATCCCTTATGGTGGAAAGAGTGAATCACGATATAAAGCCGATCTTACGATCGCGGGACTTGAAGATGCTTATTTATCATAAACAGCACCCAATATCACATGCATTCGAGACTTTTGTTTGTATGGCTATGCAGTTTCCTTTTAATAGCGGCCGCCCAGGCACAAGAGGCTGACACCGTTAAAACACAAATGCTTAAAACCATCACCATCGAGGGCCATCACGACAAACAGTCACTTTCGGATGTTGAGGGTGTTAGCATCTTCGCCGGCAAACGGACGGAGACGTTGACCCTTACCGACGAGGCGAACCTGGCGCAGAACCTTGGCAGAACAATTTTTGCCAAATTTCCGGGGATAAACCTTTGGGACATGGACGGCGCCGGCACACAAATGAATATCAGTACACGCGGCACGGATGCACACCGCTCAATAGAAATGAATATGCGCCAGAATGGATATAATACCAATTCAGATATGTTTGGATATCCCGAAAACCACTACACCGTTCCAATGCAGGGAGTCAAGCAAATTCAACTTGTAAGAGGCGCTGCAGCGTTGCAGTTCGGCAGTCAATTCGGTGGAATGATGAACTATGTGATGAAAGAGGGTGACACGTCCCGGGTTTTTTCCTTCGAAGGTGAACAAACACTTGGATCAAATAATCTGTTCAACTCATACAACGCGATCGGCGGAAAGAAGGGAAAAATCAACTACTATGCTTTCTTTAATAACCGGCACGGCGACGGATGGCGGCCCAATTCGGCGTTCAACTACAAGGCCTGGTACGCGAACATTCGGTACCAACTCACCGACAAAGGAAGTATTGCTTTTCAGTTCTCACGAATGGATTACAGACAACAAATCGCCGGAGGGCTTACCGATGCACAATTCGAGGAGGATCCGCTGCAATCAAACCGATCACGCAACTATTTCAGGCCGGTTATCAACATACCCGCCCTCGTGTTTGACTATGACTTTTCGGCTTCCACGAAATTGCAGGTGACCATGAATGCAGTCTCAGGTGAAAGAAGTAGTGTGCAGTTTATCAACACGGCCAATGTGGAAGACACATTCAATATATCGATCGATGCCTATAATCCGCGGCAGGTGGATCGCGATTTCTATAGCGGATTTACTACGGAGGTCCGTGCGCTACACCGCTATGAGCTCGGAGGGAACAGTCATTTTCTCGCGGCGGGTGTTCGCTACTTCAATCAACACACCAAACGCAGGCAAAAGGGGATGGGGACGACGGGTAGCGATTTTGACATGTCACTCATTGGACCGTATGGAGTTGATTTGAAGTTTCAAACGAAGAACTACGCCGTCTTCGCCGAGAATGTGTTTTACCTGAACGACAAACTATCGGTTACGCCGGGCTTTAGATTTGAAGTAATTGACGCCGACCTCACAGGTGTGATTGATGACGCCTCATTTCCCGTATCCTACGTCGGCAATCGAAGCTTCCCGCTATTCGGTACCGGACTACAATACCATCCGTTGCCTGAAATAACGCTGTATGCGAACGTCTCCGAAGCCTACCGACCCTATTTGTATTCGAACATTACGCCTGCCGACCGGATCGGCGAAATCGACCCGAACCTCAAGGACAGCAAGGGTTATAACATCGATGCGGGCTACCGCGGTCAGCTGGGCAAAGTCCTCACGCTTGATGTTAATGTATTCTATTTATTTTACGGCGACAAGATTGGTA
>CAYMWA010000355.1:0-1893 GCA_964393795.1 uncultured Roseivirgaceae bacterium
AGACTCAGCGTCAATATTAACAAAATTGCCACACTCCGGAATGCGCGTGGCGGAAATAATCCCGATGTGCTCAAGGCCGCGGCCGACTGCGAGCGGTTTGGTGCGCAGGGGATTACCGTGCACCCCAGGCCTGACGAGCGGCACATACGTTATAACGATGTCCTGCAGTTGAAGGATGTCGTGAAAACGGAGTTTAATATCGAGGGATACCCAGATGCGCGATTCCTGAAACTCATCAGTGAGGTGAGGCCAGCACAAGCAACACTGGTACCCGATGCGCCTGACGCGATCACCTCGAATGCCGGGTGGGACACGTTGGCCAATGCCGATTTCCTTCGGGAGGTAGTGGCCGAGATTCGCTCACAGGGCGTGCGTGTCTCCATTTTCGTCGACCCGGTGCTGCGTCTCGTTGAAGGTGCCGCAAAACTGGAAGCCGACAGGGTCGAACTCTACACGGAACCCTACGCCCGGGAGTATCTTGTTTCTCCAGAGGTGGCCATCAAGCCCTATCAGGAAAGTGCCAGACTGGCCCACGATCTTGGTCTTGGTGTCAACGCCGGCCACGATCTTGATTTGCACAACCTCTCCTACTTCCACGAGCACGTTCCCGAGGTGGAGGAAGTTTCGATTGGCCACGCGCTGATCTGCGATGCCCTGTACCTTGGCCTGGAGAACAGCATCCAGCAGTACCTCCGGCAACTCCGCTGAAGCGAAGTCAAACACTACGAAGTTTTCCTTGTGCCGGCCGGGCCGATAGATATCTGCCGGTCTGTGTTATCTTTGATCTTTAATCAAGCCCTATGAAGCTAAAACAGACATTCAGTGACGACGACCTGCAGCGGATAAAAGCAGCGGTCAAGGATGCCGAGGACAAGATTTCCGGCGAAATTGTGCCCGTTATTGTCGAACGAAGCGGCAATTACGCCATTACCCATTTCAAGGCCGGGGTCATTTCAGGTGTATTCTTTTTTGTGTTGATGGTGATCCTCGACCGCTACGTCCTCGACAGCGCCACCCATACCCTATATTACGATCCTCTTTTCATCTTCGCCATCGTCATTTCCGGCGGTGCCCTCGGCGCACTGATTCCCTGGTTCTGGCCGGGCGCCAAACGCTGGCTGGCCTCTCACGTCTACCTCCAGCAGAGTTCCCGCCAGAGCGCTGAAAGTGCATTTCTTGAAGAGGAAATCTTTAACACCCGCCAACGGACGGGCATCATGATCTTTATAAGCTTTTTCGAACGCGAAGTGATCGTTATGGCTGACAGGGGTATCAGCACAGTGGTTGAACAACGGGAATGGGATAGCGTTGTCACCGAGCTGGTGCACCATATCCGCTCCGGTCAGGTGGCAAAAGGCGTCGTCGCAGGCATAAAGAAATGTGGTGATATCCTCCTGGAAAAAGGCTTTCGAAAATCAGGCGATGATATCAATGAACTCCGTGACGACCTTCGTATCAATTAACCCCGCTTAAGCATGCGTGCTATGAAAAAATATTTTCTGATCGCTCTTTTGATCACGTCTTTCGCCGCACTCGCGCAGGGGCCGCCGCTTCCTGAATTCTGGAGCACGCGGGTCAATGATGCCGCCAATATCTTATCCGATTCTTTCGAAGCTGAGCTCGACCGGCTGTTGGGGGCGTACGAAGATTCAACCTCCAACCAAATTGCCGTCCTGACGATCCAGAGCCTGGAGGGCGCACCCATCGAGGACTACACCTTTCGTGTGGCTGAGCAACTGAAACTCGGCACCGCCAACAATGATAATGGTGTCCTCTTGTTTGTATCCGTTAAGGATCGCAGGGTTCGCATTGAAGTGGGCGAAGGCCTGGAGGGCGTTTTGCCGGACGCCGTCTGCAACCAGATCATCCGAAATGAGATCGCACCGCAGTTCA
>CAYMWA010000356.1:0-1827 GCA_964393795.1 uncultured Roseivirgaceae bacterium
CCAGCAGCGGCACAACAATCGCTGCAAAACAACGTAAACAGACTTACTATGTTCGATATGATGAAAATGATGGGCAAAATGAAGGAAGTTCAGGCCCGTCTGAAAGAAGCACAGGATAACCTTGTCAACGTGCAGGCCACCGGTGAATCGGGTGCCGGTCTGGTGAAAGCCACCGTCAACGGCAAGCGACAGCTCATGCAACTCGACATCGATAACTCTCTGATCAAACCCGACGACAAGATGGTCTTACAAGATTTAATCATCGCTGCCGTGAACAAGGCGTCGGAGGAGGCAGAAATCAAGGCGAAGGAGGAACTGAAGAAAAGCACGGAAGGGCTACTGCCCAACATCCCCGGGATGGATCTAAGCGGCCTGATGGGATGACCAGCATTGCAGTCGTTATTCTGAATTACAACGGCGAAAAGCTGCTCCCTCAATATTTGCCGTCGGTGCTCCGCTATTCTCAGGAAGCGACCCTTTTCGTCGCAGACAACGGCTCCACCGATCAATCCCTTCACGTACTGAAAACTGCCTTTCCACAGGTCAACATCCTTGAACTGGGTGCGAACTATGGGTTTTGCGGAGGATACAACAAGGCGCTGCAACAAATCGAGGCGGACTATTATCTGCTGCTCAACTCCGATGTCGAAGTCACCGAGGGGTGGCTTCAACCGTTGAAAGCCCTGCTTGACGCACGACCAGAGATTGCCGCGGTCCAACCCAAAATCCTGTCGGCTACAAACCGAAGCATCTTTGAATACGCCGGTGCCGGCGGAGGCTTCCTTGACGCACTAGGGTATCCCTTTTGCCGCGGTCGTGTCTTTGACCACGTTGAAGTCGACGAAGGCCAGTACGACGACGTACGCCCCGTATTCTGGGCTTCGGGTGCCTGTATGATGATTCGCGCGGAGAAGTTTCACGAGCATGGCGGATTCGACGAGGCGTTCTTCGCTCACATGGAGGAGATCGACCTCTGCTGGAAGCTGAACCGGTCGGGGAGTCTCGTGTACTATTCCGGCGAAAGCCGCGTCTACCATCTCGGCGCGGGAACCCTGTCTTATCAACATCCGCATAAGACACGGCTCAACTTCCGAAATGGACTTAGTCTGATCTTCAAACACCTGAACAGTGACGAATTGTGGTGGAAACTACCCCTTCGATTCGCGCTCGACTGCGTGGCCGCCCTTGTTTTTCTACTCAAGGGGCAGGGCGGAAATTTCCTGAGCGTTTTACGTGCGCATGCCGATTTCTTTCAGCAATTGGGTGATTTACGACAAAAGCGCAGACATATCAGGCAAAACCACCCTCATTATCCCAAGGATAACATTCATCCGGGGCTGATCGTCTTTGAATACTATCTTCGGAAACGAAAGGCCGTGGCGGTCAGTAATCCCAGATCGGATTCCGCCTTCTGAGGTGTTTGCGAATGTTCATCACAAACGCCAGCGCCAGGTAGATGATCACGGGCGACCCAAAAGTGATAAAAGACGCGTAAATGAAGAACAAGCGTATACTGGAGGTAGCCACGCCCAGTTTTTCACCCAGCCGCGTACAAACACCGAAGGCATATCCTTCAAAAAAACGTTGGATTTTAAATGCTAAATCACTCATAACCATGTCTGGGGCTTTCAACTAGCCAAAAAGTTCATTTATCGACCATAAATCCTGCTCACAAATATAACGACCATTGCTGTGCCGCGAAGTGGCAGTATTCTTATTTTTTTAACTATAATTGCAAAAAAACGCACATAAGTTTAGTTTTGAAACCTCTAAAATCAACTATAAACAAACCTCCGATGAGAAAAGTAGTTTACTCATTTTTTATTG
>CAYMWA010000357.1:0-1820 GCA_964393795.1 uncultured Roseivirgaceae bacterium
GAAGACGATGTGGTGAACAACCGCTGTATCATAATTGAATAATATGCGCCATTTGCTCCTCGTATTGGCATGTTCTGTTTTCATTATGGGATGTGCGAGAAAGGCTACCACTTCCGGCACTGCCGCAGCCGGCAAGTATGCTGAAGATCTTTCTGTGTGGAGGCCCGACGTAAAAGAGGTCGTCGATTCTGCCCGCACGCCTGAAACACCGGAGCGTATCCGCACGCCCCGGTACGTCGACGCGCGATATGCGGTGAACGACAAGGTGGACACTATCCTGGACAGCATCTATGATCAGAACAAGAGCAGGGGTTACATTGATGGGTACACCATCCAGATTTATTCCGGTATCAAGCGCGAAGACGCGTTGAACGTGAAGAAGAAAGTAACCCTGTCGTTACCAGACCTGGAGTCGGAGTTGCAATACCGTCAGCCCAACTTCCGTGTGCGCGCGGGTAAATACCTTTCCCGCCTCGAAGCCCAGGCCGACTATCTCGCCGTCAAGAAATATTTCCCCAACGCGATTGTCATTCCCGACAGGATTGAGCGGCAGTGAGCGTGCAGGTTTGAATGCAAGTAGCGCCTGGGTAGTGCATTTCGTTTTCATTTTGCGGACCTTCGGTCCTTTTGTAACACAGAGAACACGGAGGAATGCACACAGAGTACACAGAGGCTTTTTAGGCAAGTTGCAGAATCGTCTTTTAGTTATGAGTATCGAAGGAACCCGGAAATAATCTCTGTGATTTCTATGGTTTAAGCAAGCGCATGGTGGTAATCCTTTTGATATGCGTGCTTGTTTTTTATGCACACAAAAATGCGAGTTATCAACTTATTGCGCACAGCATTGAGCACGCTCATTTTGTTTTTGCCCTCCGCAACTTTTCTTTGATAGTAGGCTTTTAACTCCTGACACGACTGTATGGCGGACATAGCTGCCAAATGCAGGAGTCGCTTTAATGTCATATTTGCCATTTTCGACACCCTGGTTTTGCCTCTTACTGAGCTGCCAGAAGTGTGCTCAAAAGGAGCTACACCGGCATAACAAGCGAATTTCTTGGCCTCAGAGATCCTTTCAAACTCTCCGGTAGACACAATAACATTTAACGCCGTAATTTTCCCTATTCCGGGTACTGAGACAGCCAGGTCAAACTGCTCTTTAAGCTGAACATCGTTTTCCACGAGGGTTTTTATTTCCTTCTCAACCCTGCTTATGTCCTTGGCTAGCGCCTGGATCGAGCTTCGGCAGGTTTTAAGGAGACTCTTTCGGATCGATTCTTCGATATACTCCTGGCTTTCATTGATAGGCGTTTCCATTTGGACCTTCATTTTAACTAGCCTTTCCCGGAGCACTAGTAATGCCTTAAGCTTTTGAATGACGGTTCTTTGAGGCTTCCAGAATCGAAGTTCCTGGCGGTTCTTGTAGGCGTATTGAGCAATCCGTCTGGCATCCACGCGATCATTCTTACCCCGGGTCATGCCTTGGGATTGCTTTATTTGTAAAGCCGGTTCCAGGCAGACCCTAACTCCATTTTTTACCAAATAGTCCAGTATCGGCAAACAATAAATTCCTGTATGTTCAAGGCAAACGATCAGCTGATCAGCGGAAAACCTGAACTTCTCCCTTAAGTCTTTAAAATACCGTTTAATGGCCGTCGGATTATTTTCTGCCTCGGTTTCAAAATGGTTAACGCCATCCAATGTGAAAGCGGCTTGAAAGGTCTTTTTTGCGATGTCGATTCCTAAAAAGTAAACTGTTTCCATTAAATTTGTCCTGTTACATTGATACTGTATCCGTTAACAATTCTAAACACAATCAAAAC
>CAYMWA010000358.1:0-1805 GCA_964393795.1 uncultured Roseivirgaceae bacterium
ACCAGATTCCGTCGTCGTTCCTCCATAAGCAGAACGATTGTCTTGTTGTGCTCGATGAGGCCGCCTCTTCGGAACTTGTGCGTTCCAAAACGCCGTGGTTGCTTGATAGCATTGAGTGGAACGACCGCCTTATTCGGAAAGCAGTGGTATGGCTTTGCCAGACCGTACAAAAACCCGTGCTCAAGCTCACTAACCACGATTATATGGAGCACGGAATGAGCGACATCATCACCGAGCACGGGTCGGCTTACCAGGTAAACATCAAGGTCTTCAATGACCTTCAGCATACCATCACCGGATGGCCGGGTGGAAAGCCGAACGCAGATGACTCGCATCGCCCGGAGCGGGCCACGCCATTCCCGAAAAGGGTGGTCATCTTTTCGCCACACCCTGACGATGACGTGATTTCCATGGGTGGAACTTTTATTCGCCTCGTCGACCAGGGCCACGAAGTGCACGTCGCCTATCAAACATCGGGCAACATTGCCGTTTTCGATGACGACGCCATTCGGTTCGCCGACTTCGTGCGCGACTTCAATGAACAATTTGGGTTGAGTAAATCCGACGGCGAAAAGTTCTACAAGACCATCGTACAATCGCTGGAAAACAAGGGCCCCGGCCAGGTCGACAGTCCGGAGGTGTTGGCCATCAAAGGACTCATCCGCCGCGGTGAAGCAAAAGCGGGTGGCCGCTACGTTGGCATTCCAGACGATCAAATGCACTTCCTCGATATGCCGTTCTACGAAACAGGCGCTGTAAAGAAGAAACCGCTCGGCGAAGACGACATCAAACTGATCACGGATTTGTTGCAGAAGATAAAACCACATCAGATTTACGCTGCCGGTGATCTTTCAGACCCGCACGGCACACACCGTGTCTGTCTGGCGGCCATCCTTGAAGCCGTGAAACGCCTGAAGCATGAACCGTGGATGAAGGATTGCTGGGTGTGGCTCTATCGCGGCGCATGGCAGGAATGGGATATCGACCAGATCGAGATGGCCGTTCCGCTGAGTCCGGATGAACTGATGCGCAAGCGCAGGGCGATCTTCAAACACCAGTCACAAAAAGACAGCGCCATGTTTCCGGGATCTGACAAGCGCGAATTCTGGATGCGTGCGGAAGACAGAAACCACGCTACCGCGGATGCGTACAACAAACTCGGTCTCGCCGAATACGAAGCAATGGAAGCTTTTGTGCGTCACCACTTTTAAGCAACTTCCGGGAAGTTCAAAACTTCCCGGAAGTTGCCCGCTCTATTTTACTACTTACTCCCGCACCGCTCATTCAATTCCGCCTTGGTCATCTCTTTTCGTTCCAGGGCCTGGCGGAAATGTTCGCATGCCTTTGTCCTTTCTCCATTGGATGCGTACGCCTCGCCGAGGTAGTAGTGCGTCATTTCCACAAAATCTGACATATTGAGGGCGCGCGTCAACAACCGGATCGCTTCAGCATAGTCGCCCTCTCCCAGGTAGTAGATTCCCTTGTTTCGGTACGCCCACGGATTGTACGGATCCTCCACGATACTCGCATCAATATCTGCCAGCGCTTTTTCGGGTTCTCCCTGCATCAGGTGTATATATCCGCGGTTGTTCAGGAAGTAGGCGTCGCGCGGCTGCCCTTCAAGTGCACGGGTCACATAACGCATTGCTTCATCGTAGTTGTGTTCTCTGACGGCCACCAGGGCGAGCGTGTTGTATGCGTTGGCCTGTGTAGAATCCAGTTCCAGGCCAAGCAGAAGATGTTCACGCGCCGAGTCGGGCTGATTTCTGTAGTAGTAGACCGTACCGATATTGATGTGCACCTCC
>CAYMWA010000359.1:0-1731 GCA_964393795.1 uncultured Roseivirgaceae bacterium
AGCACTACATCAAAAATACATCAAGGTGACTCATAGGTCCTCTAAATTTGACGGAACGGGCATTTTTAACTACTTTTCCTGAATTGACACTACATCAGTTTGCGGGTTGATGCACATCGTACACACAAATTCAGCAGGTCGCCGAAGACTTGCACTGCTCTTGATCGCCTTGGTGACGATATTGGCCGACGCCTTCGGGCAGGTGGTCAAGCCCGGGCTTCCACTCGTCAAGAATTTCAGTACGCTCGACTATAAGGCGGGGATCCAGAACTGGGACATCACCCAGGACAAGCGCGGGCTGGTCTACATCGCCAACAACTTCGGATTGCTCGAATATGACGGAAGTGAGTGGGCCATCTATCCGGTAAAGAACGGCACGAAGGTCCGGAGTGTCGCCTGCGATTCGCGTGGAAGACTCTATGTGGGCTGTCAGGGCGACTTCGGTTACTTTTTTCCCGACATGAAAGGTCAGTTGCAGTATGTTTCGCTCGCTGACAGCCTCCCTCCTGCCGACCGCGATTTCGATGAAACCTGGAGCGTCTATGTTGACCAGGACAAAGTGTATTTCTGCACTTTTTCCAATATCTATGTCTATAGCCAGGGCACGTTCTCCATCGTCCGGGCGACGAACGGCATTGATCACTCCTATCTGATCAACCGACGCCTGTTTGTTAACCAGCCCCTTTCCGGTCTTGGCATTGTGGAAGGCAACAAGATTGTACTTGTACCCGGCGCCGAAGTCTTTAGCGGAATGAGCATTTCGGCCGTATTGCCACTCCACGAAGGACATTTACTGATTGCGACGTTTCAGCATGGCATTTACGAATATAAAGACGGAAAAGTCACTGAGTGGCGGCCTGAACTCCAGGCGCATTTTCGGCAGTCGATCGTCAACTGCATGGTGCGGCTGCGAAACGGCAACTTTGCCATTGGAACGCAAAACAATGGTTTGCTTGTCACCGATGCCCATGGCAACGAGGTGCTGCGCTTATCGCGCGAACGGGGCATCGAAAACAGGACGGTACTCAGCATTTACGAGGATGACCTCAACAATCTTTGGGTAGGCCAAAACAACGGCATCGCCTACGTCGAGACTGGTTCGCCTTTTACCTTCATCAATGAACAGATCGGACTGCCCGGCTCGGGTTATAGTGCCCTCCTGGACAACAACGTCCTCTATCTGGGAACAAATACAGGCGTCTATCGGCAAGACGCAGCGGGCACCTACCAACTTGTTGACGGAACGCGCGGTCAGGCCTATTCCCTGGGCCGCTACAACGGCGATCTACTCGTCGGTCACCACAACGGAGCGTTGCGCATCGACGGAAGCAGGGCTGTTCAGATCTCGGAGGTACCAGGAGCATGGACGTTCCTGCCATTGGGCGAACATCCCTCGAAGCTTCTCGGCGGACACTACGCGGGTCTTCAGGTTTTTGAGCTTGTCGACGGACATTGGTCCGCCGGCCAGAAGCTGCCCGGATTTGGAGAATCCTCCCGCGTGATGGCACAAGGCCAGAATGGCGACATATGGATCACGCACGGATATAAGGGAGCGTTCAGGATCCGCTTGAACGACGACGCCAATGCCATTGACTCGGTTTCCTACTACGGGGAAGATAAGGGTTTTCCCACCAACCTGCTCATCAATGTTTTTACCGTTCGAAACGAGTTGGTTTTTACGTCACAACGTGGACTCTACCGGTATGATACCTTGCGTGACCGATTCGTGCC
>CAYMWA010000360.1:0-1708 GCA_964393795.1 uncultured Roseivirgaceae bacterium
CTTCACAGGGGAACATTTGCTACCTTCACGCAACAGTAACCGCAATCACAAAGCCCGATACAGCGCATTTCGGCTGCTCAATTGCTTAACCTCATGAAAAAAGCTACTTCCGTAATTCTTACTTTAGCAATGTTGTCCCTGGCACTTGTTCTTTTTGAAACGATATCTCAGAAGAAAGCGCTGGCAAAAGATCCGGCAATTCAAAATCGGTTCCTCTACTCCATCTCGGTAGATGGCGATTGGCAGTATTGGATGGCCGAGGTGGACGGCACAAATCATCAGCAAATACGGATTGTGTTGCCAGGGCGTTTGAAGCTTGGCGGAACCAGTCGACTAACACCTGACGGACAGCAACTAATATTTCCAGTGTATAATCCCGGCACGATGGAGCATTTTATCTATTCACTATCGCTACGTGATTCCACTGTCAGAAAGTTGATAGATGCCACGCCAGCCACCCGGCTGGAGATTAATGAGGTGTTTTGAGGGGAGGGTCGACGGTCCACGGTCCACAGTATGGTAGAGTAATCCCGGGAGAGGGCTTTGGTCGTGAGTCGTCGTCAAGTCGTCTGTGCTGAAGGAAAATTGTCTGCGTTCGCCACTGAAAACACTTTCCGGGAAAAACACTACTTTCGTTATTAAATGAAAGCATTGCAACTGATCCTTATATTGGTTTTTGTAGCGTCCTTCACGATGCATCCTGAGGCGCAACCTCTTCCTGAGGCGCAACCTCTTCGCGTCGGTGTGGATGGACTCGTTCATGACCATGTCCGCGGACTTCTTGCCCGCGCGCAGAAGGGGGATATCGAAATCGTCGGCATTGCTGAGCGTAATACCGCGGTGGCGAAGGAATATTCTGCACAGTACGGCTTTCCGATGAGCAGGGTGTATCCAACGTTGGAGGCGATGATCGAACAAACGAAGCCCGAAGCTGTGATGGCGTTCAACAGTATTCATGATCACCTGGAGACGGTGGAGTATTGCGCGCCGCGGGGCATTCATGTGATGGTGGAGAAGCCCCTTGCCGTAAGTGTTGAACACGCGGAAAAAATGATTGCGCTTGCAAAACAGCACAACATCTACCTGCTTACCAATTACGAAACCACGTGGTATCCGAGCAATCACGAGGCGTATAGACTGGTGCATGAAACGTCTACTACGGGTCCGTTAAGAAAAATCGTTTTTTACACGGGCCATGAGGGACCCAAAGAGATCGGATGCAGTCCACAATTTCTGCAGTGGCTTACCGACCCGGAGCAGAATGGTGCTGGCGCGTTGACCGACTTCGGCTGTTATGGCGCAAACATGGCGACCTGGCTGATGAACGGCGCGACGCCGGAGTCCGTGACGGCTGTCGCTTCGCATATTAAGCCGGACGTGTATCCGAAGGTGGAAGACGAAGCCACGATCATCCTGAAATATCCCAAGGCCCAAGTGATCATTCAGGCGTCATGGAACTGGCCGTATGGAAGGAAGGAGATGGAAGTCTATGGCAGAGATGGTGCGGTGATTTGCAGGAATAGCACGGACATGCAGGTCACTGAGAATAAAAAACTCAAGCCAGTTTCGGCGCCGCCCATGCCAGAAGGTCAACGCGATCCGTTTGAGTACTTTGCCAATGTCATTCGGGGCGAGATCGAATTGAAACCGGGTGACCTGTCTTCGGTGGAGAACAACTACATCGTCGTGAAGATTTTAGAAGCAGCGC
>CAYMWA010000361.1:0-1707 GCA_964393795.1 uncultured Roseivirgaceae bacterium
CGGTGATCACACTGAACAATTATCTCAATCCTGCGATCTGTATCCTTCCGGAAACATCCGGGTACCTGCAGGTGTCTGCTGACAACAGCCTTAATTTCTCCGACTATACGTTTGAGTGGTTTGAAGGTCCGGATGATACCGGCGCCCCGATCGTCGCAAACAACCCGACCCTTTCTAATATCGAGTACAACCAACCGCTGGAATATACCGTGCGGGTGACCAACCTCAACACGCGTTGTGTGAATACAGACACCTACCGCTTCAAGGTGGACACCGTCGAAGTGAAGGTGCTCGCCTCCGCTGTCGCGCGCACGAACTGTCTGACTGAAAACGGAAGCCTGTTCGCCACGACGCTGACCGGCGCTGGTACGCTTTATAATTACGAGTGGTATTCGGGCGCTTCTGCAACAGGAACACCGGTATACACTTCGAAGGAAGTAACTGCGGTGCCCATCGGACAGTACACCGTTGTTGCGGTTAATCCGAATCATAACTTCTGTGTGTCGCGGCCGTATACGATCACCGTTGACGACCGCCGCGTCATGCCGCCCGTGCAGGCGTTCATGAAAAATCCGCTGACCTACTGCGACCCGGCGCGGCCCAATGGCGTGGCCTTTGCCAACGTCAACGATGCGGTGATGGGTTATACCTTCGACTGGTTCGAGGGAAGTGTAGGTGGCACGCCCATCTATACGGGGCCTGAAGTAAAAGACCTGCGGGCCACCACATACGTGGTAAGGGCTACTGACGTGCTCACCGGCTGCGAACAAACCGCGTCGATCGCCATCGAGAACAACCCGGTGGATGTTGTGGAACCCTCGGTGGTCGTGGTGTCGCACCTGACAAACTGTGTGGTGCCAGACGGAATTCTTTCTGCATCGGTGAACGGCAGTGTCGCCAACCACACCTTCCAATGGTATGACGGTCAGGCGATCAGGAATCAGACCGACGCGACAGGTGAATTCTATCGCAACCTCGACGCCGGCTTCTATACGACCACCGCTACCGACAAGGTGTCGGGATGTATCTCGGATCCGGTGGTGACTGAAGTGTTGCCGTTCCAGGAACTTCCCGACTTTGACATCGCAACCGTCCCGACCAACTGTGAGCAAGACGTGGGTGAAGCTTCTATCGTGATGCTGAACAACGTTCAGATTGCATCAGTGGAATGGGATATCGGCGGGGTCCTCGAAGAGGGGGCGCGCCTTTCAGACCTCCCCAAGGGCGAGTTCTCCGTAGTGGTGACGACCTATCGCGATTGTTCGGCGTCCAAAGTCTTCACGATCGAACCCGAAGTGCTCGTTTTCAATGGCGTATCGCGAAATAATGACGGCAAAAACGATATCTTTGAGATTGCCTGTATTCAGGATTTCCCGCACAACAATGTGAAGATCTTTAACCGTGCCGGTACACTTGTCTACGAGGCGAATGGATACGATAATCAGGATGTGGTCTTTGACGGGGTGTCGAACCGTGGTATCAACCTGCTCGGAACAAACCTTCCGGACGGAACGTATTTCTACATCATCGACAAACGCAACGGGTCGAAGCCGGCGACGGGGTATTTGGAGCTGCTGAGGTGAGTGGTGAGTGGGGGCGTGCGGCTTGAGGGGGGTGCGGGATAGCTGCGGTTGTGCGGGAGAGGCGTGAGTCGTGAGGCGTGAATCGTGAGTGGTGGCGTGCGGCTTGATGCGGGTGCGCGATAGC
>CAYMWA010000362.1:0-1693 GCA_964393795.1 uncultured Roseivirgaceae bacterium
CTTTTTACAGACAACGCTTCGCGTACTTTTGGTGCGATCTTCGTCCCAAAGATTTCGATTGACTTCATGAGAGACGCGTGCGATGGTCCACCCACATCCATGTGTGCGGAGAAGCGCGTCAGTCCAAACATCTCATGCATTTTGAGAATCTTGTCCACTGATTCGTTCACATCACCAATGATGTATGCCCCTTCGGGACTGCGGCCAAAGTCATATTGCTGTCTGCTGTACGGCGGCCATCCGCGACTGCTGCCAACGCGCGTCATTTGGGCGGCATAGACCGGAAAATATTCATCCGCTGTTTTCTTGCTGTCTTCTCCGAAGAAGCTGTGCATGTGTACACCCACCTGAAACTGACTCATGTCGTGGCCGTGATTCTCGTAAGACTCTTTGTAGTATTGAAACAACGGCTTGAATTGGGCCGGGTTGCCACCGATGATGGCAAAGATGACTGGCAGTCCAAGACGCGCCGCGCGTGCCACGGATTCGGGAGTGCCACCCACGGCGATCCAGACGGGAAGCTTATCGTTCTTGGCACGTGGCAATACTTGCTGATGCTTAAGCGCCGCACGGAACTTGCCTTTCCAGGTCACCGGATTTTCCTCATTGATCTTTAGTAGTAACTCAAGTTTTTCTTCGAACAGTTCATTATAATCTTTGAGATCATATCCAAACAACGGAAACGATTCTATGAAACTTCCGCGGCCTGCCACAATCTCTGCACGACCATTGCTTATCTGATCGATCGTTGCAAAACTCTGATAGATTCTCACGGGATCTGATGAACTCAGCACGCTCACGGCACTCCCAAGTTTGAGGCGTTTTGTTACGGTTGCCGCGGCGGCCAGAACGATTTCCGGTACGGACACCGCGTAGTCCGGACGATGGTGCTCACCGATTCCGAAGAAGTCGATGCCCACTTCGTCCATAAGCTTCATTTCTTCAATAAGCTCGCGCAAACGTTCGCCTGCCGACAGGGGCTCACCCTTTTCATTGTAGTGGTTGTCCCCGAACATGCCAATTCCCAGTTCCATAGTGTTGGTGTATGTTATAAGAAAGGATAACAATATATGGCGTAATTGGTTCCGTCTACGGGCGGTAAAGGCCTTTACGGGATGACGGAACATGACCAGGTGCGGTCATTCGTAATTTAACTATTAGTGAATTTTCTCGAACCAGGCGATGTAGGCATCCACGGCTTTTCGCAGGAAATCTTTTGCGCTTCCATCCTTCATTTTTCCATCAGCATCGAATAGTTCCTTCACATGCGCGATATATACTTCGGGGTGCATCAATGTCGGTACGTTCAGGGCAACAAGGATTTGACGCAAGTGATGATGCGCGCCGAAGCCGGACAGGTTGCCAGGGGAGTTACTGAAAAGAGCAGCGGGTTTGCCGCTCCATGCATTACTCGGCTTGGGACGCGAGGCGATATCCAGGGCGTTCTTCAGTACGCCGGGAACGGAACGGTTGTATTCAGGTGTAATGAAGATAATGCCATTTACTTCCTTAATGGTGTTTCTGAAAGTAATGTACGACTCAGGCACCTGGTTGTGATCATCGAAATCCTGGTTGTAAACCTCGAGTCCGTCTAGCGGGATTATTTTGAAGGTGAAGCCATCGGGAGCCATTGCCACCACGGCATTTGCTAACTTTTTTGAATACGACTCCCGGCGAAGACTGCCTGCGATTA
>CAYMWA010000363.1:0-1677 GCA_964393795.1 uncultured Roseivirgaceae bacterium
GCAGAATCTTTTCTTCAACGGTGTCCTTGCAGATCATCTTGTAGGCGAAGACTTTGCGTTTTTGTCCGATGCGATGGGCGCGGTCGATGGCCTGTTGTTCTGCGGCCGGGTTCCACCAGGGGTCAACGATGTACACGTAGTCGGCAACGGTGAGATTGAGCCCCACGCCACCGGCTTTGAGCGATATGAGAAAAGCCTTGATCGATTCATCTTCCTGGAACCGCGCGACTTCTTCCTTCCGTTTTTTCAGTGGCGTCTTTCCGTCGAGGTACGCGTAGCTGATGTCAGCCTGAGCAAACTCATCGCTGATCAAGCGAAGCATTTCGGTGAACTGTGAGAAGATAAGCAGTTTGTGGTTGCCCGCATTCTCCTGGACTTCACGAATCAACTCCTCAATTTTCACGGATCGCGCCTCAGCTGCATCGGGGTTTTTCACCAGTGCGGGATGGTCACAGATCTGGCGTAGGCGGAGGAGGCCTTCCAACACATCCATACCGGATTTGGCAATCCCTTCTTCGTCTATCTTTTTGAGCAACCTGTTGCGGTAGCCGTCACGGTAGTGGTTGTAGATCTTTCGTTGTACGGGATCCATCGTGCACCACAACACGGACACCGTTTTATCCGGAAGATCTTTGGCGACCTGTTCTTTCGTTCGACGGAGCGTAAAGGGATAGATAAGCTTCTTCAGCTCTCGTGTCTTTTGCTGGCTGCCAAACTTGTCGATGGGTACGCCGAATTCACGATTGAAGTACTCGCGGTTGCCGAGCAGTCCGGGATTGAGGAAGTTGAATTGCGCATAAAGGTCGGAGGTGTTGTTTTGCACCGGTGTCCCACTGAGGATGACACGGTTTGCCGCACGCAGTTCGCGCACCGCCCTTGTTACCCGTGCGTCGGGATTTTTGATCGCCTGACTTTCGTCGAGGATTATGTACTGCCAGAGAAAGTTTGAAAGCGCTTCAACATCATTGCGCACGACGCCATAAGTGGAAAGGACTACGTCGAAGTCGGTGAAGTGCGTCTCTTTCAGTTCCCGGTGTGAGCCATAGTGGATATGAAACCTGATAGACGGGCAGAACTTCTGAAGTTCATTTTCCCAGTTGAAGATGAGCGATGTCGGGCAGACCACCAGTTGGGTACTACCGGGATACTTTTCTTTGACGTACTGAATGAAACTGATCGCCTGAAGTGTTTTTCCGAGGCCCATGTCGTCTGCAAGGCAACCTCCCCAGCCAAGTTCGTCCAGTGTTTGCAACCAGTGAAAGCCTGACAACTGATAGGGGCGGAGGGCGGCTTTTATTTCCGGCGACAGTGCTACCTTCGGGAGTGAATCGTATTCAGCGATCTTTCGTTTCCGGCCTTCGAGCTCTTCTCGTATACCGTTGTTATCGATTTTGTCAAGAATGTCTTCCAGCAGCGTAAAGTGCATCTTGTTCAATTTCAGCGTACCGTTCTCCTCCGTTGCCGTACGGAACAGCATGGCGTACGTTTGTATCCAGGCTTCGGGAATGTGTCCGAGCGTACCGTCGTCAAGCATGATGGTATCCTGATGATTGAGGATGGTGTGGCGGATGTCTTTTAGTGACACGTGTTGGTCGCCCCATTGTACGGTCACTTTCAGTTCAAACCAATTGGTGGCCGTTTCCGCCGCAATGCTGATCTTTGGTTCATGTGTGGTAT
>CAYMWA010000364.1:0-1625 GCA_964393795.1 uncultured Roseivirgaceae bacterium
TCCGGAATACAGCCATAATCGTGTTTGGCCGTCGCGACAGTTCGCCGATAAACGCCTGTGCATCCGGTGAAAAGTCCGACCGGTTTAGCGGCCGGATGCCGCGGTCATGAATCCCGCCGATCACAAGGTTGTAATTTCCCAGTTTCGAACGTACGGAATCAATTTCCGCGAGCGTCGCCTCTCGGGAGACGTTGAAATGCGCAACCTTGGTATACAGACTCAGCGCCCCGTGGAAACCGTTGTCCACCCCGAAGGAAACCGATGCGACTCGCAGGGTGTCAAGTTCACGAAGGGGCATGAGATTGCGTTCATTGCGGAGCACGGTCAAGGCGCCTTCCATCAATTCCTGATTCAGCAGCGCTGCTTGCGGACTGTTAAGGTCTTTCCCGATGCCCGAGACTACGATAGGTTTGAAGTGGCTGAGACCTGTCCAGTATTTTATCGCGAGCACTTTGCGGCATCGCGCATCGATTTCACTTTGGGTGATGAGGCCCTGACGGATCGCCTTCTTAATCTCTTCGATCGCGCGGGGAATGTCCTCCGTCAGCTCAAGCACGTCGTTGCCGGCAAGCAGCGCATCTCTGTCCACCGCACCGGGCGAGTGCCCCGAAGTAACACCCTTCATGTTCATCGCGTCGGTAAAGGTAACGCCGGCGAATCCGAGTTCACCTTTTAATAGATCGCTGATGATGGGCTTAGACAAAGTAGACGGTACCCCCGAAGCATCCAGCGCCGGGATATTCAAATGCGCGACCATGATGCCGCCTACTCCGGCATCAATCAGCGCACGGAACGGGTATAACTCAAGGGAGTCAAGGCGTTCACGCGGGTGATTGATTTGCGGAAGGGCGTAATGCGAATCGGTGTCGGTATCACCGTGTCCGGGGAAATGCTTTGCAGTAGCCAGCACGTTGGCATCCTGCAATCCCTTCATGTACGCCAGGCCCTTGTCGGCCACCTTGTCCCTGTTTTCGCCGAATGACCGGTAATTGATGACCGGATTATTTGGATTATTGTTGATGTCGACCACCGGGGCAAAGTTCACCTGCACGCCGAGTCGTTTCATCTGCGCGGCGAGTGTCTTTCCCATTTCATAGATCAGCGCATTGTCCTGGATGGCGCCGAGCGTCATCTGAAACGGAAAGCTGATCGTGCTGTCGAGTCGCATACCCAGGCCCCACTCGGCGTCCATGGCGATGAGCAGCGGGACATCCGACGCGGCCTGATACTGGTTCGTCAAGGCGGCTTGTCGTCCGGGGCCTCCCTGGAAAAATACTAGTCCGCCGACCTTGTGTTGGCGAATCATGTCGAGTATTTCTCGCCGGTGTTCGTCTCCCCGATTGGAGTAGGCCGCCACCATGAATAGTTGGGCGATACGCGCCTCGGGTGACAGGGTGCGCATAACGGAATCTACCCATGGCGCGTGAAGGTGCTGAAGGAACGGAGGGGCTATACGTTGCGCACGGGCAACCGGTGCGAACGCCAGGACGAAGAGTAAGAAAGAAAGTAGTATGCGCATACGAAAGTTTGACAGCGATTGTCCGTGAACATCGTTCACGGCAGTAATACCATACAAATAATTAAAAAAAATAAAGCCTCTCCAACATGAAGAAGGCTTTATTCAT
>CAYMWA010000365.1:0-1621 GCA_964393795.1 uncultured Roseivirgaceae bacterium
GTGATGACACTTTGTGCTGACTGCAGTGCACCGGTCCAGTTGTTTTGATACGCGTAGACTTTTGCGAGCATTCCCTGGGCCGCTGTTTGCGTCGGCCTTCCAATGAAGGTTTCATCCCAGGATACGGGCAGATACTGCGCCGCATACTGAAGATCTTCGACAACCAGTTCATAAATTTCCGATGCACTCGCGCGCGGAATGTTAAAATTCTCCTGATCGGTAACAAGCGACACTACTTTCGGAACCCCACCGAAGGTTCGAACGAGGTTGAAGTAAAGGTAACCGCGCACGAACTTTGCTTCCGCGGTCGACCGGTTATAGTCTTCCTGCGACACACTCTCCGCGCTGAGCAGCGAATCAGCCTGATCCAAGACAACATTCGCCTTGTTGATGGCCGTGTAGTGCGCGGTATAAAATGAATTCACCAATCCGTTGGTGGGCGTCACCGTGAAGTTATCAAGTTCCAGTTGCGCTGGCGCGTCGGCCGGCGTACTGCCTTTGTCCGCATCGTCGGAAGTGATGCTGGTGATGCCGACAAACGGAAAGGCATGTACCCCGTAGGAACGCAACTCCGAGTACATGCCGTACACAAACTGCGTTAAGCCACCCGTGGGGTACGTATCCGATGTATACCGGCCGAGCGGTTCCCTGTCGAGAAAGTCTTCGCATCCAATGAGCATGCCGATGCAGACACAAGTGATGACGATCCGATTAAAATAGGTTTTCATATCAATGTCTTTCAAGGTTTCAGAAATTCAGGTTAACGCCTACAGAATAAGTAGCAGGAATGGGATACGTTCCATTGTCGACCCCGAATGCAACGGGACTACCACCCACTTCCGGCGAATAGCCAGTGGCCTTCGTGAACGTCACAAGGTTTTGCGCGCTGACGTAGACCCTTGCGCTGTTCATGCGCAGGCGGTCGAGCAATCCGCTGCCGAAATTATATCCGAGCGTAACATTGCGGACACGGAAGTAATCACCGGGATCGAGGAAGTATGTAGAAACCTCGAAGTTCTTTGAGCGTGTGTTGTCCAGAATCGGTTCCTTATTCGACGTACCGGGCCCGACCCATCTGCCGAGTCTGTTTCGCTCATAGTTCAGGATGGCGAACGTCGCCGTTTGGCGCTGCTTGTAAATCTCATTGCCCGCCACGCCCTGTACATCGATGCTGAGTTCAAAGTTTCTGAAGTTCACACCGAGCGATCCGCCAAAAATGAAGTCAGGGGTTGGCGAGCCGATATACGTTCTGTCATTTTCGTCTAGCACGCCGTCAGGTTCAACGTCCTTGAAGCGGATATCGCCGGGCCGCGCACTTCCGGCTTGCGGCGAGGCAGCCACTTCCTCCGCCGTTTGAAAGATACCCTCCTGGATATATCCGAAGAACGCACCGACGGGATGACCGATCGCCGTGCGGGATGGACCTTCAATAATGCTGTAGCCGATGTTGTCGCCAATCGATGTAACCTCATTGTGCACGGTTGTGAAGTTGGCGCCGATATCATAGCTAAGGTCGTCGCTGATGTTGTCATTCCAACCCAGCGTCACCTCGACTCCGCGGTTGACAATTGTCCCGGCGTTGGTCAGTGACTGATCAGCACCTACCGCGCCTGGAATAGTC
>CAYMWA010000366.1:0-1603 GCA_964393795.1 uncultured Roseivirgaceae bacterium
GAACCATCAATCTTCACACTTTCCCGATTTTTTGACCCACACGAAACGACAATGAGGGCCATCATAAGTACGATGATGACGGAATGTGTCTGTTGGCCAATAATCATGATACGTTTCTTTCGTACACCCGCAAAAATAGGCCCTTTCGTGCAGAGGCGCGCCCGGGCGATGTTAAGTTTATGTTAACTTGCGAAGCCTCAATATTAACTGTGTGTTAAGAAGCCTCATTTGCAGGCTACAACAGTCTCCAAAAAGCGAAAATTGGTTTTCTTTGCAAGAATTTTCGAAAAGTGTGTTACGCATTTTACTAACGAACTATGAAAAATATGAAGCAGGCCGGCCTTTTCTCATTGATTGTCTTTCTTAGCGCCACAGCGTTTGGGGCGTTTGCGCAGGATCAATCGTCACCCCTTTACTTCTTCAAGAAGGAACAAAAGGGTTTCGGTGTGGTGGCGGCCGACAGCGCTTATTCAGTCAAATTCCAGTTCCGGATGCAGAACCGGGCGGCATTTTCTACGAAGGACGTGGATAACTTCGAGGCTGAATCCTTTGAGTTTCGCGTACGACGGCTCAGGTTGAAATTTGAAGGATTCGTTTATGATCCGAGACTCACGTACTACATTCAACTTTCCTTCTCGCGCGGTGACATGGATTGGCGCGGACCCGAAAATTCTATCTATAACAACGCGCCAAATGTGGTGCGTGACGCCGTTATCTACTACAACCCCACGCCTAATCTCCAACTCGGGTTCGGGCAGACCAAGTTGCCCGGCAACAGGCAGCGCGTTATCTCTTCCGGCGATCAACAGTTTGCCGACCGGTCGATTGTCAATGCCACGTTTACGCTGGACCGCGATTTCGGATTTTTTGCCCACCTCTATGGCAGACATGTGATCCTTCGTGGTGCCATCACTTCCGGCGAAGGAAGAAACTCACTTGAGTCTAACAGCGGATTAAATTATACCGGCCGTATTGAATACCTCCCCTTCGGAAGGTTCACCGGTGAAAACGACTACATTGAAGGTGACCTTGAGCGCGAGCCGACACCGAAACTATCGCTCGCGGGTACCGTCAGCTACAACGATCAGGCTGTGCGCCAGGCGGGGACCATCGGTGGTGACCTCTATGCACCTCGCGGACTTCGAAACATTGAATTTGATGCGCTGCTGAAATACAATGGTTGGGCATGGTACAGCGAGTACATGGAGCGGTACACCAACCGGCCCATCACCGAAGACCCTGTGAGCAATGATGTGCGCGTTGTCTACGCAGGCAGAGGCTACCTTTCACAACTGAGCTATTTGTTTCCAAGCAATTTTGAAATCGCCGGACGCTATTCGCTAATCGTGCCGTTTTCCGACATCTACGACAATCCCTTGTTCCCTCAGATCAGTGAAAAGCAAACACAGCAAATCGAGCTGGGCGTCACCAAATACATTGTCGGACATCGGCTGAAGGTCCAGGCAAACATCGTCCGCGCGAATCACACCAATCTGCGAGATGACAGCCATGCCGGAGGGTTCTGGTCAGGAATCTTTCAGATCGAGCTGGGAATCTGAGGCAGTTTTCCAGCTGCGCTAGATTTCTCCTTTGCGAACTTTGC
>CAYMWA010000367.1:0-1564 GCA_964393795.1 uncultured Roseivirgaceae bacterium
CTCGGTCAACTTCTCACTATGGTTATGATAGGTCGTCTTTTCATTCTTGGATACCAGTAATGAAGAACTAATCCCGGCCGTCATCCAAAGCGAATATTGCCTCTTTTCAAGTACGCCATAACCAAGTGTAAAAGGAAAATCCAGGTATCGGGACTGAACCGTTGTACGGTCTGGGATGGGAAAAGGGTCGTCGGGGTCCAGAACCACGTAGTTGTAGTCCAGCCTGAAATCCTTTGACGAATATCCAACGGCTAACGAAATGTAAACTTTAGGATTCAAGACGACATATCCTCCAATCCCGAAACTTTGGTTCCATGCGCGGCTAAAGGTTTGAAAGTCGAGCTCTCTTTCCAAAAAATGGAAATTATCGAAATCGGCAGCATAGGCGAGGAACAAACCGGCCTGGTAAACCAATGGCCTTCGAGCTCTGGTCTGTGGTGGTATCATCGATCTGAATTGAATGTTTTTTAGCTGGAGTACCTTCTTTGGCGAAGAGAAGTGGAACTCACGTCGTGGCAACGATACTTCTCGACGTGACGAATCAAATGATAATGAATCGGATTCCCGACTCATTTTATTCGAAACCGGCGTTGTTTCCCGAGTGTGCAATGTCGCATAGGATGCTGGTGAAAGACCTGACCTGATCGTATCAAGTTGGAGCGCTCTTTCCGATCGCTGGAATATCACCACGTCGTCAATAATTTGATACGTCAGCCCAGCTTCTGAACAAATTATCTCGATTGTTTCAATCAATGTCGCATTCGTAACGTTGAATGAAATCATGAAGTTTGTAGGGATGTTGTCACTCCCGTATGCAATGCTGATACCAAACTCAAGCTCAAGCCTTGTAAAGAGCTCCTCAAGGGCAATATTATCAATCTGCAACGTTACAGGACGCGAAGCGTCAAATTGCCCCTGAGCGCTCAGTGAGCTAAACAACATAACGGGCATTAACGCCAGGCATAGTGCTATCCGATTTTTCATTTGCAACCTTTACCGGAGACTTCGTAGTTATCCTTTTTTTGAAGTTGAAACTTGATATTCAGGCTATACGACAAAATTTCGATTATATCATCGATCCGTGCATCTTGAAATTTACCTGTAAATCTGCAGTCCAGCACTTGTGTATTTGTCACATGAAACATGACGTTATAATGCTTTCTGAGTGCAGACAAAACCTCCCTTAATTCGGCTTTATTGAAGACAAGATCCCGTGTATACCAGGAGTTGAAGTTGGGGTCATCATTGAGATATTTCTGAATTCCGCTATTGGCATCCACCGTTGCCATTTCGCCCCCTGAAAGCTGTTCTTTCAGGCCTTGGTACGCCAGGGAAATTCTACCGGAAATAACATATACCTCCACAGGAAAACCAGCCTCATTTTTGACAATAAATGAAGTACCCAGTACCCTAAGGGTCACCGCGCCTGCATGAACGATAAATGGCCTTTTATCTTTCGTTATTTGAAAAAACCCTTCTCCAGAGAGTGTGGCTTCGCGGACTTCCGACGTCATGTTGACAAAAAGAGAACTGTTCTCATTCAACACAACTCTTGAACTGTCAC
>CAYMWA010000368.1:0-1563 GCA_964393795.1 uncultured Roseivirgaceae bacterium
TTGTCAGGAAAGACTTTGACGACCTCGTGTACAAGACCGTGCGGGAGAAGTTCAACGCCGTGATTGAAGAAATTGTGCGGCTGACAAACGAGGGTCGACCGGTGCTCGTCGGGACGACGTCAGTCGAAATTTCCGAACTCGTCAGCCGAATGCTTCAGATCCGGAAGATCAAGCACCAGGTGTTGAACGCCAAGCAACACCAGCGCGAGGCGGAAATTGTGGCCGAAGCCGGGAAACCAGGGACAGTGACAATTGCCACGAACATGGCAGGTCGCGGTACCGATATCAAACTTACGGCCGAGTCGAAGGCAGCCGGTGGTCTGGCCATTGTCGGTACCGAGCGCCACGAGTCACGGCGTGTAGACCGTCAGTTGCGCGGGCGATCCGGTCGCCAGGGCGATCCCGGTACGTCGCAGTTCTTCGTTTCGCTGGAAGACAACCTGATGCGTCTCTTTATGCCTGAACGCATCGCGCGGGTCATGGACAAGCTTGGGCTCAAGGAAGGCGAAGTCATTCAGCATTCGATGGTGACCAGCTCAATTGAGCGCGCACAAAAGAAAGTGGAGGAGAACAACTTCGGCATCAGAAAGCGTTTGCTGGAATACGATAACGTGATGAACAGCCAGCGCGAAGTAATCTACAAGCGGAGGAAGAATGCGCTGTTCGGCGAACGCCTTGAGCTCGACATCCTCACCATGCTGTACGATACCTGCGAGGACATGGTGATCAATGCCAAGAACGCCAATGACTACGAGAGCCTTCGCCTCAATGCACTCAGCGTGCTCGGCCTTGACTATGAACTTTCAAAGGAAACGTTTGAGAAGGACAGTGCGGATGCGTTGACAAACGATCTATATAACAAAGCACTTGACCACTACCGTCAGAAGAACAAGATGGTGGCGGAGAAAGCGATGCCGGTGGTGCGCGAAATTCACAAGACACGCGGCGCGACAATTGAAAATATTCTCGTTCCGTTCACTGACGGCACCAAGCAGATCGGTGTCGCCGCATCGCTTGAGAAGTGCGTGCAGACGAACAACGCCGAACTGATCAAGGCCATGGAAAAGATGATCGCGCTGGCGATTATCGACCAGCAGTGGAAGGAACACCTCCGTGAAATGGACGACCTGAAGCAGTCGGTGCAGAACGCGGTGTATGAACAAAAAGATCCGCTGTTGATCTACAAGTTCGAGGGATTTGAACTGTTCAAGCGATTCATTGCGAAAGTGAATGAAGATACCATTTCGTTCCTGATGAAAGCCGACATCCCGGTGCAGAAACCGGAACAGGTTCAGGAAGCACGGGCGCAGCGCAGGGCTCGGCTGAACGAGCAAAAGGAGGAATCGAAATCGCTGTTGAGCGGCGGCGGTGGCCAGGCGCAAGCCGACCGGCCGGCGCAGGAAAAGGTGATGCCGGCAAAGTCGCAGAAAGTTGCCGGTCGAAACGACAAAGTAAGCGTTCAATATCCAGACGGAAGGGTGCTTCGCGACGTTAAATACAAGAAAGTGGAAGACGATGTGGTGAACAACCGCTGTATCATAATTGAATAATATGCGCCATTTG
>CAYMWA010000369.1:0-1515 GCA_964393795.1 uncultured Roseivirgaceae bacterium
AAATTGAGCTGGAAAGAGGCTTTTAATAAACTCCAGAAAAACCCGATTTGAAGGGACTATCACGGCGCGGAGAACGTGTTCTGGCAGTTCCGGGACATTGTTAAACGCAAAGGCAACCTGGTTTCCATCGAGCAAGTATAGATCTCACACGCAAACGCCAGCGCATTTATGTCAGATCCCAGCCGAATTAATGACCTTTTTTTGAACGAGATCACAGCAGTGGTGGAGAGGAACATCGCTGATGAACATTTCGGGGTCTCCGAATTGGCCGGAGAAATGCATATGAGCCGCTCGAATCTTCTTCGCAAGGTAAAAAAGGAGACCAAGTTGTCGGTCAGTCAGCTGATCAACCAGATCCGGCTGAAGCGAGCGATGGAACTGTTGCGCAAATCATCCATGAATGTGTTTGAGGTTTCGCAGCAGGTGGGTTTCAACAGTGCCTCCTATTTCATCAAGTGCTTCCGCGAGTATTATGGGTATCCGCCAGGAGAAGTCGGGAAACGGGACAATAGCGAAACTTTGGCAGCGTCGGTGATCGAACTGAGCCGTACAACGCGGGGTGTCCTATGGGCATCGGCTGCATTAATGGTATTTTTGGTGATTGCCTTCGCCGCTTACAAACAATGGCCGTCATCGGCGCCGCAGGAGAAATCGATTGTGGTGTTGCCTTTCAAGAATGACAGCAGCGACTCAACCAATCTGTACCTTATCAATGGTTTGATGGAGTCCACTTTGCTGAATCTCCAGCAGATAAAGGATCTTAAGGTTATCAGCCGCACGTCGTCCGAAAAATACCGGAATACAACGAAATCGATCCCCGAGATTTCGCAGGAACTGAATGTGCGCTACTTCGTTGAGGGGAGTGGTCAGAAGATTGGAGATAGGATACTTCTTAATATACAATTAATCGAAGGTTCGACAGACCGACACTTATGGGGGCGCCAATACAAGCGTGAAGCAGAAGACATCTTCGCTTTACAACGCGAGGTGGCCAAGGATATTGCTGACGAGATTCGGGCCGTCATTACGCCGGAAGAGGAAAAACGGATTGAAAAAATTCCAACAGAAGATCTCGAAGCGTACAACTGGTTTTTGAAAGGAAGAGACCACGTTTACTTTGGAAGTAAGGAGCTGGCGAGAGGTGTGTCATTTCTTCGAAAGGCCATTGAACGCGACCCGAAATTCGCGGAAGCATATGCCAATGCTTCTATTGCTCTTTTCCTGATAGACCTCTACCAAACAGAGAAGAAACACACGAAAGACATTGAAAGTTATGCTGATAAGGCTTTGCTTTATGATCCCAAGCTGGCCGAAAGCCTGTTGGCAAAGGCATTTTCCTATGTGCACAAGAAGGAGTATTCAGCTGCCGTTCCGTATTTCGAGAAAGCGTTGGAATATAATCCCAACTCAGATCTCGTGATCGGCTCTTTGTCTGATTTCTATGCCAACTATTTGCCGAACACCGCGAAATACCTGGAGTATGCCCTGAAAGCAGTTCGGCTCGATATCGGTACC